>WRJX01000090.1 GCA_009778385.1 Candidatus Bathycorpusculum sp. | reverse complement strand
TGCCGGGATGGCAGAGTGGTTAACGCGCGGGCCTTGAGAGCCCGTGGATCATCCGGTCCGCATGGGTTCGAATCCCATTCCCGGCGCCTTTCAGATCCTTTCGTTTTCCTTCATCATTTAAATTCCCAAAAAACTCAAAAAGCGGTAAACTGTCACTACTCCATTTTTCTTGGTTTTTTATGAAGTTATAGTTCTGTAGTTTTTGTGGAAATAAGTGGTTATAATTTAATTAGATTTATAGCTGTATTTTTTTATTCCAAACATGTGTTACACTCCACAAACACCCAGATCATTCTATGCGATGTTTCTTTTAGTTCATGTGCGTGTGCTTAACAATAGTTACCCTTTTTTTGCTTGATACTGGCTTTGGTATTGTAATGATTTTGATTATATGTTTGGGCTATAAAAATTTCTACCATATTCTGTTCTATGTATTGTGTGTTTTTAACGTTTATTAGGTGCAAGCGCTTATTCTCTTATTAAAACATATCATGTAGGTGTATATGTCAATGGTAAGTTTATTAAATTCCAACTTTAAGTTACATGGTCTCCGTAAAAGTTTGTTGTGTGTTTCTTTATTGTTTGTGTTGTTGATTTCTTGTGTATCTTCTTGTGTGTTGATGGCAAGAGCTGATGATTCTTCTTTAGTGAATGTTTATGTACATGTTAGAACTGCAGAGGAACTTCAAGGTGCTATCAATAATGCAGACAATGGTGTGCCTACGGGTATTGTTTTTCTTCAAGATATTGCACTTGTAGAGATGCTTAGAATTCCTGCTGACAAAAATATTGTTTTGATGAGTGATGCTGATGGTGATGAATTTTTTAAATTGATCGGCCCATCTAATAAGGCCACTATTGTGGTTGAGGATCATGGAGTATTGACTTTGGCTGGTATTGTTGTAACTCATAACAATGGAGCTATTGGTAATGGTGTGATTGTTAATTCTGGTGGTGAACTTGTTATGGTTGATGGCAAAATTTCAGGTAACACAATTACTGTCAATATGGAGTATATACTTGCAGGTGGTAGTATGATTTATGGGTTTTATGGGGCTGGTGTGTATAACGAGGGCACATTTGATATGTATGGTGGCATAATTTCAGACAATAATGTTTTTGCTGGTACTGGACTTTTTGCTTTTATGCCTAGTCAGGGTGGTGGTGTGTGCAATATGTTAGGTACTTTTGATATGTTTGGTGGTGAGATCTCAAATAATGCCGCATATGGTGATCAGGGCTTGGGTGGTGGTGTGTGTAACTATCATGGTTCTTTTAGTATGTTTGGTGGTGTGATTTCGAATAATAATGCTCGTTATGGGGGTGGTGTGTATGCTACTGATGTCAGTGGTGTAAGTTTGGATAGTGTTACTGAGGTGGTTCTTGCGGATTCTTTTGATATGTTTGGTGGTGAGATCTCGTATAACACCGCTGAACTTGGTGGTGGTGTGTATAATTGTGCTGGTATTTTTAGTATGTTTGGTGGTGAGATCTCGTATAACACCGCTGAACTTGGTGGTGGTGTGGTCAATATGGGTAATTTTGAGATGAAGGGCGATGCAATGATTGCTTATAACACCGCTGAACTTGGTGGCGGTGGTGTGGCTCATTTTGGTGTTTTTTTTAGTATGTTTGGTGGTGAGATCTCGTATAACACCGCTGATTGTGGGGGTGGTTTATATCTTCAGATGTTTTACCTCGCAGATTTGATTGATGGTGTAATTTCGGATAACACTGCAGTGAGTGATGGTGGTGGTATTTGGCTTAGTACAGATGATTTTGACAAGTTATTTGTTCGTGCTGATATGGTGTTTGAAAGAAACCAAGCCTCTACAGCCACCGACAGAGATCCCGATTATGACGATGCGTATAACACACACATATTTGCTACCACTTGGACTGAACCTCTACAACAGGGATACAACAATTATGACATCAGCTACGTCACCGACTTTTTACCACTTAGAGACCACTACACTGTAACTGTACATGACAGCTACGCAGAATTATCCGGCACAGGCAACTACCTAGAAGACGATTTTGTCACCATAAACGCTGGAATCCGAGAAGGTTACACATTCTCTGGGTGGGAATTTGATGTGACTGGTGGCATGGGTATAATAAATCTAAATAGCCAAACTTCAATTTTCAGAATGCCCGCAAAAAATGTTGTTGCCACAGCGAACTGGACACCAATATCTACAATATTTGTGGTGACGTTTGATTATAATTATGTTGGTGCTCCTGATGCTGATGAGGTGCCTGTTGCTAATGGTGCTACTGTGGAGAGACCTGATAATCCGGTGCGGGAAGGTTATGAGTTCCTTGGTTGGTTTGAAGATGCTGGTGCAGAAGTAGCGTTTGATTTTGATATGCCAATTGCTGAGGATGTTACTTTGTTTGCAGGTTGGCAGTTAGTGTCGGAGGTTGTTCAGGTTGCGATGGCTCGTTGGGTTGAGCCGACAGTGATTATTGATGCTGTTTTTGCGGAGCAGTTGGAGTTTGCTGGTGGTGACGTTATTTCGAATGGGCTTTATGTTAGAGTTGTCCATTTGGGGATGGGGCGGACTTCTGAGGCGGTAATATCTTTAAGTGATTCAGAGCTTTCGCGGGATGGTTCTCAAGTGCATGTTGTTACTACGATGTCTTTTCCATGGGTTAGTTCAGACAGGAATCACCTGATAACTCTTGATTGGACTTTTGATTTGGAGTCTGGTTCGTCATTAGATGGTTATGTTGGCTATTCTGGTGTTTGGGTGTCAGGGTCTGGTGAGTTCTATGTGGCGGATGCGGATATTCAAATTGGGACTGGTGGTCCTCCTCATAGTTCGGTTTATCAGTCTGAATGGGCTGTTGTTGGGAGGTCTACGGTGCCTGTTGTGCTTTATCCAGTTGTGGTTGTGAGTGATGGAACGGGTACGATAGGTAGTGGTAGTTTTGTGGCTGGTGAGACTGTGGGTGTCTATGCTGGTGTTGCTCCGAAGGGTTCTGAGTTTGAGAGTTGGGTGGCGAGTTCTGCTGCGGTTGGTTTTGAGGATGATTCTAGTGTTGCTACCACTTTTGTTATGCCTGCGGAATCGGTGACTGTTACAGCGAATTTCAAATTAGTTGTGCTTACAGGTCTTGAGGTTACTGAATCTCCTTTTAAGACGGCGTACGTTAAAGATGAGGTTCTTGATCTTGACGGTTTGGTTGTGATTGCCACATACAGTAACGGAAACACAAAACAAGTTTTAGATTATACAACGGATCCGATAGATGGTACAGTTCTTGATGAGGTTGGTGTACAACTTGTTAGAGTTAGCTATACCGAGGGTGGCGTGACGCAAACCGTCGCATTTAACGTCATGGTGAATGTTTTGGTGTCTGATGTTGCGACGCTTTCTGAGCTTTCTGTTGATGGTGTGTTGCTTTCTGGGTTTGATCCTTTGACTTTGGTGTATAGTGTTGATGTTGCGTATGATGTTGATTGTGTTGAGATTGTTGCTGTGCCTACTGATGTGAATGCAAAAGTGACTGGTGATTTTGGTGTGCAAGAGCTTGTTGTTGGTCTGAATAGGTTTGTTATTGTTGTGACTGCGGAGAATGGTTGTCAGTTAGAGTATGTACTTACTGTGACTCGTGAGGCGGGGCCTTATAGTGGTTCTGGTCGTATGGCGTTGGCTTATTGGTATGTGCCTACAGCTGAGGCGTCAGTAACTATTGAGGCCTTTTTTGCGGAGACTTTGATGACTGATGCTGGTGTTGTTGTTCCTAATGGGCTCTATATTGTGGTTGAGCATGAAAGATTGGGGCGGGTTTCTGAGTCGGTTGTGTCTTTGGATGATTCGGAAATTTCGTATGTGGGTTCTGAGGTGCATATTCGTACTGTTATGGCGTTTCCGTGGGGTGCTGGGCCTCGGAATCATGTGATAGAGCTTGATTGGGTTTTTGATTCCAGTGGTGTTTTGTCAGTAGAGGGTTTCCCTGATGTTTCCAGTGTTTGGGTGGTAGTGTCTGGTGAGTTTTATGAGGCAGATGCGACTATTCTGATTGGTGATGGTAGTGGGAATCATCCTGATGTTTATGAGTCTGATTGGGCTGTTGTAGGCGGGATTTCATTGGTGTCTGATGTTGCGACGCTTTCTGAGCTTTCTGTTAGTGTGGGTGTACTTGTTCCTATGTTTGATCCTGAGGAATTGAGTTATGCTGTTTCTGTTCCATATGCTGTTGATGGTGTTGAAATCTTTGCTGTGGCTACTGATGTGAAAGCGACGGTATTTGGTGCGGGAATGAAAATCCTTCAAGTTGGCAAAAATAGCTTTGATGTTATCGTAACCGCTGAAAATGGTGAAATGAAAACCTATACAATCTCCGTAACTCGCGAAGCCGTTTCAGATGATGTTATAATGGCTTATAACAAGGCACATGCTGACTTTAGTTCATACTATAATACTTTGAATTGGCAGTTCCGTAGGGATTTGTTTGTTGGTTATACGGTTGATTCAGTTCTTAAGGCTGAAGGGATTATGGGTGCTGCTGGTCAGGCTCATGCAGACTTGTTGGCTGCGTATGGTAAGCTTTCTGTTGGGCGTTTTGATGAAGCTGACCCTGTAGATGCTATTGTAGAAGGAACTAGAATTCTTAATGGTGCAATTGATGATATGAAGGCAGTCCTTAGGGTTGACATGACATTTTATGATGTTGCACATGATGAGTTTAGCTCCTATTACGATACTGCAACTTGGCAATTCCGTAAAGACCTGTTTGCTGGTTATACTGATGAATCTGTTGTGGAAGCTGAAGCAATTATGAACTCTGCAGGTCAAGCCCATGCAGACTTGTTGGCTGCGTATGGTAAGCTTTCTGTTGGGCGTTTTGATGAAACTGACGATGTAGCTGCTGTTAAAGAAGGAACTGATATACTAACGCAAGCTGTTGCTGATATGAAGGCTGTTCTTAAGCTGAAGGAGGTTCCTGAGCTTTTTGCAAATGTGTATGATTTGGGTGGCTTTTTCCGTGTTTGGTTCTCGTATCCGGTTGCTATTGAAAATGTTGTTGCTGTTATGGATGGAAAAGCAGTAGTGTTTGATGGTGTAGTTTTGGATGGTGCTAAGACTTGGGTGTCTGGGGTTGGTTATACTGGTGAGTATTCTTATGTTGATGCTGTAAAGACTAATGATTGGCAACAGATTGTGCTTACAATTTCGGCGAATGGTCAAGTAATCACTGTGACTATTGTAAATGATCAGTATGTTCCTGTTGTATCAGTTGTTAAACCCGTTGGGTTTATTGGGTACTATATGTTTGGTGATGCGGTGTTGAGTACTTCTTTCTATTGGCAGACGTTGAATGAGGGTGATTTGATTGATTGGGTTGCTGTTGATGCGGCGTATGCTGATTGGGTGGCGCGAGGTGGTCTTATGCATGGTTTAGTGTGTGTGACTAGTGGTTCTGCTTCGTTTGCGTTTGATTACGGTGCGGTTGTTGGTTATGATGATTTCACTACTCCTGGTCAGCTTGAGTCGTATTATTTGCAGTACTATGTTGATTCTGGTTATGTGTTGCCTGCTGTAAAAGTTGTCAGTGTAACTCCTGAAGCTTTTGTTAAGCAACTCAATGGTAACAAGAACGATTTAACGATCACTATTACAGAAAAGTTTTCCGATGGAACAACAAACGTCATTTCGCAGACTTTTAGTATCAATAACAATGCGGCAGACACATACACCGTTGGCTCCTACAAGGTATACGTAGACACCAAAGGCAACACCCAAATACGCGCCTGCTACCTCGTATAGCAAACAAATATCAACAATACCGTTACTGGATGAAAAAATCATCCTGTAATGTTTCTTTTTATTATTTGGCTGATTAACTCCATAAAACTGCTCTTTATTTTGTGAGTGGAAGGCGCTGTATAGAATAACTAATCTTTACTTCGGCTACGCATGATAGACTCACTCTATGGTTAATGTCCTTATGCTATGTTGCTATGTTGTAAACTTTAGGTTAAGAAGATAAAAAATGGAGATAATTGTATTAGGTTTGGTTATGATGCTTTTTCTTTCGAGTTGTAACAATGGCAGCTGCGATTAGTATTGCACCTATAATGCTTGCTACAATAATTATCTCTGTTGGGAGTTGCGGGTTATTCTGGTTTTGTGAGTCTTTGGCTAGGTTCATGACGATTGTATGTGTGCTATGTGTGTATGTGATGGTAATGGTCCATGTGTCTGATTCTTGTGAGCTGCTAAATGTTAATTCGTTTCCGTCAAGGTAGACTTTAAGGTTTGAGATGTTGTTGATGAGTGTTTTTGGCATGTTTACGCTGACATAGCCTGTGGTGCCTGTTTCTCCGGATGCTTTGAAGCTTAATTCGCTGGTTTCCGAGTTGAAGCTAAGTTGTGAGATAGTTGAGTTAGATGTCATAGTGAATACGTTTTCTTTACTGTTGCTTTCTGAGGCTGGTTCAATGGCAACGTTTACTGTTGTTATCGCCCAATTGTACTCTATGTCTGCGGCGCATTCAGCTTTAAACAAAAAGATTCCTGATGATGATGACACCCAGGAGACGCTAAATTTGCCTTCGTTATCTGTGTTAACTATAGTTAGAGTTTCCCAGGTTCTGCCGCCATCTTTACTATTGTAGACCTGTATTGCTTTGTCTGCAAGTCCTACATTATTGTTTGAAAGTATGCCACTGATGTCTACTCGGAATCCGTTGTCAATGGGTGTGCTTTTACCTTGAAAATTGATTACAGGTGTCGGTTTATCTGGGTTTGGTGTTGGTGTTGGTTGGGGTGCGGCTGAGTCTGAGACGGGTAATTGGATTATGAAATTGGTTTGTGAGTCTTCTATGGATACCCAGTGGTTTCCGTTATCTGAGGTGGGAATTGTTATTGTTACCTCAAAGGAGCCTTGGGCATTGGCAACTGATGTTCCAATTATTGATGCGTTACGCCATTGGTCTGCTGTTACGGTGCCTACGACTGCTTCTCCGTCCCATCGGACATAAATGACGCCTGGATGGAAATAGCGGCCGGAGATTGTTATGGAGTCACCGGATTTAACTTTTAGATCGTAATTGGCAAAGTTTGTGGAGCTACCATAAAGGGCTGATGCTGTTTTGCTTCCAACTTGTTTTAGTCCTCGTGCGTACTGTGTATAATCTGCAAACGCGAAGGCTCTACCGTTAACTTCGGACATAAATGATATCTGTGTATAAGTCTCATAAGAGTCACCTGAATAACAAGAGTTTTTCAAGTCTGGAATTTCAACGCTCAAGTTTATGTTTCCTGCGGTATCTGCCCGTATGGTTGTCCAGTAATTCCATGAACTGTAAAGATTATCACGATAGTTTATGTCAACAGAGCTTGAAGGTGGATAGCCTGAACCTGTGAACTGTATTTTTGCTCCTCCTGGACCTGAGGAGGGTGAAATCTGAAGTGACCCTGAGGTTACTAATATCTTTACTATAAGAGTATCATCTGAGTCCTCAATAGCTATGTAATGCTCGCCTCCGTCAGTTGAGTCGGGAATAGTTACTTTTGCCTCAAAATTGCCTAAATTGTTAGCTATTGCGCTACCAATTCGTATTGCATCATTCCATTGACTATGAGTTACTGTTCCCACGGTTGCTTTGCTGTCAAGTAAAACATAGATTGCGCCGGGATGGAACCATTTGCCTGTAATTGTAAATGTATCACCCGCTTTGACTTTAACAGTTGAAATCAGATTGCTATTGTTTCCATAAAGTCCATAAGCTGTTTGATCGCCAATTGTTTTAAGTCCTCGTGCATACTGATTATAGGTCGCAAAACTATACGTTAAGCCCTGACATTGTGTTTTAAATTGTACTCGATTAAATGTTTCAGGATTATCGCCCTGATAATTGGATTTCCCTAAGTCAGGCATCTCTGCAGTAAATGAAAAGCTTCCTGACGCATCAGTTGTTTCTTTTCTCCAAGCTCTATACTCTGAGTATGTAGGATCATAATATGCTATGTCAATTGTTGAAAATGCTGGGTATCCTGAGCCGCTAAATTTAACTGGAATTCCACCTGGGCCCTCATTTGGTGTGATTTGGAAGTTAAATTGATCTGTTTGAGGAGTATTTACAGTTATGAACGTGTCGGTTACTGCAACTGTGCCCGTATCTGTTACTGAACCTGCTGCGCCAAAATCAAAAGCTTTAACTGAATACCTTCCTGCCGTCATATTACTAGCAAAGGTGCCATTTACCCAGTTACTTCCAATTACCCATGAGCCATCATTATTTGAATAAGGAGTGCTATATGGGCTTTGTAGGTTTGCTACTGAAAACGCTGGCGAGTAGACATAGTCGCCTGATGAAGCTGTAGTTGAAAGATCACGACTTAAAAAGAGATAAAACTGGCTACCTGACCACGTTATACTTGGGTCTCCAAAATACAGGTTTACGTTGTCACCGGCCGTTACCTGCTGGTTTAAGGCGCTTGCTGTAGTTCTGTTTATCCTAATCATGCCTGCAGATGAGTTAACGATGCTGATTTGTGTTGGAATAATAATTGCCATTACGCATGCGAATATGAGAAGAAGTCTGACTTTTTTGTTTAACATGCACTAAATCTCCAATTAATGTGTATTTAGACGCTATTTAAATTTGATGTAATATTCTGTAATATTCTATCAACTTTGCTTTTAGCAGTATATTGAAACTCTATAATTAGCTAATTTTTACTCTGCTAAACTTTTTTTTCCAGAAAATATTTCAAAAATGAGAAACTTTTAACTTGTAAGCGACATAAACAAGTCTATGCAACGTAGGCTAAAAAAGCAAAGTATTCTTGCTATAATATTAATTGTGATAATTGTTTCAGTAACTATACTGTTTGTTCAATCTGGTACACAAAGTCGTGACTCCGCTCAAGTATTTGTAGGTGTATCTTACGGTGGTAACTCTGTACCTGAAGCTAAAATGCTTATAGACAAAGTTAAATCTTATACGAATCTTTTTGTTCTTCAGTCAGGTACCTTGCAAAGAGATACCGCCTCTATAAATGAGGTGGGTGATTATGCGGTTGCGTCTGGTATGTATTTTTTGCCCTATTTTGGTATTTATATTGAGGATACGTTTTCTGTTTGGTTTGATTCTGCAAAACAGCGTTGGGGAGATCATCTGCTTGGAGTCTACTATAGTGATGAGTTAGGTGGTAAAATGCTTGATGATTACTCCAAATTCATTGACCCAGTTACTGGTGACTCTATAATGAAGACCCGTTATAGCGATATTGTTGTAGAAAAAGCAAACGGTGCAACTATACATTATGAACTTAACGGTAAAATTAACCTCTATGAACCCATAAGCGATGTAGACGGCGTATATTCAACTTATTATCCTAATGGCACAGTAATCTTTAGTAGACCGGGTATGGAGGCGTCAACTACTTATAAGCAGCTCTTAGACGTTAAGCCATTTAAGGATAGCAATGAAGTAGTTCAACAGTTTTTAACTAAAAACCATAGGGAAATCGGTTTTCTAAAAAACTTAACCACTGTTTTTAGTTCTGATTATGCCCTTTACTGGTATGATTATCAAGCAGGCTATGACGTACTTCTCACACAGCTCGGCTGGAATATTTCGCTTAATCAGCAAATCTCGCTTTGTCGTGGAGCAGCAACCGCACAGGGAAAAGATTGGGGGGCTATAATCACCTGGCGATATAACTCTCCTCCGTATCTTGATAGCGGAGAAGAAATCTACGATCAGCTAAAAACAGCATATGAGGGTGGCGCAAAATATTTGATACTGTTTAACTTTTATGAGGAAGGTGCATCAAACCCCTATGGTACCCTTAAGGATGAACATTTTACTGCTTTAGAGAGTTTCTGGCGTGATGTTGTCCAAAATCCTAATGTTGTTCACGGTATGGTTAAGGCTGATTCAGTACTAGTTTTGCCCAGAAACTTTGGCGGAGGTTTACGATGGCGTGAAGACATCGTTTGGGGCGTCTTTAAAGCTGACGAGACCACCGGCAGAATTTGGGAGTTCACCCAGTCAACCATAAACAAATACGGTTATGCACTTGACATAGTATATGACGATTCAGCTTACCCCTTATCATCAGATTATCAGAACATCATACGATTTCAAGAGTAACCTCCAGTTGCCTAATTTTTATAGGCGTTACATTGTATGAAAGCGCTAAGCAGTAATCAAAGAAATCTTTAGCGTACGCTACATTAGTCAAGTTTGTAATAAAGAGAAAAAGAAATATTACATAGTAGACTTAAAGGGGCTGTTTAAGGTAAAGCTTGGAAGATACCGTAATGGCTCCAATAGTGATCATGAAGTGTCTAAACTGTAGTGGTTTGGTTCTTGCAGGGGAGAGTCAAAAAACTAAAGCCTGTCCTTACTGTAGTAAAAACATTAATCTGCAGAAGGCGCAACGAGTTGCTCAAGCTGCAAATGCTATGGAAGCATCTGAGCTGTTAAAGCAGTTAAAAGCAAAAAAAGCCCAGAATCCTCGTCCAAAACCTGAACGGATCTAACTGATTTGGTGTAGCATTTCACAGGTTTTGCATAATTCCTGTGTTGAGGGCTCACCGCATTCAATACACGTTTTGAAGTCTCCTTTTATTGTGGCCTGCTCTATAATTGGTCGTAGTCGTTCCATAGCGCGAGAAACAGTGAATTTGGTTCCTGCATGTTTTTCTTCCATGTTGTTAAGCATTGCACGGACGTCATTGCGTAGAGCTTCAGAAGCGTATGGACAAGGGGTGTCTTGGAAGGGAATTTTTTTCACGTAAGCATATAGTGCGCTTTCATTTTCAGGGATTTCACAGAATGGTTTAATTTTGCGCACAAACATTGGATGAACTTGGTTAGTTACTGGTTTTTCTTTGGATAATCGTGTAATATCTCCCCGAAGAATGTTCATAAACACGGTTTGGACTTCATCATCAAGTGTGTGGGCGGTAGCAATTTTTGTGGCACCTACTTCTCGGGCGGCAACATTCATAGCGCGACGTCGCAGGACGCCGCAGTAAGCACAAGAAGTCAACCCTGTTTTTTGTCCACTCGCTCGAATTTTAGTGATTAGCTCATCAAGTGTTAATCCGAAAAGGTTCTTAAAGGAAACAACATGAAGGGGGATCTCGAGGGTTTTACAGTTTTCCACTGCAATATCTAAGGCTTCATCACGATAGCCTTTGATGCCTTCATCTACAGTTACTGCAATAAGCGTAGTTTTAGGTCTGCGTTTTTGAAGTTTAGACAGAATATGAAGTAAGCTTAGGCTGTCTTTTCCGCCTGAAACTGCTACTGCTAATTTATCATCAAATTCGAGCATGTGATACTTTGTTATAGTTGCCCGAACTTTTGCTTCAACGGATTTGCTAAAGCATCTTTTGCATAGTCGTTGACCTGAATATTTACGGTAAAAAAAGCTTTCCCGTTCTTTGCAAACCGTGCAGTAAGACTCTGTCATTAACCATTCAACATTCTTTTATTTTATATTAGCTAAATAAATGTGCACCAGTAAAATATGAAAAGGAATGAACAAAATGACACTTAAACCTAGTAGAAGTGGCGATTACCGAGAAATTATTTATGGTACTGAACACTGGGAACTGCTTAAAAACCTGCGGGAAAAAGCTGCTTTTTTAATGTCTGCCTTAGCTGAGTTTCATCTGTATGCAGTTGTACATGGAAGTATTGCAAGAGGGGACGTAAAAGCTGGTAGTGATATTGATGTTTTCATTCCAGATGTGCAAAATAGTTTCATCGTAGAGACTGCATTGGAGCAAGCAGGTATCTGTGTTAATAATCGGTTTGTGGTGCAAGCTACGCCAACGTATGCTATGAAGGCTCATATTGAAATTGATGAAGTGTCTAGTGTTTCATTTCCGTTAATGGGTATGCGTAAGGTTGAGCGTGAGTTTTACTTATTTGGTGGAGAAATAAACCTGGTTCAACTTAAAGCAGATTTGAAAGTTGCCGGAGTGGATAAACGACTTATGCTAATAGAGCCCAATGCCTCCGGACATGTGGAAAGTAGCGTCATTGGTAGAGAGGCGTTTGTGGCTAAAACTTTGGGTATTTCAACTGAGACTGTTTTAGATCGTGTACATGCGCTAACAAAGCGGGATTTAGTGGGTAGGACGGGTGTGTTTCTTAAAAAGGAGTTATCTTCAGATGAAACATTTGAGTTAGCGCTTAAACGTTTATCTGATTTAAATCCTGCTGTGCGTCGGCGAATAAAAAAAGGGCTTTAATTGGGGTAGTAGATTAATTCTTTTTCTTCCAGTAATTGCTGGATTTTATCTACTGCCTCATAGACTTGTTCTTCTTTCTTTGCGCCTACACAGACGAGTTTGCCTGCGCTAAAGATTAAGAAGACAACTTTGGGTTCATCCATTCTGTAGACTGCACCTGGGAACTGTTCAGGTTCATACATTACGCGGCTAAGTTTGTAGATAAGGCTTTCAAGGTCAATTTCGCCGCCTAATTCTGCAGATGCAACAATGTTTTGGATGTTAACGATTGGTTTTTCTGTAATTTGAATGCCCTCGCTGCGGAGTTCTTTAACAACTTTTTCTACGGCATTCCGTGATTCTTTTTCTGATTTGGCACCTGTGCAAACCATTTTGCCTGTACCGAATATGAGGGTGGCTGTTTTTGGTTTTTTAAGCCTAAAGACTAGACCTGGGAACACGCTTGGGTTGTACTCGGTTTGTGGGAATTTTTCTACGATTTTTTGTAAGTCTATTTTTTGGTTAAGTGAAACTGAAGCTACGATGTTTTGTATTGATATTGTTGGTTTTCGTTTACTCATGTCAACTCACGTGTAGTCTATTTAAATAGTATACACGGAGTATATAAAGCCAGTATATAAAGCCCCCTTATAAATGGCGTTTTTACAAATATTTTCCTTAAAAAAAATGTTTACTTCGCTGTGAAAAGTCTAACCGTAAGGTTCATAAAACTAGATCCTGTAATTTAGTTTAGTATTTGTATAGGTGGTTTGTTGTGGTGAGGTTTCTTAAATTTTTTAAGTAAGATTTAAAAGTACCTTTTTTGATGTATTTGAAAAGGTGTAAAATATGCCGACTCACGGTTCGTTATCTAAAGCAGGAAAAGTCCGTTCTCAGACGCCAAAAATTGTGGCTCAAGAGCGCGTAGCTCCAAGCCCAAAAGCAAGAAGCAGACGCAATTATGAAAAGCGTGTGATTTTGCAGCGTAAACCCGGACAAAACTGGATGTAAATAAGCCTCCTAATTATTAGCTTTTTTCAAGCTTAAACCAACTGTTTTATTAGTGCAGTTTATTTATTTGAATTTAACAGTGTATTTCTGGTTACTTAATTTGGACAACAAAGAGGCTCTTAGAGAGGTCATTGATACTCTGCTTTCTATGCAATCCCCTGTTCATGAGGATGTAAATAGGTTGAAACTTAAAGCAGCCGCTAAATATCACTTATCCTCCATGATATCTAACGCTGACTTAATTGCTGCCTTAACCTCTCAAGAAGCTAAACAATTGTTACCCATATTGCGACGTAAAACAACGCGAACCATTAGCGGCGTAACAGTTGTTGCAACCATGACTGAACCATACCCATGTCCACAACCTGAGCCCTGTGCTTACTGTCCCGGTGGGCCAACACAGGGTTCTCCTCAAAGCTACACGGGCCATGAACCGGCAGCCATGCGAGGTAGTCAAAACAATTTTAACCCATACCTACAAGTCCAAAGCCGCATAGAGCAACTAACAGCTATTGGACATAAAGTAGACAAAATAGAGCTAATCATAATGGGCGGAACATTTCCCGCAACACCCGTTGAGTATCAAACTCACTTCATTCAACGATGCCTAGACGCTATAACCGGTAAAGACTCTGTCAATCTAGAGGAGGCAAAAGCTAATGCCGAAGCAAGTAACATACGCAATGTTGGTATAACTGTTGAAACCCGTCCCGACTGGTCAAAACAACCACACATAGACGCAATACTAAGCATGGGCGTAACCCGCATTGAACTAGGCGTACAGAACCCCTGTGATGATATTTATAATTTAGTAGGTAGAACTCACACTGTTGCAGATGTTGTTGAGGCTACTCAAATTGCAAAGGATGCAGGTTTAAAAATTGTTTACCACCTAATGCCCGGCATGCCTGGCTCAAACCCTCAAAAAGACATTGACACTTTTAAGGGAATTTTTACGGATCAGCGCTTTAAGCCTGATATGATAAAAATTTACCCCTGCCTTGCAATTGCCAACACCAAAGCTTATCAATGGTTACAAGAGGGCAAATATCAACCATATAACACAGAGCAGGCAGCTGAGGTTATAGCAGAAGTTAAAAAATTCATTCCAAAATGGGTCCGAGTCATGCGTGTACAACGTGACATCCCCGCAAGACTGATCTTAGACGGCGTAAAAAAGAGTAATCTGCGCCAAATAGTTCATGAAAAACTAAAAACACAAAACATCCAATGCCAATGCATCCGCTGCCGCGAAGTTGGACACCGCATAGAAATTGACCATGTAAAACCAGACCTTGCAAACATCAAAATTCTAACAGAACAATATACAGCATCAGAGGGTAAAGAATACTTTATTTCCGCAGAAGACCCTCAAAACAACGTATTACTGGGCTACTTGCGATTACGCATACCTTCTCTGAAAGCACACCGACCCGAAATCACTGAGACCCCCTCAGCTATTGTTAGAGAACTACACGTTTACGGTCCCCTTGTACCTGTTGGACGACATAACGCAGATGCTTGGCAACACAAAGGTTACGGCATACAACTATTAGAGCAAGCTGAACGCATTACAAAAGAGGCTGGTTTAACGAAGATACTTATAATCAGCGCATTAGGCACAAAACGGTATTACATGAAATCTGGCTACCAGCCTGATGGACCTTACATGTCAAAACGATTCTAAAGTATTACACTCATGTTAAAGCTAAATGCATACATTTGTCCTATATTTTTGGAGAGGGTTTTAAAAAGGAGGTTTAATAAAGGGAGCGGGTTTACTCCAAAGGAGTTTTTGGGAACCTTTGGAGGGTTTGTGTTTGCTGATTTAGAGGCTGTCGCCAAAGTCAGCTTTGAATTTAGCCACCAGTTTTTCCTGCCAGTCAGATACTGGAGCTAGTTTGCCCATGAAGAAGCGTAAAACTTTGGGTTCCTCTACAAATTTCAATCCGCCGATGAGTTTGCGGTTGTCGTAGAGCCAAACTATGCGATCTATTGCATATTTGATTTGTGAGAGTGTAAAGACTCTTCGAGGAACAGCCAAGCGTAAAAGTTCCATGTTAGAATAATGCTCCGAGCCATCAGCTTCACGGTCTTCAGAGAGGGTGCCGCGTTCCATACCTCTGATGCCGCCTGCAATAAATAGAGCCGCACCCAAGGCGCCTGAGGGATATTCTGATTGAGGAATATGGGAGACAAATTCCATGGCATTTAGGTGGCAACCTAAACCGCCTGCAGGTGTGACTACAGGTACACCGCGTTGTTTTAACTCATTTACCATATATTCAATAAATAATGGTCCTTGACTTATCATATCGTAATCCATTGTTTCCTCTAAGCCAACAGTGATAGCTTCCATCTCTCGAACGCTCATACCGCCATAAGTTAAGAATCCCTCAAATAGTGGAACTAGTTCGCGCATTTTCATATACAACTCGTGATTATTTGTGCAAATACCGCCGCCACGTGCGTGGCCTAATTTTCTGGCTGAGAAATAAATTATATCTGCATGATCAGCGATTTCGCGAGTAATTTTTCTAATGTCCACGTTCTGGTAAGCTGGTTCGCGGATTTTGATGAAGTACAAGTTGTCTGCTAAGAGGCTTGCGTCAAGTACCAAAAGGAGGTTGTGTTGTTTGCAAATTTTATGAATTTCTTTTAGGTTGGCAAGAGAGAAAGGTTGGCCGCCAATTAGGTTTGTACCGGCTTCTAGGCGTACAAATGAGATTCTCTCTACGCCATATTCGTCAATGGCTTTTTTTAGAAGCTCAGGAGACATGTTGCCTTTGAAGGGGTTGTTGCTTTCAACAATTAATGCTTCAGGGTAGTGAACTTCTAAAACGGTGCCGCCTTGGAGGCATATGTGGGCTTTTGTGGTTGTGAAGTGATAATTGGTGGGTACGATGTCGCCTTTTTTCACAAACACTCTTGAGAGGATGTGTTCGCATGCACGACCCTGGTGAGCAGGTAAGACGTATTTTGTTCCGAAGATTTCCTCGAGTTTGTTTTCCAGTTTTGAGAAAGTTGTGCTACCGGCATAGCTGTCATCTGCAATCATCATGGCGCTTAGTTGGCGATCGCTCATAGCGTTTACTCCACTGTCGGTTAGCATGTCTAGAAATGTGTCTTTATTTCGCAGTAGAAACGTATTGTTACCTGCTTCCTTAATGGCTTTTAATCGGTCATCAATGGGCAGTAAATTTAATTTTTGTACAACCCGTACTTTATGCATTTCAAGGGGTACAGCGTTACCGGTATAGAATTTTAACTCTCGCATACTGTCTTCTCCTCTCTTCCGCATCTTTAGTTAACATAATTTATATGCTTTAATATAAAAACAGGTAACATTATGACAAAATAACAAATTTTTAAGATCTGGCTCTTTTTGTTTATTAAGTCTTAAATTGTGTAGTGCCTGACGTAGTTATTTTAGCAGTGATGATACCTAACTCTATCTCAGACTTACAGACAACATTGCAATAGTGCGGTGGTGTTGTTTATGGAGCCCTTGGTATACGCTAAATACAGACAACTAAAATAGTTTATAAAGGAGTTCTTAGATTATTGCACTACAACATGCCATATGCGGGAATAGTACAGCTTGGTTAGTACATAGGCTTGCCAAGTCTAGGACTCGGGTTCAAATCCCGGTTCCCGCACCAATCTTTTGCTTTTGGTTTTTATCAAAATTGGTTTTGTGATGTAGCTTTTTTCCGTTGGTGGCAATTGTCAAGTATTCCTTTACAGTTGCCGAAGGCTCTATTTCACCCTTCTTTGAAGGTGTTGTTTATGTGAAGGCTGGTGTTTTGTTTTGTTGTTTGGAAAAGTTTTGTCATCTGTGTTTGTGTTGTTATAGAAAATACTAAATTATGGAAGCCGTTGATTAAAACGAGAAAATGACAAATATCCGTAAAGCCTCGCTTAAGATAATAGGTATGACCTGTGCTGCGTGTTCTGCACGTGTTGAGAGGTCAGTAGGTAAAATAGACGGTGTAGAAAGCTGTAGCGTGAATTTGGCTACCGAGCGTATGACTGTTGAGTTTGACTCAGTAAAAACAGATTTAGATACTATCAAAAAAACGATTGAAAAACTTGGGTATAATTGGGCGGAAATTAAGAGCGATATTGTTGATGAGGATAAACTGCGTAAAGAGAAAGAAATCAAAACGTTGTGGATCAAATTTCTCGTGTCAGCTGTGTTTAGTCTGCCCTTGTTGTATGTTGCTATGGGACACATGTTGCCGTTTGGTTGGCATTTACCATTGCCCGAATTACTTCATCCTATGCATTATCCACTTAACTTCGCATTGATCCAAGTTATGCTTGTTATCCCAATTGTTATTGTAGGGTACCGTTTTTATGTGGTAGGTTTCCGTGCAATATGGCTGCGCTCTCCAAATATGGACAGTCTCATTGCTATTGGAACCTCAGTAGCGATGTTATATAGCTTATATGCGGTATATCAAATTATACAAGGTAATTTTGTGTTCGTGGAGCACTTATACTTTGAATCTGCAGGTGTAATTATAACGTTGGTTTTACTTGGGAAATCTCTTGAAGCGGTTTCAAAAGGACGTGCCCGTGGGGCGATTAAAAAGCTTATGGGACTTGCGCCAAAAGCAGCAACAACACTTGTAGACGGAATAGAGCAAGAAGTACCCCTTGAAGACGTTAAAATTGGTGACATAATAATAGTTAAGCCCGGGGGTAAAATTCCTGTTGACGGCACAGTTGTATCAGGTAGTACTTCCATTGATGAAAGTGCGTTAACTGGCGAAAGTATGCCTGTTGATAAAAAAGAGGGGGATAGCGTATTTGCTGCGACGATAAACACTACAGGTTCAATTAAATTTCGTGCAGACAAAATAGGTGCAGATACCGCGTTGGCGCAGATTATCAAGTTAGTTGAGACTGCGCAGAACTCTAAGGCCCCTATTGCCAAACTGGCAGATGTTGTAAGTAGCTATTTTGTGCCCGTTGTATTAGGCATTGCATTACTCAGTGGACTCACCTGGTTTATTGTAATGCGTGATGTGGCGTTTGCGTTGACTATATTGGTCTCGGTGCTGGTTATTGCCTGTCCCTGTGCTTTGGGGCTTGCTACGCCAACTGCGCTTATGGTGGGTATGGGTAAGGGTGCGGAGAACGGTATTTTGATTAAAAGTGGTGAGGCTCTTGAGGCTTTGCATAAAACTGATACCGTTGTATTTGATAAGACCGGTACAATAACTGAGGGAAAGCCGGAGGTGACAGCAGTTGAGGGGGATGTGTTACAGCTTGCAGCATCGTTAGAGCGGTATTCTGAGCATCCTATTGCAAGGGCGATTTGTAATTATTATACGGGCCCGTATTTGGAGGTTAGTGATTTTAAGGCGGTAGTCGGACAGGGTGTTGAGGGTCTAATTGAGGGTAAGAAAGTTGAGATTAGGCGAGGTATTACTGTTTTAGTTGACGGCAAATACGTGGGGCGTATTGTTGTTTCTGATAAGCCGAAAACAAGTAGTTATAGCGTTATTAAAAAACTCAAGAGCATGGGTATTGAAACTGTAATGATTACAGGTGACAATAAAGAAACTGCGGAGGCAATTGCAAAGCAAGTAGGTATTGACAAGTTTTTTGCGGAAGTGCTACCGCAAGATAAGGCAAATGAAATTAAGAAACTACAACAGGAGGGCCGCAAAGTAGCTATGGTCGGTGACGGTATTAACGATGCACCAGCGCTTGCACAAGCCGACATAGGCATAGCCATTGGAAGCGGTACCGATGTCGCCATGGAAAGCGCAACTATTGTTCTAATGAAAAGTGACTTAATGACGGTACCCATGGCAATAAACCTAAGCCGCGCAACTATACGCAACATTAAGCAAAATTTATTTTGGGCCTTTGGATATAACACTGTAGGAATACCCGTGGCCGCAGGAATGCTATACATGTTTGGTGGTCCACTGCTAACTCCGATTTTTGCGGCAGCGGCTATGAGTTTATCATCAGTATCTGTAGTACTAAATGCACTTAGATTGAAAGGAGCAAAAATATAATGGAAACAATTAAACTAACAGTTGAAGGAATGTCCTGTGAACATTGTGTCCGTGCTATTACAACAGCCCTATCAGAATTGAAGGGCGTATTTAACGTTAAAGTCGATTTGGCAACAAAAACGGTCTGCTTAGACTTTAATTCCGATTTAATCTCTTCCATTGAACTTAAGAAAGCAATTACCGATGAAGGCTATAATGTGGTATGAGGATCTTCAACCCAAGTGCCAATTCTCAATTAAACTGCCATAAAAACAACATGTAGGCTGACGACTCTTTAGAGTACACAAAGGAGATGGAGGGCGTTTGGGGCGTTTGAGGCGTTACTTTTGTAAGTTTTTCCTCTATTTTTTTTATATTATTCTCTTTTCCCTTTCCGGAAAAAGTTCCGAAAGACATGCCTGAAACGCCCGAAACGCCCAAACGTAAGAGGTATAACTAAAGTTTTGTTTGTGTTCCCAAACATATGGAAATTAAACGTAATCCACCTTTGCCTTAGCGGATGTGGAATCCTTTTTTGTTTAGGCGGGAAATAAGGGTGTGAAGCGTTTTCTAAATGATTTTACCTCTTGAGGTCACACTGCTCTTTGATTTGTAGGTATATGCAGGTTCTTTGCTTGTGTTTTTAAAATTCATAAATTGTAAAATGGTGCCATTCTCAGATCATTGCAACCTTGTAGGTGATAACTATCTGGGCCTTTTGGCGTCTGTTTTGTTAAGCGGTGATACTTTTAGCAATATATTATGGAAAAGGATATATTGTGTATGTAGGGATGCTTGTTTAAGGTAATTATGTATGAATAAAAAAATAATAGCTGGTATATTAGTAGTAATTGTAACAGTTTTACTTGCCTTAGGCATAATAATTTATCCGCCTGTAACTCAGGGCGTCCAGTTACAGGTCATTGTTTTTGATGTGGGGCAGGCTGACTGTACACTTTTAAAAATGGATGATCACGCTATGTTGATAGATGCTGGAAACACAGGACAGGACAAACTTGTCCTTAGCTATCTATCTGAATATAATATAACTACGCTGGATTATCTTGTAGCTACTCACCCCCACGCTGACCACATTGGATCCATGGCCTCTGTTGTCAATGCTATGGATAGCATAGGCGCAGTGATTATGCCCGACAAATCGCACACAATACAAGCCTATGAAAAGCTACTGGTTGCTATTGAAGAAAAAGACATACCCTTGACCATACCTACTCCTGGGCAAGTTTTCCAATGGGGTGATGCAAGCGTAGAGGTTTTGGCTCCCAATAGTCCAACATATAAAAATGATGATCTTAATGAGTACTCTATTGTTTTGCGGGTAGAGTTTGGTGATACGTCTTTTCTGTTTACTGGTGATGCCGGTACAATCTCGGAGACTGAGCAGTTGAATGCTGGATTTTCGTTAAAATCTGATGTGCTCAAAGTTGGGCATCATGGTTCTCGGGGAAGTAGTACACAACAATATCTAGCTGCTGTTGCTCCAAGTTATGCAGTGATATGTTGCGGTGCAGACAACTCTTATGGACATCCACACGCTGAAGCAATGACCCGCCTAACTGGGACAGATGCCGCAATTTATAGAACCGACCAACACGGTACCGTAATTTTCACCAGTGACGGAAAAGACATAACCGTAACTATATCCCGTGACACTCCACCAACCGCTCGTCCACCCGAAACAGAATACATAGGCAATAAAAATAGCAAGGTGCTCCATAGACCCTCTTGCGGTTCCCTACCTGGCGAACAAAACAGAGTATATTTTAGCACATACCAAGAAGCAATAGACGCCGGATACACCCCTTGCGGCAACTGTAAACCCTAACATAACCCTGATGATAGTGATGGCCGTCTGTGAACTGATGACGCAATGACAGCTAATCCCTGTCAAACTCATCAGTTCGCATTTTCATCTATATTTGAGCTCAGGCAACAAAAAATTAAATATATCCATAAGTCTAAACTACGCATACGGATCAGGTTATAGGTACTCTGTTAATTTTTTCTCTGCAACCTCAAATCTTGGAAAATATAGATGTTGGAGTGGCGGATGTAGAGTGGGGTTGATGGCGGGGTAATCGGGTTTTGAAATGTAGCGGTAGTATTCTATGATGTGAACTAAATACGTGCTTCAAACTATCTTTAAATTCAATAGCAATAATATAGATACATAAGAAGTAAGGAAGAGCCGGTTATGAGTGAAAATAAGAAAAAGTTGACCCGAGAAAACGGGGCCCCAGTGTCAG
This sequence comes from Candidatus Bathycorpusculum sp., assembly GCA_009778385.1. Taxonomy (GTDB): domain Archaea; phylum Thermoproteota; class Bathyarchaeia; order Bathyarchaeales; family Bathycorpusculaceae; genus Bathycorpusculum. Next base: position 10,977 of record WRJX01000090.1, on the reverse strand, counting down.
ATCACACTAACGTGCTTACGGCGGGTCCGCGTGGTCCGATGGTTTTGCAGGACGTTTGGTTTTTAGAAAAAATGGCGCATTTTGACCGTGAGGTCATTCCTGAGAGACGAATGCACGCCAAGGGTAGCGGTGCTTTTGGTAAGTTTACCGTTACAGGAGATGTGACCAAATACACAAAAGCGAAAGTGTTTTCTGGAATCGGTAAGGAAACAGAGGTTTTTGTCCGTTTTTCCACAGTAGCAGGAGAGCGCGGTGCAGCTGATGCTGAACGGGATATCCGCGGTTTTGCAATTAAATTCTATACTGAGGAGGGTAACTGGGATTTAGTAGGCAATAATACGCCAGTATTTTTTATCCGTGACCCGATTCATTTTCCTGATCTTAATCATGCAGTAAAGCGTGATCCAAAAACTAATATGCGCTCAGCACAAAATAACTGGGACTTCTGGACTATGCTACCTGAAGCACTTCATCAAGTTACAATTGTGATGTCTGATCGCGGCATACCCAACGGTTATAGGCATATGCACGGCTTTGGGAGTCACACCTATAGCTTATTTGATGCCCAAAATAATCGGGTGTGGGTAAAGTTTCATCTAAGAACTCAACAGGGAATTAAAAATCTCTCCGATCAAGAAGCTGAAGCTCTCATCGCAAAAGACCGAGAAAGCTCACAGCATGATTTATTCTATGCCATAGAACAAGGAGATTACCCCCGTTGGACGATGTATGTTCAAATAATGACTCAAGAGCAGGCTAAAAAGCACAAGGATAATCCGTTTGATATAACAAAGGTCTGGAGTCATAAAGAATATCCGCTAATCGAAGTCGGCATATTGGAGCTTAATAGGAATCCTGAGAATTATTTTGCAGATGTTGAACAAGCTGCTTTTAACCCCTCTAATACTGTTTCAGGCATTGGTCTCTCCCCTGATAAGCTGTTACAGGGTAGGTTGTTTTCCTACGGCGATGCCCAACGTTACCGTTTAGGCGTGAATCATACTTCAATTCCTGTTAACGCATCTAAATGTCCCCGACATTCTTATCATAGAGACGGGTTAATGCGTGTTGATGGGAACTATGGTGCAACAAAAGGTTATCATCCAAACAGTTATGATGAATGGACCGAACAGAAAGAGTATGCTGAACCGTCCCTTGCCATAGAGGGTACTATTGATCATCATGATCCATACATAAACGACGATTGCTTCTATCAACCCGGCGATTTGTACCGCCTTATGAGTGAGGATAAACGAGCTGCACTAATCAAAAACACTGCAGCAAACATAGCTTCTGTAACTGAGAATATCAAATACCGCCATGCCGCACACTGCTACCTTGCAGACAAAGAATACGGACACCGTATTGCCGAAGCGTTAGGATTACAACTTGATAAGGTAATCTCACTATCTAAAATGAGTCGTGAAGAACGACTGTATGCCACAAGCGAGGCAGCATGGAAATAAACAAACACAAAATAAGAGCAAAAAACTAACTCCTCAAATTTTTTAGTTTTATAGTTTTTGATTTAATATTTGCAATTCACGTGCTTTTTATACGCCTATTAAATAACCGCTTGGTGCTAAAAGGTGAAATGTTTGTTTTTTTATGTAAAAAAGTTTAGGATTTGAAAAGCTATGCCTCCAATTATTAGGGCTGTACCAATATTTGCCAGTGAGATTAGGGCGGCTGATTTCCATCCGAATTCTTTGCCAAGTATGGCCATTGTTGAAACACATGGAATATAGAGCATAGCTACCAGAGCCATAACCACTAACTGTACGGGAGCAAAGCCTGTAAGTAAGTTTGTTGTGCCAAGAATTGCCACAGCACCTAAGATAATTAATTCTTTGCGAACAGCACCAAGCAGTAAAAGTACACCTGCAAATGCTGGTAACCCTAACCATAGAACGGTAAGCGGATAGAGTGCATTACCTATCGGCGTAAGTATGTCATAAATGTATAATACTTGTATGAGTGCGCTGCCGGCTATGTATATTGGAAAAACGACGTATATTATGGATTTTGTGCGTGTCCATGTCTGTTTTAGGACAACTTTTAGGGAGGGGCGTTTGAAACTGCTCATTTCCATGATTAAGCCCGTGGATTTACCTGGGACGGCTTTCATGGCGATTCTGCCCATGGCAAAGATTATGGCAAGGTTAACAACATAGAGAAGCAGTGCCCAGTGTATACCTACAAATAAACCAACCATACCAAAGAGCACAATAGTTCGGGCTGAGCAGGGCGCAAAAGTTATGGCAAAGGCGGCAAGTAAACGTTCACGTCTTGTTTCCATGATTTTACAGCTATGAATAGCTGGAACACTACAGCCATACCCAAGAATTATAGGGATTAAGGCTTTACCGTGGAGTCCGATTTTGTGCATTGCACTATCCATCATAAAAGCAACACGAGTAAGTAACCCAGAGTCTTCTATGAATGCCAACAGTAAATAGAAGGGGATAACAAAGGGGATTATTAATGTTAAACCTGCGTTAAACCCGCCCCAGAAACCGTTAAGAATAATGCTTAGAAGGGGTGCGGACATTGAGAGCTCAGGGTTAATTGGTTGAATTAAGTTTAGCCCTTTGGAGATTAAATCGGATAACCCATTGCCTATAAAAAATGTCCAAAGTAGCAAACCGCCAATTACGCCAAGAGCTGTTACATAACCAAATATGCGATGTGTAGCAAACCAATCTAGTTTGTCAGTGAAAGAACGCTGTATTTCGTCTTGTTTTAATGAAGCGGCTACCAGAGAATTTGCAAGCGCATAGCGCTCTGAGGCAATTATTGAAAAACATTTTTCTTGACAACGATTTTCCAGTTCACCTGCTAAAAGTTTTGATTGTAAACTGATGGTTTTTGATTTTTCAGCGACAAGTTGGGTGATTTCCATGTCGCCTTCCAATAGTTTGATAGCCACCCAGCGAGCTGGATATCCCAAATTTAAGTTCTCTTTTTCAATTAGGCTCTGTAGTTTTTCAATAGGTTCTTCAAGGTTTTTTCGGTATTTTAACGGTTTAGACTTAGGTTTACTTATCGCAACCTTTACAGCTTCCTCTACAGCTTCATATATGCCTTCACCGCGAGTGGCTGTAGCAAAAACTACCGGAATACCCAATAGCGTTGAGAGCTTATCTTTGTTGATTATGATGCCTTTGTTTTTTGCAACATCTACCTGATTTAGAACTAAAACCAGTGGGGCATTCATTTCTAAAAGCTGTAGTGTGAAGAAGAGGTTTCGTTCTAAAACGGAGGCATCAACTATGTTAATAACAGCATCAGGTTTTTCTAGGGCAATGTAATCTCGGGAAACAATTTCTTCCATAGAAAAAGTGGAAAAAGAGTAAATGCCCGGTAAGTCGATAACTTTGATTTCGTGGCCTTCAAAACTCAGTGTGCCTTCAGCGCGGTCAACTGTTTTTCCTGGCCAGTTACCGATTATCTGGTTTGACCCTGTTAACTGGTTAAAAATTACACTTTTACCTACATTTGCATTTCCTGCAAGCGCAAAGGTAAACTGTTTATCAGACTTTGCACACTCAGATGTAGGAGGGTTAGTTTTTAAATCAGATTTATGAGTGGGCACTGTCTTTTGTCCTCCTTGATCTGTAACTATTCTGTCTCTACAAATACGTTGCAAGCAATGTTTTGTCCTAATGCTAGTTTGGAGCCTCGGACAGCAATTTCGACAGGGCCGTTCATTGGTGCTACTTTGATAATTTGGATTTTGGTTCCAGGTGTGAGTCCCATGTCTAAGAGGCGTTGAAGAACCTTGTGTTCGCCTCGAATGAAGCTAATTTTGCCAAATGTGCCGTTTTTTAGGTCTCGTATGGAGGTGAGGTTTTTGTTGCGTTTTCCTACTTGTTCTAAGCCTTTTTGGTGTAGTTGTATGCATTCTTCACAGTTCGAAAAGGGCAGATCGCAGGCAGGTATGGTTTTGCCATCATCGGGGCATGTGTCGGGATGTTTTAAGAAGCGGCAAAGGGATTCTTCTGCTTCATCTGAGAGGGTGTGTTCCATTTGGCAAGCTTCCTGATGTACTTTATCGTTGCCTATGCATAGTATTTTTGATAGGAAGCTTTCAAGTAGTCGGTGTTTTCGGGTTATTTTTTGTGCTTCTTTTAGACCTTTTTCGGTGAGGGTGCTGCCATGGTATGGGGAATATTTTATGTAGCCCTCATCAGCTAGTTTTTTTAGCATCTCTGTTACACTGGGGGGTGCGACATCGAGTTTTTGGGAAATGTCTGTATTACTTACTATTTCGCCATTTTTGGATAGACTGTAAATTGTTTTCAAGTAGTCCTGGGTTGATTTTTGCAATGTTTGCTCCACCCCGTTTTTAGGTTAACCTAAAATAGTTATGCGAATATATAAATTTTAGGCACACCTAAAAAGTAATGATCATTCATCTTATAAATAGCGTAAAACAGAAACAAACAACCTGCAAAATAATTTTAAAAACTGATACCGCATATATTATGTACATAAAGACTGTACCGCCAGTACAATGACACAGGCTACATGTGTTGCCAACATATTTTTTTTATCAACAAATCATTCTCATATAAACTCGCCACTTAAAGGGTGACTTGTTTTTCGCTATGGCATTTTTATTTTGTGTAGGTATTTTTCTTCTCTCATTTAAGCGAATATTTCCACAATAAAGCCCTGCATATTTGGTTATTTATAGCGTATAAGACTTTCACCTCAAGATTTTGCAGTAACTATTTCATCCAAAAAACGAAATACGGGCCGGGTTTTGAATTTCAATCCATAATATGCGAGATTGACACGATACACTAATAAAACCGTTAAAACAATCTTAATACTAAATCCACTAAAATCAATAGAGGAAGGTAATGTAAATGAAAACTTGTATTGCCTGTAGCATGCCCATGAATAACCCGTCTGATTTTGCAATGAATGATGAAACCAAGAACTACTGTATCCATTGCGCCCGTCCGGATGGTACCATAAAGTCTTTTGATGAAATAAAAGAAGGCATGACAAACTTTATCATCAAAACACAGGGATTATCCCGTGAAACTGCCGAAAGCGCAGCACTATCATTGATGAAAAATCTGCCTGCATGGAAAAACCATTTTACTTAAAAAACCAAATGAGGTGTGCATTTAACTAATGCTTGAATTATTAGCCTGCCGACTTGGTCGTAATGATGAGACCCCAAATATTGAACTTGCACAAAAATTATGCGATAGCAACAATAAGAAAGGAATTCAAGAAATTGCAAACGGGTTGAAAGCGGAAGAACAAGCGGTAGCTAATGATTGCATTAAGGTTTTATATGAAATTGGACAAAGAAAACCTGAATTGATAGTAGACTTTGTTGATGATTTCATTACCGCCCTATCAGATAAAAACAACAGAATTGTCTGGGGAAGTATGACAGCTTTAACTTATATTGCCCAAATAAAGTCAGAAGCAATATTTAACCGCTTACCGGAAATCATTGCAGCCTACAAAAAGGGCAGTGTAATTACGGTTGATAACAGCATTAGTGTTTTTGCCCAGCTTTGTAAAGCAAACAGCGATTGTCAGACAAAGGTATTTCCTATTTTGCTTGATCATCTTGCAAATTGTAGGGCAAAAGAAATTCCACAACACGCTGAGCGGATAGCCGTTTGTATTAATTCAGGCAACAAAGAAGTATTTCTAAAAACTTTAGAAGCAAGAACAAGTGAATTGTCCAAGTCACAGAATAGCAGAATTTTGAAACTAAAAAAGTGCTTATAAACTAACTAAGCTATCCAGTTGGCAAAATCGTGTCCATCATTGGAATATCTCTTAAACAAAGGCTCTGCATTTAGCGTTATCTCCGGAATTGTCACAGGAATGGTAACTGCACTATCTTAAAACACTCTCGACTTAATAGTTATGTTTGACGTAGTGTTGAACCATATATGCATATATATCTGTTTATAATATTTCTATTTTCGATATATGGTGACTATAGAGTGGTTGTTATGAATCGAAAAAATAATGTAGTTCTAGGTTTAAATTTTAACTCTGACTTTAGTTTGAATAAGTTTAATCGTGTGCTTGCAGTTTTTGTTGTTTTCCTTCTTATAATTATGCTGTTACCTACTTTCACATTACCTGCCTCAGCAGCATCAGACGGGGTTGATTATTATGATGAATTTGGCGTTCAGCGAACACATAGTGGCGCATATACTGAAATTAACTCCGACAATATGCCTACAGAGCTGGATTATGGTTGGTATGTTGTTGAAGGCCAAGTTAGTTACTCAACAAAAGTTGGCATTATCGGGGATGTCTGTCTTGTTTTGAAAGACGGCTGTGATTTGACTGTATCTGGAGGTATTGATGTTGATTATAATAGTAATAATAATATTTTGAAGATTTATGCTCAGTCTACTGGAGAAAACATGGGTAAGCTATGTGCTGTTGGTTCAGATGGAGCTGCGGGTATTGGTGGCAGTTCTCGGGATAGTCGTGCGTCTGTTATTATTTGTGGTGGTGTTGTGACTGCTACTGGCGGTGAATATGCTGCGGGTATTGGTGGCATCCAAGGTGATCGTGCTCTATATATTGCTATTTGTGGTGGTGTTGTGACTGCTACTGGCGGTTATGATGGTGCGGGTATTGGTGGCAGTGCTTGGGATGGTGGTGTTATTGTTATTTCTGGTGGTGCTGTGGATGCTACTGGTCAGGGTGGTGGTGCGGGTATTGGTGGCAGTGCTCAGTGTGATGATGATTGGACTATTGTTATTTCTGGTGGTGATGTAACTGCTACTGGTAGTGACGATGGTGGTGCAGGTATTGGCGGAGGCTCTCATGGTTATGGCCGTGGTGTTGTTACTATTTCTGGTGGTACTGTGTCTGCTTCTGGCGGTGATGGTGGTGCTGGTATTGGTAGTGGCTCTCATGGTTCTAGTTGGGATATCACTATTTCTGGTGGTGCTGTAACTGCCCTTGGTAGTTATGATGAGGCTGCTGGTATTGGCGGTGGCAGTGGTAGTAGTGGTGGCGTTATTACTATTTCTAATGGTGTTGTGGTGGCTACTGGTGGTTATGGTGGTGCTGGTATTGGTGGTGGCTACGATGGTAATGGTGGAACTATTTCCATTTCTGGTGGTGATGTGACTGCTCTTAGTGATGGTTATGGTGCGGGTATTGGTGGCGGCTACAATGGAGCTGGTGGTGTTATTTCTATTTTTGGTGGTACTGTGTCTGCTTCTGGCGGTGATGGTGGTGCTGGTATTGGTGGCGGCAATGGTGGCAGTTCCGGGTCTATTCTTGTTTATGGTGAAAATACTTGGGTGACTGCAATTAATGGTGGGGCTAATGCAGAGACTATTGGTGCAGGTGTTGGTGGTGTTAATGGTGATATATTTGTTATTTTGCCTGTTGGTAATTTGATTGGTGCTGGTGCTGGTACTATTGGGTATAATGTGGTGTTTTCTGCTGTTCCTGGTTCGGTTGGTGATGTTGTTGTTAGGTTGCCTTCGCCGTTTGGTGTTTTGGGTTCTTTGGTGGTTATGTCTGGTGTTGGGCCTGAGCCTGTTGGTGTTGGTGCTAAAGCGTTTTCTGTTATTACTACGCTTACTTCTGAGATTGTTGATTTTGCGTTGTCTGGTTATAGTCTTGTTTCTGGTTCAGCTGATACAGGTGTTAAGCTTCAGACTTTTGGTGCTTTTGTAGCGTTTGAGTCTACTGGTGGTGTGAGGGATTTTGTGGTTGTTAGTTCTGATGGTGGTACGTGGGATTATTCTACTGAGGTTTTGCGTATTTTGTCGGATGGTACGTATAGAATTTCTATGAATCCTGCAGCGTTTGTTTCTAGTCCGTTTATTTCTTCGACGGATTGTATTGTTGTTACTGATGGTGTGGTGGCTACTGTTGTTTTGAATGGTGTTAGTGTTGATTTAAGTGATGTTGTGGCTGGTTGTGCTTTTTTGGTTGGGGATGGGGCTGTTGTTACTGTTGTGCTTGAGGGTGATAGTGTTCTTACGAGTGGTATGAATCGTGCGGGTTTGGAGGTTTCTGTTGGGGCCTCTTTTGTGGTTTCTGAGATGAGTTCTGGTTCTCTTACTGCTACTGGTGGTTGGGGTGCTGCTGGTGTTGGTGGCGGCTCTATGGGTGGTAGTGTTGGTGCTATTACTATTTTGGGTGGTGCTGTAGATGCCACTGGTGGTTATAATGCTGCTGGTGTTGGTGGCGGCTATAATGGAGCTGGTGGTGTTATTTCTATTTCTGGTGGTATTGTGTCTGCTAATGGTGGTGATGGTGGTGCTGGTGTTGGCGGAGGCCGTAATGGTAGTGGTGGTGTTATTGACATTTCTGGTGGTATTGTGGAGACTACTGGTGGTTTTGGTGGTGCTGGTGTTGGCGGTGGCTCTCTAGGTGCTAATGGTGGTACTATTACTATTTCTGATGGTACTGTAACTGCTACTGGTGTTGGCGGTGGTGCGGGTATTGGTGGTGGCCACGGTGGTTCTGGTGGTGTTATTGACATTTCTGGTGGTATTGTATATGCTTATGGTAGTGCTGGCGGTGTTGGTGATTCTGGTTGGGGTGGTGCTGGTGTTGGCGGTGGCTCTAGCGGTGATGGTGGTACTATTACTATTTCTGATGGTACTGTAACTGCTATTGGTGGTAATGGTGCTATGGGTGGTGCTGCGGGTATTGGCGGCGGAGGCTCCTTTGCTGGTTTCGGTGGTTCTGGTGGTGACATCACTATTTCTGGTGGTGATGTGATGGCTACTGGTGCTAATGGTGGTGCTGGTGTTGGCGGAGGCTCTGGCGGTGCTGGTGGTGGACATATTGTTATTTCTGGTGGTGATCTGACTGCTCGAGGTGGTAATTATGGTGCTGGTGTTGGTGGCGGCCGTGGTAGTGATGGTGGAAATATTGTTATTACCGGCGGTACTGTAACTGCCAATAGTGGTGGTTTTGGTGGTGCTGGTGTTGGTGGCGGTTCCAGTGGTAATGGTGGTACTATTACTATTTCTAGTGGCACTATAACTGCCACTGGTGTTGGCGGTGGTGCTGGTGTTGGCGGTGGCTCCAGTGGTAATGGCGGTACTATTACTATTTCTGGTGATCCTACTGTAACTGCCACTGGCAATTATGGTGGTGCTGGTGTTGGTGGCGGTTCCAGTGGTAGTGGTGGTGTTATTACTATTTTTGGTGGTACTGTGACTGCCTATAGCAGTACTATTAATCCTTCTTTGGGTGGCGGTGCTGGTATTGGCGGCGGCGCTAGTGGTGGTAGTGGTAATATTCTTATTTATGGTGAGGGCACATTTGTGTCTGCAAGAGGTGTAGCTGGTGCACAGGACATTGGTACAGGTAATGCTGGTGCTGTTGATTCTGTGTTTGTTATTTTGCCCCATGGTCAGCTAACTGGGATTGGCAGTGCTATTATTGGTAATAATGTGCTGTTTTCAGCTGATCCTAAGTCTGGCGGTGTTGTTACGGTTGGGGTGCCTGCTCCGTTTGATGTTACACTAGGTGTTATGGTTGGTCTTGGTTCTGTAGCTGAGGGAGAGGCAAAGGTTTTCTCTGTTATTACCTCGTTTACTTCTGAGACTATTGATTTTGTGTTGCCGGGTTACATTCGTAGTCCGAGTTCGGCAGATATAGGTTCTAAGCTTGTGACCTCTGGTGCAGTTGTTGAGTTTATTAAGCCGGATGATGCCCCTCCTTCTGTAGAAGTTTGTGACGGTAGAATTCTTACTCCGGACCTGACAGGTGATACAGTCAATTGGGTTGAAATTGCAAGATATGACGGCTATTCACTGATTGTACGCACAAGTTACCTCAATGTCTACGCTGGTAGTGGTCATGGCGGTGATCCAACTTGGCAATATGTTGCCTACGGTACTTCCAATAATTATATAGGTTCCAGGGTTCGCGAGGGTATTAACAATTGGTTTAATAACCTCGCCTCTGGAGCTGCTGTTGATAACTTAGGTGATACTGCTCGTTTACGTAGTTATACGATGCAGAACGATGCGTCAAATGTTCTTGGTACATCTTCCACTGCGCAGGCGCTGAGCGATGGGTTTAGCACACCAACCTCTACTCAAGTCGGTACAGGTAATGATGTTGCCTTCGCGCTGAGCTATAGTGAATCTGCAGAATTTTTATCCAACGTACATGATGTGTATGGCATGAGCCCTGAAGGACAGCTTAGCAATGCTCTTGCAGTTGAAAACTTTGATAAAATCACCATACCTGAGATTTATGGTTATGGTATGTGGCTCCGTTCCGCTGGTAGGTTCAGTTATACTGCAGGAGCTTTAGCCTACAACGGTAGAGCGTTCCAATTCCAAACAGATGCTATTTCTACCAGTGAAAGAGGGCTTGTTTATCCGGCGTTATGGGTGAATTCAGACATTTTTGAGTATGATATTACCTATGTGTTAGGTGATGGTACTAATGCGCCTGATAATCCCCGTTCTTACAAGGATAGCGATTTGCCTCTAAGTATTGCTGATCCTATGAGCATCTATGAGTTTCTTGGTTGGAATGTAACATATAATGAACCATATACTAACGGTATATCTGAGGATTTGCAGAAGAGTTATACTATTCCTGAGGGTACTTATGGTCATGTTACGTTAACTGCCACTTGGTCCACAACATTACTTCAGTATTACAGTGTTACGTATGATGTGAATGGTGGTAATTCGGGTACGGGTCCAGCGGATGTTACGAATTTGTTGGATGGTGCAAAGGTTTCTTTGTCGGTTTCTGGTCCGACTCATCCATCGGTTGGTTCTGTGCCCGTTGTGTTTATGGGTTGGAGTTTGTCTCGGGTTGCGGTTCTTGGGGCTTCTGATGTTGCATTGGTTCCTGCGTTTGAGAATTATGTTATAGTTAATGGTACAAGTGTTACGGTGTTTGCTGTTTGGGGCTTTGATAGCGATGGTAGTGGTACTCCAGATGTTTTGGAGGATCAGTACAGTGTTATTTATGATG
>WRJX01000089.1 GCA_009778385.1 Candidatus Bathycorpusculum sp. | reverse complement strand
GAGGCGGTATCGCGGCTTGCCGCGCCCTTCTTCGGCTCTCAAGCCGAGCCATCCTCCAGACAGCGTAACATGTTCAGGCCAATGGTAGTGTTTGTTTGGCGTTTGGTGAAAACCTAATTGTTTTCTCCACATATACTACTTATTATTAATAATGTTGTGTTGCGCGTCGTATTGTTGGCCTATGCATGGTGTCATTGTGAGCGTACCACACTTTCGACATATGTGGGCTCTTGTCACACCCTTCACTCCACACCTATTAGATGGGGAGTTGCATCTATTGATTCGCAAACTTATGGTTTGGCCATAATTGCTGAATTGCATTAGAAGCGACTATCAGCAATATAAGGATATCGTTTCAGATATTGTTGTTTCTTGACAAAACACTTTATGCCCCCCCAAAGACCCAACGATATCACTAACAGGCACTTTGCATCACATACGATGGAAAATTATGCCCACTGAATTATATACCAAAGGAAATAATAGATAAAAGGGTTACGCACAAGAAATAACCACCACCATGAAAAACCGTTTCCACTGATTTTTTCCGCCAACAAAGACACCATTATAACAGGATACACTCACTAAAAACCAGTTTCCACACATTTTTAAACAAAAAAACACGTAAAAAACGCGCGAGCACCAAACCATAACTAGAAACACCAACCACAAAAAAGTAACCACTTAAATTTTTACAAACCATACCCACACTCAACATAAAACACCAAAAAATTAGCACACACATAACAAAACAAAGATAACTTCCAGAATAAAACAACAAAAAAAGTAACCGAAAAAGAATACCAACAGAAAAATCAAAAAACTAAAAAGACACCATCAAAGAAGACAAAAAACAGAACCACCATCAGCAACTTTTATTTGGGTAAGTTTTTATGTGAGGTTGTAAAAATAAGTTGCATTGCCTCGATAGCTCAGCCCGGTAGAGCGGCTGCCTTGTAAGCAGCAGGCCGCGGGATCAAGGCCCGCTCGAGGCTCCACCTTGTGTGGAAAACCTACATTAAGGGTTGCGGTGAGGTTATGGCTTTGTGTACTGCAGTGGCGATTATTTGTGCTGCTGGTTCATTGCCCCAGTTGTCCGTGGTCTCTTTTGGATGTATACCGTCGGGGAAGTATTCAGGATAGTCAATCAAAAGCGAATATACATCAACGACAGGAAGTTGGTTTTGTTTGCGACTTGTTTGATACCGGGCAGTATTGTCTGCTCAAAGTATTCGGGGCTTATGTACCATGTTGGGTTGCTGAAAACCGGCGGTGGCAGCACTAGCCATATTCTAGGGTTACTGGGAAGTTTCTGGAAGGCCTGTATTAGTGTTATGTAATCGCCTACAAAGGCACTGTTGTATTGGAAAAGGGTATAGTGGGCATCGTTGGTTCCAAGCATGATTATTACAATGCCGGGGTTAAAGCGCAAGGCGTTTTGAAATGCAGTTGTATTCATGTAGGATGTGGTAGAAACCAAAGTGATTGTAGTAGAGCTGACACCAAAGTTGCGTAGCGCATAGTTATCACCGAGTTTGTTCATGAGATCATATGGATACTCTGTTAACTGTGTAAGACTATCGCCGATACATGCAACTCGAATGGGGTTTGGGTTGTTTTGCCCAATATAAGCCATTATTCTTGACAAGGTGCTCAAAAAAATTTTTTAAAATAGGAAGTTAGTCTTCTTTGTTTTCTTTTGGTGTAGCTTTTTCTTTTCCAGAAGGCACTTTATCGGTCAATAGCCTGTATTTTCTTGCGTTAGTGTCGATCATTTCGTTTTCGAAAAGTTTGCGTAATGATTTAAAGACTTTTTTAGAGGGTTGATCAGACTTATCAGTTATTTCTTGGAGAGTTAATTCTTTTCCCTCAGCTTTTAATATTTTAACAACTGCTTCGTCGGTTTTATTTAACTTCATCGTTAATCACGTCAATGAATGGTATCCTTTTTCACTATTGGCACAAAGGTTTTTCAATTTTGCGGTGAAAAAGACATCATCTAAAAAAGAAAAAATAAGATATCGCTTAAATAACGTGTTTCTTGATTTTTGTCTTGACGCACTAATTAATGCGGCACCGCTTTGTTTAGCACTTAACTGACGGCTGTCGTTACGACAAGCCAAAATACTCTTCACCTGAGGTAAATGGCCCTATTTGTATCTATCCAGCTCCTAATTTTTCTGCTCCTACGCTACTTCTTGACATAATACCACCCTTTTGATTAGCATAATTTAAAAATTAAAGCATAATATCCATTTATTTGAAAAAGAGTTTTCCAACAGGATGTCCTTAAAGTAAGACGACTTTAAAAGTAACATAATCATTAATTGTTGTTTAGAGATAAATTGACTCGCGAATTCATATTGTTCTCACGTATAGGCCAAACGGACCCAAACTTTAGCAGTTTACATGATGCAGGAAGGTTAGATATCGCGCATGAATGCATCGTAAGTAGTCTCTTTCTGTCTCATGGATTACGTAGAGATGTTACTTTTCATGCTATTCTAAATGGCCCACCAAATCCACCGGTGCATATTAAAATTGACGGTGAAACCCTCTATGATGTGCGCACAGACATGGAGACGTGGCAGGGCATACTTAAAAAGACGCTTGCAGGTAAGCAGCATCCGGGAATAAGCAAGGATAAAACCAGTTTTGAAGCGTTACTAAAATCAAAAGCTGAAACTGGAACCTGTAGCATCTATGTGCTGGAAGAAGGAGGAAAAGACCTAAGAGACGTGGAATTTGGAGAAAATCCAGTATTTGTTTTAGGTGACCACGTAGGCATGCCTAAAAAAACTGAGGCGTTTGCTTTAAGGTTTGGAGAAAAAATCAGTCTGGGAAAAACACCTTATTTGGCAACATCATGCATAACTGTAATCAATTATACGCTAGATCAAAAAACTAAAGCGGAGCTTTAAAATGTTCATACCCACAGGGCTCAATACATCGTTTTTTGCCATTTGCCAGTAGGATTACTTGTTTTTCCATTGTTACCTTACCTATAGCGATTAAATTACCACCAACGGCTTCAACTGCAGCTTTTGCTGTTTCCCATTTTTGGGGATTAACAGTTAATACAAGCTCATATTCTTCGCCACCATACAACGCCAAAGACTCTACATTCAAGCCATTTTGTTCTGCAAACGCCACTGCTTCCACTGCAACAGGCAATGTTTCAACAGTAAAACCTACACCACTCATATGCATCAATTCATACAAACTCCACGCTAACCCGTCACTGCTATCTATCGATGCTGAAACACAGCCAGATTTTGAAAGCGCCAAACCCTCCACCAACCGCGCATGAGGATTAAGAACCGCAGACTCCAACGCCAAACGCATCTCAGAAGAAACCACACAGTTTTCATCAAGCAACAAACGCAACCCAGCTGCAGATTTTCCAAACAACCCCGTGACAGCCAAAATATCTCCAGATTTTGCACCATTACGCAACATAAGGGCATTCTGTTTAGCTTGGCCATACATAAAAATAGAAATCGTTAAATCACCAGTTTCGCCTGTGTCACCCCCGATAACGTATGCACCGTATTCTCGTGCAGCCGCATTTAAACCGTCAGCAATTTCAGCTACTGCTCTTTGAGTAGCTAAATCTTTAGGCAAACCAAGCGCAACTAAAACGGCGATGGGTTGCACACCCTTAGAGGCAAAATCACTCACATTCATCACGATAGCTTTTCGTGCTGCATTACATAAACTCATTTTAGCAGGAACATCAGTTTTAGCCACCAACATATCAGTTTTTAAAACAGCCACCTCACCATTACCAATTGGTACAGCCGAAACATCATCTCCAAACGGAACAACCATATTTGGCATTAACACTAAGTGACGACGAAGTAAATCAATGATGCCATGTTCACCCAAACTATCTGCTGATGTAGCCATAAAGAGAACCTATTGCACGATAAAAAAGAGACATTCAAACAGATAAACACGTCTAAAACCCAAACGACAACAACCAACATTTAAAAACCTTTAAAGCCACTACAACATTCGCAATACAGCTGTGATGCCCCGATAGCTCAGCCCAGCAGAGCGGCTGCCTCGTAAGCAGCAGGCCGCGGGAGCAAAGCCCGCTCGAGGCTCTCCTTGTTTGGTTATGGAGCCTTTCCCCTCCATTTTAAAAATTCCAGAAAATACTATGAACATGACAACAAAACGATCTGATGAGAAACCCATCCACAACTATGCACACTGCCTTGCTCGCCACCGCCAAAACATAGCCAAACTCCCAAACGGCGAGCTTGCCCTGCACTTCCTAGACCACCTAGGCGCGCTTGATCTTTCTGTGGCACGGGTAACAAAGTATGCCCTCCATATGCCTGTTCTTTTGCGCATGATTAATACCGATCTTCGAACCATAACTAAAACTGAGCTCGAAGCCATTGTGGCGGCCATTAATGGTAGCAGTCAAAAAGCCTGGACCAAACACGACAAAAAACTAATCCTGCGTAAACTAGTGCAATACGCAAAAACGGGTAGCTGCGCCAAAGGCACACCCCTACCCTTGGAGGTAAGCTGGATAAGCTTAACCCTAAAAGACAAAGAATCCCGCGTAACTCCTGAGAATTTGCTCTCCCCCGACGACTTTGCCAACATCATCAAAGCCACCACCAACAAGCGCGATAAGGCACTGGTGTATGTGCTCTTTGAGGCGGCTCTGCGGCCCGGCGAACTTTTAACCATGCGCATAAACAGTGTGATATTCAAAGAGGCGTATTGCCTTATTACGGTTAAGGGTAAGACGGGCATTAAGCGGATTCCTTTGGTTTTATCTTGTAAGCCTTTGCTTGAGTGGTTAGAAGACCATCCCAACAGAGGGGATTTGGATGCACCTTTATGGTGTACTCTAACTAATACTTGTCAGGGCGAACGCCTAAGTTATCCGTATTTTCGGTTGTTAATTAAGCGTTTAGCCAAACAAGCGGGGTTAAAAAAAGATATCTGGCCCTATCTTTATCGGCACACTTCTCTAACAGCTATGGCTAAGGTGTTTACTGAGGCGCGTTTAGAGCAGTTTGCAGGTTGGACCTATGGGAGTAAGATGACAAGTCAGTATGTGCACTTCTCTGCGCGGGATTTAGAGGATGCGGTGCTTGAGTTGCATGGGTTAAAAACATCCTCCAAGGATGCAGGCATTGCCAAACTATCGAATTGCCCTCGATGCGGTAACAAAAATCCTGTGGGTAAACTCCGATGTGTCACTTGTGGTATGGTGCTAGACAAAGAGATGGCACTAAAATTAGAAGATACCGAGCGACAAAAACAAAAAGAAGCAGAGAAAACCCGTGGAAAAGAAACAGTGGACTTAAAGGAGCGGTTGGCTAAGCTTGAGGATGCTCTATCGGTTCTGATGCAGGCTCAGCCGAGCAATGCCTAAGAACCTCTTCGTCAACAGTAGTTGTTGTGATGAGGCTATCGGCGAGTTTTCGCAACTCTCCCACTTCTTTTAGGATATCTCTTAATAATTGTTTATCCACTTGGACATATTCAGTCAAATTAATCACACAAACAAAACCGCCTAAACATTTAAGACAACACTAAATTCTACACATTACCCACTAACAACCACGACTATGTGTTGTTAATCTGATATACAACCATAGTTAACAGCAACTATTCTATCAAATATCGCACAAAAACTTCAATCAACATAAGTGATTTATGTCTTTAGATATAATAATTTTTTTGCGAAATAAAATTTTTCGATTTAAATATTCACAGATTACTGAATTTCAACCAAGCAAACATGCCTTGGAAACTTAAAAGGCGAAAAATATGACTAAAAAAAGAACAAAAACAGTCTGGACACACCCCCACACAAACTCTCTAATAAACACACACCAAAAAACCCCCAAACACACCAACAAAAACAAAACCACAACCCCCACCACAACCCCCACCACAAAAACCACCACAAAAAAACCAACAACATCAACAACCAGAAATCAGAAATCAACCAACCCCCAAGTTTTAGCGTTAAATGTATCCAGTCACAACCACCACCACCCAAACCTATACACAAGTTTATTGCTAGAGGTGCAGAAAATTGTGTGAAGCTGAACGCTGTATTGAATGTAACAGTGCGAGCATTTTATATGATGAGACAAGCGGAGAGGCAGTATGCAGAGATTGCGGGCTAGTGCTAGGTAAAGTAGAGTTTACCCCACCCGCCGATCGAATACCTAAAAGCGCCCCCACAAGCCCCATAGCATACACAAGTATCGCAGTGGGCACCGAAATCCAATCTCATCAACGTCTAGAACTAAAGGTAGCCCGCGACATCGAACGCATAGCCGACAAACTAGACCTACCCAAAATAGTTGAGCTTTTAGCAATTTTTTATGTGCGCCGGATAAGGCGCAACATGGAGCAGCAAAACGACCAAAACACCCGCCTCACACGCACCGAACTATCCGCCGTGTCGGTTTGGAGTGCCATCAAACAACTAAAACATCCCCTAAGCTACAAAGAATACACCCAAAAAATCAAACCCATAATAGGCGAAGTAAACCTAATGAAAATCGAAAAACGCACCAGTCAATTCATAGAAAACACACCCCACATACCCGATATAACCCTTATCACAGCTCATATTAACAAGTTGGTCTCTGTGCTTGAAAGCAACGCGGTCGTTGACACCTATTATGCCAATCTCTTGGGCAGATATGCCATAGAGATGGTGCACACAAAACAAACACTTCTAAAGGGTCGCCGCTCAGACTTAATCGCCGCCTCAGCAATATATGCCGCCGATGGATTAATGGCCGAATATTTTGCCCTGCAAGTATTTGCCGAATTCGCAAACGTCGGAACAGCCAACCTATCAGCGATCGCTGAAACCTTCAAACGATATGCACCCCAAGTACCCAAAGAAAGCGCCACCATACACTTCATCGAAAATCTGTTTCGGGGAGTCTTTTAATGAAACTGGCAGTCGATCAGATTCGCGCCAATCCTTGGAACTGCAACTATATGGGCAAACCCGAACAAGAAGCCCTAAAACAACGCCTAATCACACAGTCTTCTGAGCTAATGGAGCCGCTTATTGTCCGTTTGATGCCCGATGGCACCTATGAAATAGTAGATGGAGAACACCGCTGGAGAATTGCCCAAGAACTAGGCTGGATCACCATAGAAGTCCATGTTTTGGAAGCCGATGACCTGACAGCTAAAACCCGCTGTGTCAGCTCAAGCATACTGAGAGGCCATGTTAACTGGTTTAAGCTCTCTGAGGTGGTAAAACAAGATCAAAAAGCTGGCGTAGACTTAGCTGAGGCATACAAAGACATATTGTCCGATAAGACAATCAAAGAGCTATTTTCGTTGACTGATTTGGTGCCTAAGGCGCGCTTGGATCTTGAAGAGGCAGTAAAAAAATTCGCATCCATTACCTTATCTGATCTGCACATAATTTCCCAATTCCCCGCCCACCTCCAAGAAGAACTAGCCGAAGAATACAAAACCCACCCCATAACTTCACACTCACTAGCTCACACATTAGACAAATACACAAAACAAAACCAACCCCCCACTACAACACTAAGTAATCCACTGCCATATTTGCCCGAAGAAGACCCAAGTCAAGCTAGTTCTCTGGCAGAAAAGTTTGACAAACTCTTTGTTCCAAATGATACCCTGCGTAGATTGAATGCACTAAAGAAACAACAAAGAATAGACACCTGCCCAGAACAAACCAAGATACCAAATAGAAGTGAGTTAGGTTCATGTGATAATAGTTCCCCAGAGGCTCTTTGCTCAGATGTGCCCGAGGATAATTCGGAGACGTTTCATGCTTTATTGCTGAGTGTTGGTTTTTGTTGTAAGTGTGACCGCCCCTATCATGCTCATTTCAAAGATCGGGTGCATGCTAAGAATGTAGATATTGTGGTGCAGAAAGAGAATTTGATTTTTGAGCATGTAGACGTTAAGTCGCGTGTCTTTTTGGTACACTGTGATAGATGCAATAGTACTCAGGAAGTTATGGTAGATAACCTTGATGAAGCGTCGTCGGCTGTTGGGATTTTATGTCGGCACTGCCAGCCTGCACGGGAGGGTGCATTAGATGTTACTACTGGAGATGCGGTGTGGTTTGGTTAAATGTTGGGCGGCGTGAGCGGCGTCTTCTTTTTTTACTCTTGGAACGCGACATACCTAGGGAGCGGGTTATTTCTGTTTGGGGGGCTGTTTATCGTGAGTTTAAGATAGATTATGAGCCTTATAAGTCCAAAAAAAGGCAACCGGAGATGTTTTGTGAGGAGTGCTATGTTAGGCGGGCGTTTTGGCGGGTGTTTAGGCAGGAGTGGGCTAGGCCGGTGTGGGCGGCGCCGGAGGGTGGTTATTCTTTGATGCCTTCTTCTTTGGGGGATAGGGGGGATTTTTTGTTTTGTGTTTTGACTGCTAAGGGGCGTTTAGTTGCTGAGCAACTCAAGCGACAGGAGCTTATTCTAAAGTTTGAGAAGGAGGATATTGTGGGGCGGGTGGTGGGTCAGCTTTTGGGTTTGGGGTTTGTTTATGCTACTGTGGAGTTGGTTTTGGATTTTTTGTGGGGAAATTGTTTTGAGGGGTTTGTTAATAGAGAGGAGTTTGATAGGTATTGGAATGGGGAAAAGCTGGGGTATGCTTTACGGCGTTGTGGGGTTGTGCGGTCTCGAATTAGCGGGGTGGATGGCCGAATGAAGTATTGTTTAGCGTCGTCTGTACCCTTTGTGGATGATGCTATTTAGAGTATGTGTGTATTGTTCTGTTGTTTGTTTGTGTTGATGATTTGTGGTGGTTGTGCGTGAGTTTTTGATGTGACGTGATCGGGAGCAAGACGACACAGTTTATACGTCATCTTGACCACGATCACGTCACAAACAGCACTGTTGGGAGGGGTGGTGGTTGATTGATGTTTGGGTACATAGTAGGGCAAGACGACCCATTTTATGTACCCTTCGGTTAAAATTGTGTATACCCTGTGTGCTGGTTCGTTGGGGGTTGGTCTATAGTTGTGTTGAGTTAGCTAAGTTTTGTAAACCACATAAGCTGATGTCGTTTAGATCAACCATAGCTGTTTATTGTGTATTATTGTTGGCGGTGGTGTGGCAGGGTTTTGGGCAAACAAGACGTCAGTGTATCGTTGGGTTAACAGTGACTTGCTTTGAGTTTGTGGTGGTGGTTGTTGTGGAGGGTGTTTTTGGTGGCGGCTTGGAGGTGTCCGATGGCGGCTATGCCAAAGCTTGCGGCGAGGCAGGCAAGAAAACTGTTGGGAGTGTTTGGGAACATGTAGGTGTGTAGGGTTTGTAGGGGTAAGAGCGCAAAGAATAGTAGTAGGGGGATTTCTGTTGTTAGGGGGAAGAGTAGGGCGGCTTTTTTAAAGTTGAGTTTTTTTGTTAGGTAGCTAAAGATTTTGTTTCGTTCGTTTTCTTGAAACCTGCTTGGATTTTCAAGGTAGAATTGGTATGTGGAGTATATGTCAAATCCTAAGCAAACAATCCACAACAAAATAAACCCAACTTGAATCGGCGGGATAACAACCGAGAGAAAAAGAAAGAAAGGGATAACGGATAGAAGAATTAGGAGTTCTGGAAGTAGCATTTTTCTAACCGTTAAACTAAGGAAGGGCGGTTTGGTTGCTGTTGTTGGGTTTTTTTGTTGTTGAGTTTTTTGATGTTGGTGTTGGTGGTGTGGCTTAGTTGTATTCCACCGTAGATTATTCCGGCTATGACCACAATTACGCCTATGTACATTAGCAGTTGGAGGAGGTTATCGACTGCGCTGATTAGTTCTGTGGGTAGGCCTGCTTGCATGGTGGTTATGTTCCAGCCCGTTACCCAGTACGCGACTGGTTTTGCCACAGCCATAAGTACCCCTGCGACGATACATCCAACGAGAACTTTTTGTGCTCTTGCTTGTTCTTCGGGGCCTTCCGATCTAACGAGCGGCAAAGATCGATAGATAAACAACGCAGTAGCAATCAACGCAATAAGAGAGGGTAATGCCTCTGAGCTTAAAAGACCAGAAAAAGGTAGAACCAACACTAAACCCAACTTTAACGCTCCTCCGTTTTCTTGGTTATCTCTTTTTGACTTAAAACAACCCCCGAACCAATCGAGGGTGAATTCAACCCAAGAGCCTTCTTGATTTTACAAATCTGCCTATTAAAAAAATTTGAAACCCTTGTGACTATTCTGTTGCGTTTAATTTGTTTTTTATTTACACTATTATTATGCATATAGAACCCTAAAATAGACACCACAGAATTTTAAAAGACACCATTTCTAACTTAGGTTTAAGAACCGTATTGCAAACTTAACCTGATAGCACTTTGCAACAAAACCCTTTACGAAAACACGCACATACAGACATACATAAATCAATCAATCCGCCAAAAAAGCTCTAATGAGTCTTATTCACAAAAATAACCAATAAGACCTAAACAAATGCCTTCATGACATTGAAAAGCTGGCTCTAGATACCATCTAAAATGAGCGATAACTGTACCACACCAAACTTACAAACCTGCATGATTATGACAATTGAGTGCCAAAACATTTTAGACTTAAAACCCCCTTAATACAATCATCAGAGACAGTCAATCGGGAGAAAACAACAATGAAAAAACAGAGTAGAAAAACAGGTATGTCTGCTTCTTCCAAAAAAGTATTTAAGCCCTCTACTACTGCTGTTTGTGACAGCAAGAACAAAAAGGTGCTAAATATGAAACCCTGCCCCATTCCTGATCTTGAAGGCAAAGCCGCCGAAGACTTTGAACAAAAAATCAACAAAGAACCCACAAAACTACAAAAGCACATGATACAAGAAGGCATCAACGTTTTCAACCAAACAAAACAACACAAAACCACAAACAACACCGCCAATACACACAAAGAGATACCAAATGAGTGCTAATAACAACCCGCCGACTCCAAGCAACTTTACGGTAAAGAAACTGTGTGATAAAACCGATTTATCAAGTTTTGACTGTAGTTATGATGATGAGCTTAGGTTAAATGATTTCTTGCACAAGGAAGCGTTTGAGTACCAGCAAGAAGACATGGGTGTCACCTACCTCTTCTACAACAATGATAATGAAATTGCTGGGTATGTCACTGTAGCTATGGGTTTTATTAGGAAAAAAAGAACTCATTTATCAGTAGAGGGGGATGATAAGATACATTTTCCAGCCCTTTGGTTAGGCAGATTAGCCGTACATAACCACCAAAGGAAAAGCGGGGTTGGGACGTATTTGATTAAGTGGTGTATTGGGTTTGCTAAAAAGGCATCTGTGGATATGGGATGTCGGTTTATAGTTCTAGTAACCAAGGAGGGTTATAGGACAAAGTTTTATACGAAGCATGGTTTTCAGAAATGTATTGTTGAGTTAGATGAAAATAAGAAAATGTTGTTTTTTGACCTAAAAAACGCAAAATCCTAAAAGCGCAACTTGGTTTAAATGGGTTTATGTAGTGTTTTTTCTGCTGTTTGGTTTATTGCTGTTGTTGTTTGTTGCCATTTTTTGATATCTGCTTTAATTATTTGGTTCGTTAAGCCACGTAGATGTTTGGTTGCGTACTCTGCCCAGTAGGCATTACTGTTTTTTAGAATTATGTGCAAACTGCCTTCTCCATCTATTGTCGGCTGAGAGAATTTTTCCAATTATCACAAATTCTGTATTGGACATGTCTATCACAAAAAGACCTCTGCCAATTTTAAATGCCAACACTCAATTCGTCAATTTAAATTAAGAAGTATACTTGTTTTGTGATAAGATGTACAAGTTAGAACTCTCCGAAATCTTTACCTGCCAACTAGACAGTGAAGCGTATGCATTTTTAGCTCAATACCGAATCCTTGTGCAATGGTGGAAAACCAAAATAAACGAAACCCACCACTCATATAGTGAGTTAAGAGACAATTTTTACCCCCAATGGAAACAAGACTGGAAAAACTACCATAGCCAACACGCGCAAACAAGTAGCTTAACTGCGTATAACATGTCCAAGTTTTCAAAACAGGTGTCTGCTAAGGCTGAGGGGATGTGGCGTAGTTTTGCAGTTATCAGCCCCAATGTAGCAAAAATTGACGAAGACAAAAAACTTGTCTTCCCAACAAACCTCACAAAGAAAGCGCGTGTACGCCTTATTCCAAAAGACCCTGCCCAGCAAGTACTTCTCAACCAAATCCAAAACGAGTATTGGAAAATCGGACAAATCTTTCTAACACCCAAATGGTGCACCATTCCCCTTACAAGATATATCTATTTGACCTCAGACGAAAAAGAAGATACACCCATTCAAGAATTATTAAATACCCTCTGATTTGTCAAAACATACATTTTCGGAATCTTGTTGAGCTTTAGCTGGCGGGTTAGTGTTTGTTTTTTAATTTCATGGAATATTTGGTTTGTGAAACATGATGTGTGTTTTAACATTTGAGCTATATAGGGGTAGTAGTGAAGTTGGGTGTAGTAGTGAAGTTGGGTGTAGTAGACGTTTTGGTGGATGTGTGGAATTGTGTGGGCCAATCTTTAAAAGTTCGAGCAAGTATGCTGGTTTGGAGGTTATATTGTGATGATCTGCACTGCACAGGAACAGAAAGAGGATGTGTATAATGAGTGGCTGTTTAAGGTGTGGACAGATAGCAGTGATTGGTGCTGTCACTGTAATAAAGAGCGGAATAAGCTTGTGTTTGATGACAAAGCACAGACTTCTCGGTGTGTGCAGTGTGGACATGTTGAAACATATCCCGATAAGGTCTGGAGAAGTATGCAGGCTCAAAGATATGTTTCATACCACTATATGCCAGGCAAATTCTATTTCGCTGATTGCTCTAAAGAAGAGATTTTCCAAAAATACCTCCGTGAACTCAATCATACAGAGTGGTCTTCATGGCTTATACATGACTATGTACTTGCCAAAATGAGAGAAGATAAAGTGGTTCAGGACAAACTGATAAAAACGGCCAAACTAATCGTTGAAAAGATGAACTATGACTCAACAGCTTGGAAAACTCTATTTGAAAAAATGGATGCCCCAAATCCTGACATATTTCATCAAGTACCCCAAACAATCTACGAGTTTGCCCAGAAAAAATTCCAAGAAACCACAACAAACAAAGAAGAACTCTACACCATCACACGCGGTTATCTAGTAACTCTGACAAGCATATATAGTTACAGTCGATGGAAAAACGATAGAGTAGCCTGCTGGGTAACTAGTGAAATTATAAAATTGTGCGATGTTGAGAGTGAGTCAATAGCATTCTACACTGACCTCTTTGGGTGCGATCCCCTATTAGAGGGCTTTCAAGATGACCTTATTAGCGGAAAGAACCATAAAATCGACACTAATGAGTCCTACATTCAATGGGAACTTGGACTGGCTGATAAGTACTTACAGCAATCAAGTGCTCTTGTAGCTGTTCAAGCGGCGTACTCAGCATTAGGTGCCAAACTTGGAATACATGCTATATGGCCTCCAACAAAAGTGTTACCGTTTGATGTAAAAACTGTTGAAAACGTCACCAACTTGGTAAATGCTCCTGAACTCTTCCGATTTTATGATTTGGCTACAGATTTAAATTCAATTGATGCCAAAAAAGCGTGCTATTACGCAAAATATTTTGTTGAAGGAGTCAAAAAAATACTGCCAGCCATAACCCCCCTTGAGCAGGAATGGGCAAAACAAGCCGCATATATTAGCTAACTGCGGTTTACCATTGTTGTTTTTCTCCTTCACCACCAGTTTTTTGCATTGTCAATAGATCAACTGGCTTAGTTTTTGTTGGCTGTTTAGGAGGTGAAATAACTTGTAGCGGGGTATTTCTGGTTGAGCGATTCTCTGTATCTACAGTTTGGTTTTGTTTGATTTTGAATATGTTTTCCACTGAAAACTCTTTTCTCTGTTTTAGGTTCAGAGTGTTTGTTAGCCAGGCACTGGTTTCGTGGGATTCCATGTCTTTTAGTGCCTTTTCTGTGAATTTTTCATCATTCATCAAATAAGTAAGTTGGTTTTTGCCGTTTCCCATTGTATAGTGGGCTATGTTGTTGGCTAAGGTTGGGTTTCGTTTAACGACTACGTCTCGAACTTTTGTCATAGCATACCCGTAGGTGTTTTGTTCTTTTTCTGTCATTTTTACCCCTGCGGCATGGGATAGTTTTTGTCCTAAAACATTAGGGGAGGCTTTACGGAATTCATTTTCTGCTAAGTAGCTGATACTTCGTGGGTTTTTGGGTGGGTCTAGTTGTTTTACTGCGGCGAAGAGTTTTGCATTTGCGACTGCTCCTTTTTGGGTTACCGTGCCCACGTTAAATGTGTCAAGAGCAAAGCGCGGAAAAGTATCTAAGGCTTCTAGGTTGGGTGTGTAGATTCCTTTTTGGATTGCAGTTACGGTTTCTCTGTTTTCCCCTATCTGATCGCGTGCGTTTTGATAGAATGTTGTTCGACCTTCTTTGGGTAAACTTTTGTGATTTTGTGCTCTTTGCCAATTGCTATAAGCAATCTCTGACGGTAGGGTTTGTAGATGGCGTTTAACCTCTGATCCAGCCGCTCTTGTATCTTTAAGGTTCTCAGCTATTTCGGGGTAGTTGGTTGCAACGTAGCCGTTGTATATATCCTCACTTGATTTTTTGTTAAGCTCCTCCATAAAAAACGCGCTTGCTTCAGGAGTGGCGGTTGGGAGAACATCACCCGTAGAGTTCTTATACATCGCCGCGGTAAGCGTTGATCCAGCTCTATTCGCGAGGAATTCTTGGGCAGGGGCTTTTTGTCTATTCATTGTGCCAACCACCATGTAACCCATGCCACGCATACCGCCGCCTCTGCCCATTGAGGTCATACGCATACCTCCGCCCCCACCGCCAATGCCGCCTCCAAAGAAACCCGAGACCGCACCCGGCGTTGCCCCTGACACAAAGCCCGCCCCTGCTTGACCCAGCATCTCAGTTTTGGACAAACCTTTCCCACGCAAACTACTAAGTCGGCTGGTCATGCCTGCACCCCCACCCAAAAGTGCCCCGCCAGCCAACCCCATAGCCGCCCCCGCGGCAGAGCTAACCGCACCCCCAATAACATTAGCCGCAGACATTCCCAGAGCCCCAAATTTTCCAGCAAAGGTGGTGGACATATATGCGGCGGCAAAAAGAGTGATTATGGCTATGAGAATCTGTGTAAGCGGGTTTAGGCTGGTGGATATGAGAATTTGATAACCAAAAAGCAGAACAATTGAGGCCATTATGCTTGCAAACATGAACCCAATTAAATCCTGTATTAACGTGTCTGCAAAATGCTTTGTAAAAGGGATCAAGCGTAAAACAAGAAGCAAAGGCAAAACTGCGGCTAAAACCCCTGCGAAAAATAGTCGGGTTATGCCCATAACCAGTGTTAACATCAAGATGGAGGCAACAAGCATAATGAGAATACCTGAGAAGAAAAAGCCTGTGAAAGGATCAAGGTTGGGTAGTGGTACTGTTCCTATGCCGCCAGTTGCGTATCCGACCAAGATATCTATGGCGTTATTTGAGGGGATTAGTAGGCCTGAGCCGCCTACGTCGGGCCAGCCGGTGAAAATGTTAATCGCTCCCGCCGCCGCGTTGTAGATGTATTGACAGGCAAAAATCAAAATCAAAGTAAAGACGCTGTTCATTATGATATTGGCGGCGGTTCCTTCGCTTACGACCCGAAAATTTTCTAATGCATAACATATCGCGGCCACAATTAAAACCACTGCAAACATGGCCAAAGCAATTGTTTGCATCAGCCCAAATACTCTGACCATCGGTATGCCTAATTGTTGTCCAATGGTTCCGCCCGTGTTAGGGGGTTCGGCTATTAGAGGCAGTTCGATGAGGTAGGAGTATATTCCCTGTGGACCACCGATTATGATGTCAAAGAGTGTGGACATAATTATTGGTGCGGCAAGATAGATGACAAGCATGGTGATTGTGAAAAAGGCAATTAGAATGCCTGCGTCTACGCCTAGGAGTGCTCGTTTAGACTTTATTCTATCAGCTGTTTTTTGGAGTTTTTTAGAGATTTGTTCACGCCAGAACTGAAACTTCACTTACTGCACCATAAAAAAAGAAACCACTATTTTAAAAACAAGAAACTGGCTAAAGAGAGAAAATTTTGGTTGGTTGTTTACTGGTTTGCCTTTATGAGATAAATTACCAGACTCACAATTACCGCAATGACCACAATAGTCACAAGGTACACTGTGACTTCATTGAAGGGTATTGTCCATTTGGGTGCAGAGTAGGGTTGAACAGAAAGGATTTGATGAAAAGTTGTGCCCCAGACATTTGTTGCTTCAACATAAAACATTGCCTCCCCCTGATCCGTTAGAGCACCCACACTCTTATCTTTAGGTATTGCAATTTGAGCTTGACCACAAAAACCCAAACCCTCATTCTCTTGAGAAATTGAACTATAACCTTCATAGTATTGGTAGAATTGTTGATAGTTTTGTTCATAGTCCAGTGGTTGAGTCTGTGGCGCCTGTGGTATGGTTAGGTTCAAAGTTTTAAGCAATCTAAGTTCAAGTTGATCCCCTGAAAGGTCGTTGGGTGTTTTTGCTGTTGTTGGTGTTTTTGTGATTAGATAGGTTGTTATGTTGGTTAGTCCTCCGAGTTCTATTGGTGCGTCCAGTAGCAGTAGGGTGCTTTGGGTGTCATCGGCCACAACTTTTATTTGAATAGGCGATGCGGTATCAAAGTTTAGCGGCAGGTTGTATGGGGTTTGGTCTCTAAAATTTAGTTGGACTGTTCTTTGTAATAGTGTCTTTTGTTTTTGCCCCGCTTCTACTATTAGGTTGTAATATAGGAGGCTACTGCGTTTTAGGTTGGCTTCGATGGTACCTGTGCCCTTAAAGATTTGTGGGCCTGAATCGTAGATGTCAATTGTTGCTAGTTCGAGGGCTTGTTTGTCGGTGGTTTGGGTTTCAAGGGTTTCGCGCAAAATATCAGTTGTAGTAAAGTTGAGAGCTGATGTAAAAGTTGCTTCTATGTTAACGGTTGGGTCTATGCTCCAAGCTTGTCGGGTAGCGTCCCAGCGATATGCTGTTGTGTTAAATAGTTTGTCGAAAAATTCGTACTCGCATGTAGTGTTGGTTTCAAAGTATCTTGGTGTACCAAAGAGGTTGCATCCAACCGTTAGATTGTAATATAGCGCGTTGGTGAAGCCTTGGTTGGTAATCTCGGCTACAACTATAGAATCTAGTGCGTATTGGAGTTTTGCGTAACGTTCTTGTGATGTAAAATATAGGGGTGTTGGTGTTAGGCATTTTAGAGTTTGATTTTTACTCACCCCCACATCTTTGGCAAAAAGGTCTATGCGTCGATTATGCGCATACATCGCCGTAACAGTATTTCCAAAGGGTGATGTGATTAGGGTTCCGTTGGGCGAGTTAAACTGTTCAACCAATTGGTTTTGCAGGTATTCTTGACTCATCATTATTGTTGTTGTTTGGTTGTTTTGGTTGGAGTTTATTGAGGGTGGAAAGACGATGCTTGATTGCCGTTCAAACCACTCATCATATAGCAAGCCCTCGCTTGTTCTATCTACCGACAGATTTTGCGTCCAAATATACTTATGGGTGGTATTGGATTCCCAAAGAAAGCCTACAGGTAGCTCACTGGTTGTAACGCTTTTTTCATCAACCCATAAAACGATTTGATTACTCTTAGCATCTTCTAGGCCTTGGGTTAGAAATTGGGTGTTTGAACTCTGATTAAAAAAGCTCGCGACAGTGATGTTGGGTGTGAGGGATTGTTGCATTGCATCTATTTCAGGTATTTTCTGCGCATAGCCCTCCCATGTGTAGTCATCAATTACTGCGCGTTGCCTAAGATTGCGGTCTGGGCCATTGCCATCGTAGCGTACAATTATGGCAAAGGGTTTTTCATAACTACTACTGCTTGAACCGTTTCCAGTTGGAACCGTATAGGTAAGTGCGACTGTAAAGTGGGGGTCGTATTCAACCACCTGAAGGGTTACGGTATTCTCTGCTATCACATAGCTTTCATTTCCAAAATCACCCAAAGAACGAGTACCCCATACTGTAACAACAAAAGAATACACCCCAGCAGGCGCGGAAGATAAAACCTCAAAACAACCCCCACCAACCCTCTCCAAACCAAAACTGCTACTGTTGCTAAACAAACTAAAAGCAGAAGAGTCATAACTAAATTCTACCCTCTCAAAACTAACCCCACTTGACAGCTCTTCTATACTGTAGGATATTTCAAATCGATCGCAGGGATAAAATGTACCATCCTCATTTACGGCAAGCATACCATACTTATCCAGACCAGGTGCAAGGGTTAAGTTAACCCTTCCACTGGTCTGCGCAGTTAACAAACCTAAAAAACTACCAAACACCGATACACCCATTAAACCAAACATCAATAAAAAAACTATAAACTTAGAACCTATCTTATACCGACCAACTTTCTTTGCGCATTTATCCAAATACTATCACCAAAAAGTGTTGTGTAGAAGTTTTAAAAAGCAAAAAAAGTTGTGAAAAATAAAAACAGTATTACCCCCAATTACTGTAAGAGCAAGATGAGCGAAGATAAAATCATTAGAGAGATACACAAGATTCGTACAGAAATTTATGAGGAAGTAGCAGGGTTTTCTCTTGAGAAGAAGCTGGGGAGAATTAATCAGGGCGGTATGGAATTTCAAAAGCTTGTAGACAAAGCAAAGAAATAACAAGGACACTGTATAGCCGAATAAGAGGCGGACAATCCATTTAGCACTATCTTTACTAGTTAACTTTCTTTAGTTTGTTGGCTGTTTTTTGGTGTTATCTATTTAGGGCGTGTTAAAGCCTGATTTAACATTGCCTGTTTAGTGTTTGTTGGTTGGTTTATTTTTCTTTCTTTTAAGGTTGGGTGTTGTTTATAGGTGATGATGGATGGATTTAGTTAATAGTTGTTGGGTGGAGGTTAGGCCGCTTATTACCTCGGAGTTGGAGGCGGCAAATTTTGCTCCTGTTTTAGATACGTTGCATAGTTTAGGTGAGCCTTTTAGGTTTTTTATTGTTGCCCCTAAAGATGGCGGTGGTGGTGGGGGTGGTGGTGAGCGTGCGTTGGTTAGGTTTTTCTTTGAGTTTTTTGATGAGCAGTCTTGTGTGCAGATGTCCAATGTGATGCGCGTTTTGCTGGATGTGGAGGTTGTGAGTTCTGATCCGTCTAAGCATCAGTATCTTTTTTGTGCTGATCTGGCTATGGCAAAAAATTATGCCCTGCCCATAGTGTTTAATGGTCAACGGCAAGAGTTGATGGTAAACCTTATTGATCGTTTGGTGGCATCTGCGTCGGGATTGGGAACGTGCATAGAAATTGTTGCCAAAGCCGATCCCAACGCGGCATTAGATATACAAAAATTTGCGTACAACAAACTCTCTAACAAATCCTCGTCAGGTGCAGGTACAATACTTTTTGATTCTTTGGGTGATTTTCTTGGGGCTGGTATTGGGAAAGACCCAAAAAACGAGGGGTCTGCTGTTAAGGGTGGTCGGTTTGGGCAGAAGGTGGATGCTTGGAGCAGAGAACTTGTAAAGCAGGCGGAGCTAAAACTTGCCAGTAACCTTTTCACCTGTCAAATACGTATTTGGAGTAATTCCCAGCAACATATTCAAGCGGTAAAAAAGGCGATGCCAGCCGCCCCCACCAACAGACTAAAAACGTTTAAGACAACCAAAAAACCAAAACAGCACCCAATAGCAACTCTTAGATCACCCTCTAGATATGTTGTACAAAATACTGTTCTTTGCCGTCTATGGTGGGTTGTACCTTTGGGAATTCTTTTGTTTACAGGACTCCTTGGATTGTTTAACCCCCTAAAACTTGTCCCTTCGTTTTCTATGTTTAGTGTAGACTTGGGCGTTCTTGGTTTAGTTGTCTTTTTGGCGTTTGGTTTCTTGGTTGTTTTTAGAAGACGGCAGCCAATTGTGCTCTCCACCCAAGAACTAGCCCAAATAATTGGTCTACCCACAGCCATAGAAAAACTCCCCGTGGCACTTGGTAAAGTCCCCATCGCGCGAATGCAGCTCGGTCATGAGCAAATACAAGAACAAACCAACAAAACCCCGCAAGCCGATAAAGAGCAACAAAATAACACCATCCCCACTCAATCCAGCAGACACCGACTACCCACAACATCTTGAAGATAAACCCTCAATCCCCTACAATTCTTTAAATTATACATTAGTTCAGTACATGGTTTGTTGTAGTGTTTGTGAACCTTTATAAGATAAAAGTATGATATTCTTACTGGTGATTGATGTGACTGAAGCTGAAGTAACAATAATGAGCGAAAAAGGTCAAGTTGTCATCCCTCAATCAATACGAAAAGAAATGGACATAAAACCAAAAACCAAACTCCTAATTTACAGAAAAGGCGATCTGCTTATAATGAAAAAACTAGAAATCCCAGATATAGAAAAAGAGTGGGAGGAGATATTTGCCCTGATGGATAAAAAAGGGCTAAAGTTATCTGACAAAGAAATTCAACAAGAAATAGATGCAGTTAGAGCCGCAAACAGACGATGAACTGTTAATGATGCTTCGTGTTGTATTGGATACAAACGTTTTGGTTAGTGCCCTAATTTCTGATGGTAAACCGCGGTCTCTTTTGCGGAAAGTTGCTTTAAAAGAGTTCATAATGGTTACCTCAGATTTGCTTATGGGTGAATTTGTTGCTGTTATTGGCAGATCAAAGTTTAAGGTTGATGCTGATCAAATTAGCAGGCAGGTTTATGCTTTAATGCAGATAGCAAAGATGGTGGAGGTAGTTTCAGAATTTAAGGTGGTTGAACGTGATTTTAAAGATAATATGGTTCTTGAGACGGCTTATGATGGAAAAGCTGATTTTATTGTTTCGGGAGATGACCATTTATTATCGCTAAAGAGGTTTAGAGGCATAACCATTGTTAGTGTTAAAGAAATGCTGAACTATATTGAAGAAAACGGTTCATAAAACTTTTACCAATAAAACACCATCGATCTCAGTATTTTAGAAAATGGGTTTGGTTGTTGTGGTTTGTGTGTTGGTTGTAGTTGGTGGTTTTTAAAGTTCTACAATTTTGTAGTTGATTATCATGTTGCAGTTGTTGTTGGTGTGGGGGTCGTTTGTTTTTGCTTTATGTGTTTTAGTTTATGCTTGTGTGTTTGATGTTAAGGAGCGTCAAGTGTCCAATAAAGTGTGGGTTTTTGTCTGCCCTACAGGTTTTATATTAACTCTTGTCTTGGTTGTGTTTGGTTTTATTGATGGGTTGGTTGTTTTGGTTTCCGTTTTGTCTGCGGTGTTTTTGGGGGTGGTTTTGTTTTGGTCAGGTTACTATGGTGGAGCTGATCTGAAAGCTCTTTTATTTATTGCTCTAACCACTCCAACAATCCCCCTCACACTTAACCCTGCATCAGGGCTTTCTGCCCTGCCTCTAGTTTTAACAGTGTTTTGTAATTCTGCACTTTTAGCTCTTGTATGGCCGTTGTCAATTTTTGTCTTAAACCTAGCAGATTTGCTCAAAGGAAAACCTATGTTTAAAGACATAAAACTCACCCTACGTCAAAAGGTTTGGTTGCTCTTTACTGCACGACTTCTGCCGTTAGATAAGTTTGGGGGGCTTAGATATTTTCCAGCCGAAACAGTGGTGGTAGTTCCCCAAGAAGACAATAAACCCATTAGAAAGTTGTTACATTTAGTAAAAGCAGAAACCGACTTACAAAAATACATAGATAATCTAAAGAAACACAGCGAATTATACCCAAACGGTGTGCTTGCCTCTCCGACAATTCCTACCATAGTTTTCGTTACCCTTGCCCTTGCAATAACTCCTTTGGGTAACCTGCTTTTCTTTTTATAAAAAAGTTTGATCGCCCATATTTTTACTTCCTCACACTGTAGGTTTAGGCATTATTTGTGCTCCCACTGGTGTCCTGATTTGCTCTTTTTTAATTCGTTCCTCTGCGAGTTTGCAATAGTTAGAGTTTAGGTCTATGCCCGCATAGTGTCTACTATTTTTGGTTGCCACTACGCCTGTGGTGCCTGTTCCAAAGAAGGGGTCAAGAACCACACCACCTAGGGGGCAGCCTGCTAAAACGCAAGGGGTAATGAGGCTTTCAGGATATGTAGCGAAGTGTGCGGTTTTTGTGGGTTGTGTATTTACAATCCACACGTCTCGTTTATTTTTTCTAAAATCTTTGGGCATATATTCATCGCGTCTGCGATACAAGTCTGGACGTACCTCGCCATACGTACCTTGCCTTATGCTCCTATCGGGGAATGTTTTGTGTCTCTGAAAATCCGCAATGTTGGCTACACTGCAAGGCTCACGAATTGCATCTGCATCATAGTAGTATTTGGGTTGTTTGGAGAACATGAAAATAGTTTCATGACTTCTGGTGCATCGATCCCGCACAGGTTCAGGCATGGCGTTGGGTTTGTGCCAAATAATTTCTTGGCGCAAATACCACCCCTCCGAACGTAACGCAAACGCAACCATCCAAGGAACCCCAATCAAATCTTTGTGCTTCAAACCCTCCACACGTGTGGGAACTCCAAAAACGGATTGACTACCCAGCCGTCCAAACATTACATGCTTTTTCCAATACATCCGCTGATGCCCAGCTTTGCTACTGCCATTATAACAATCGCCTAAAACCAGCCACAAAGTACCCTCAGCTTTTAAAACCCGCTTAACCTCACCAAAAACCCCCACAAGTTTTTTCACATACACCAAAGGAGACTCTTCTAGACCAATTTGTCCCTCAATTCCATAATCCCGTAATCTAAAGTAGGGCGGTGAGGTTACACAACAATCCACACTACTATCAGGCAACGTTTGTAATACTTGGGTAGCATCGCCACAAATTATCTGATCTTTCAGGATGGGTTTCTCCAATTCTTGAATAGTTTTGGCTTAACCTAAAGCAGAAATCAGGCGGTTGTATTGCTTAATTTATTGTAAGGTTTTGTTGTTGGATGGCGTTTTTTTCTTTTAGTTGGTCGTAGAATTTTTTCACAGTTTCTTTTAGTTCTTCTTCGTTAGCCACTCCTGAGCAAATCAATTTTCCCGTGAGAAAAACCAGAAACGTTGCCTGTGAATCATCTAATTTGTGGATGACCGCAGGGAACTTTTCAGGCTCATAAATAACATCAAACTCGTTTGTGATTTGCTCCAACGAAACCGAGGCCCCGCCTATATTCACCGAAGCAACCAAATTTTTCACTCCATACTCAAAAACGCAATCACCCGAAACGATGCCCTCTGTTTTAAGTAACGCTAAAA
Organism: Candidatus Bathycorpusculum sp.; assembly: GCA_009778385.1. GTDB lineage: Archaea > Thermoproteota > Bathyarchaeia > Bathyarchaeales > Bathycorpusculaceae > Bathycorpusculum. Next base: position 6,758 of record WRJX01000089.1, on the reverse strand, counting down.
GCTTAGCGATGGCTTCTTTGCCTTTAACCTCAGTTTTTATACCTGTGCAGACAAATTTTCCTGTTCGAAAAAGCAAAAACGTAGCCAAAGACGCTAACTTAAAGGACAAACCCGGAAATCGCTTCCAGCTATACTTGGCACCCACAAGCTTTTGACTTGCAACCTTTAGATCAAGGCCTTCACTAAAACAACCCGTTATCACAATATTTTCAATCGTAATCACAAAGTCAAACACGACAATCACACCCATACAAAACTTGAACACTTAAAAACCAACAAACCCCGCCCCACACATAATTCTGGCTTAACAGATACGCCGAACACGTTATTTTGTACTATTCTTTGTTTCAGAAGGGTTATGTTGATAGGTTTTTGAGTTTTGAGTTTAAGTTGTTGTTAGCGAAACGTTAATGAGAATTTTGTTTTATTCCAAAAATGGAGGTTTACGATAAAAAGATCATGGCGGTTGGTTTTTTGTTTTCTATTTGATGTGTGGGTGTTTGTTAGTGTTATTTATCTTGTTGTTATTTTTAAAATGGAGGGGATATGTAGGAGTGGTTTCTTGTGGATGTGCCTCTTCTTGGGTTAATACTGGTTGGCAGGTGTATTTTTTAATGCAAGGCATAACAAAGTACACGAGTGATTAAATCTGATTATCCCTTGTGTGGCTGAAAAGTAATTCCAAACGCTAAACCCTAACGGTTCTTAGCGAACATACTCAAACCCCTCAGTATCATCATGCCTTGAAACTGATGATTTATCCGATTGGTTTCCAACTATAACCTCAACCAACTTGCCAACCGAATTACTCAGCACAATCAGCCCCTTCTCCAAAGTCACAATCCGCTCAACCATACTTAACTGGCTTTTAGAGACAGCCTCAACAAACCGCCCCAACTCCAACATGCGGCTGTTATTGAACTTTAGAGCCTCCCATACCCCCCTAACCTCCACCCTTAAATCTCTAATATCCTGTGCTTTCTCCATCCCCGACAATCCCTTCGCAACTGCTTCTTCAAACTTGTTTAAACTCATCGGAGTGGAAACTTTCCATTCTTTGCGAACTAAATCTATCTCCTTTTGATAGGTTCGCTCAATCATACCGTAGAGATCACGTTTTGTGACACACTGTATCCCATCAATACGGATGCCAGCATGGTCCTTATTCAACTCCCACGTAGTGATAACAAGATCGTTTATGCAAAAGCCAAGTTTGCCCTCAACAAGTTCAAACCATCGATTAATGGCAAATAAGCAGGCATCCCGACTCATACCCGCATCACAAGAAATAACACCCGACACTTTTTTGCGCTCGCTCCCAAAGATCGCCCTCACTGATACCCCGCCCACCACCTCAACAATAACATCAGATTTTACCTCCATACACAAGTTGCTGTGAAGTCTAACATTGTGCAGCATTAAGGGTACAAACCGCACACCGTAGGTGATTTTGTTACAATACGCTCCAGCATAGGGTTGGACAATTAAGCCTCTTTGGAGCAGGCGTAAACAGATAACTCGTATTGTTGAGCATTGACCAGACGTAGGTTTATGGGGTGCGTAGAGTTTTTTGGCAATTTCTATGGGTCTGAGCTCAATTTCGGAGGCATCTATGATGTGATAGACTCTTGCCTCAACCGAATAACCACTGCGTTTAGAGTTGGAGGGCTTGTAACTGTTTAAACTTGAGCTACAAGAGCTACAAACCTTGTTACCCGATTGGTCTGAGCCAGCCAAAAAATTATGGCTCCTGTAGCACTTGCTTTTTTTGACGAACAAACGCTAAACTGCGCAAAAAATATTGAAAACAAACAATAGATTTACAGTCGGATACGGATGTCTCCAAACGCCTAAAATTAGACTGATGGGGGTCTGCAGAGAGTTCGCATATTTGGAGGGCATTCATATTGGTTTCTCCTTTTTGTATAGTATGGCTATAATTGAGGGGAACGGGGCGGCGGTTTTTTTATTTGAAAAATGCAGGCGGCTAGCGGGCATGAGGAAGTGTGCACCTGCTTGGTGGAGTAGTTTGTACCATCGGGTTGAACTATCATGCTTAAGTAATAACGCTACCGTTTTTCCTTTTTTGTTCTCTAAAATTGCCTTCTCCACCCAGGGTAAAGGTTGGCTGTAGGGCGGGTTAACAAACGTACAATCAACCCACTCTATGGTCAAGCCGTCCTGTAGAGGCGCTTTGGAGCGAAGTGGGCAGGGGTCAAACCAATTCACAAATAAGCCGTGCTTTATCCAATTTGGTGTTTGATATTCATCATTAGCTTTATGATAGGTGTATTCAACAGCCACTTTACTGAACCTCGGCTGGCTTTTTCTTTTTTTGTTGTCTATGCACTCTGCTATGTGGGTAGTTAGTTTTGCTTTGGCTGGGTTTGTTTAGGAGGTTGGTTTGTTGTTTTATTTCGGTTTGGTGGTCAGTTGTTAGGGGATTATCCACTGCAGGCTGTTTATTTCTCAAATCTAGCCTTCCTAAACCGTGGTTTTTTTGCAGTTGTTGCAGTAGTAGTGGGTGGTGTGTTGGTTTTTGCATTCGTAGCGGCTAATCCAAACACGCACCTTACACGTTACCACAACAACATGTGAGCCTGCTGGGATCGGTGTTTGGCATTTAGTGCACAGGTGTTCTTTACGGGTAGTTACCCATCTTGGGGTGTCAAGTAAGGCGCGTTGGTCTGCAAGTAGCTGTTTGCGTGAAGCCGCAGTAGACGCTATTTCTGTATTCTCTTTTTGTCGCTGTGCACGAGCTAAACAGTACTCCTTGTAGCGTCTTTGGACTGGATCATCAACTAGAATATCTTGGTGATCAGTCAACGAAGAACTATCCTGCGCCATTACTGACCCGCCATCCTTTTGGAACAGCAACCGTACTTCTAGTGGTTGGGGTTTTCAAGTTGGTTGGCTCCTTTCAGTGGGTTTGGTGGTGAATATGTTGTATTCTTCTTGGGTAGCTAGAAAATCGATTGGGAGGTGTATGTCTCCTGCGATGATTAGTCCTTGGCCTTGGTTTAGCTCCAGAAGGGTTTCCATCTCTACCATTGATAGGCCTATGGTTTGGCTTGCCTGTTTTATGGCTGACTCATCCTGTCGAAGCATCACTTTTGTTGCACAATTCTCAATAACGGCTTTGCCAGCAGAGTTTTCAAGTACATCTGCTAGTCGTTGGGAGTTTAGCAGTAGCGTTACGTTTCGTTTTCTGCCTCGCCGTGAAACCCCCTCCAAAAAACTAGCCGACGCAGACAAAGCAGTGTAGAGCCACAACTCATCAATAATCACCAGTTTGGGAATGTGTAGGGGTAGAAATTTGGTGTTGTCGAGCATTTGCCAGATTTTGCTGAAAACCAAAATGTTTGCGGCTTGAAAGGTAAGGTTTCGTCTTGTGGTCATTGATAGTTGGCGGTGTAGGGCGCTTAGGTTGAAAACCATTCGATGCGAGAATTTTTGTGGTTGCCCCCTAGTTAGAAAACTGTCAGTGCCAGTTACAAATGGTGCGAGGTGGTCTTTTAGGGCTGGGGAACTATTTTGATACACTTCCAGTAGGTCGTGGCTTGCTCCCACTATAGTGCGTAGCTCTTGGTAGGTGCGGTTGTCTTCTATGCCTGCTAAATCGGCTAGTATTGAGGTTGCAGTGTCTTTGTTATCTGAGAAAATTTGTATGGGGTCTAACCCCAGTTGTTTTTCAGTTGTTATATCTAGTACATCTGCGCCTGCAAGTTTGCCCACTTGTCCATATTCATTTTCGGGGTCAACTATGAAAAATGCCAAATTAGGATTTTTTTGTAGTAATCTTGTGAGCAGAATTTTTGATGTAAAGCTTTTTCCGCTACCTGATTTTCCCAGGATGATTATGTTTTGGTTCATGCGTAGGTGGGGGTCAAATATTGTTGGCGCTCCTGTTAGGCGGTTTATGCCAAGAAAAACTCCGCCTGGACTTTCAATGAGGTCTGCGGATACGAAGGGGAAAAAGGTGCTGGCTGTAGTTGTGTCTACTACAAGCTTTTTTCCTATATTGCCAGCAGTTAATTCTGACTGGAAGTATGTGGGGCAGTCGAGGCGTATGAATCGGGATTGGAGGGTATCTCTGAGTTTTTTAGTTTTCTCTTTAATCTCTTCTGGGTTGTCTGCTTGCAGAGTAAGATTAATTTTTATCTCAAAAAGCCGTGTACTGCCCGTTATTAGGCCTTGGTAGGTGGCTTGTGCCATATCATGTTTGAGTTTGGTTTCTTCTTTTGGTATTTTGCCTTTGGTTTGATCGGCTAAAAGGATGCTTTTTTGTAGGCGTAGGTATTTGCCCATTTGTGAGGTTGCTGCTTCAGGTGGGAGGGGTTTGATATTGATTAAGACTTTTTCGCACAACCCGTAGAGTTCGCTTATAAATCCGGGGAGGAGTTTTGCGGGGAGTTGGTAGACTGTAAAGGTTTTTTGGAGTTTGCCGTTTTCAAGTTGAAGGTGTTTTGGGAAGGTTTTAGCAATGTGTGTTTTTGGTTGTTCGGTTAGGGGTTGCTGTTTAAAGTTGCATTGTTCTATTAGCCAGTCTATGGGTTCAGGGGTTTCTATGTAGAAGCGGTAGTAGGTGGTTGTGAGTTCTTGTTGATTTATTTGGAGGGTTTTTTGGGTTTTTATGGCTGATAGTTTGGTTTGGCAGGGCAGACTGTTTAGCAGACGTTGAAAGTGTCCCAGTGTCTCAAGGCGTTTTTGTTTGGGGAGCATTACATAGTTTACGGGGAAGACCTCGTATGTACAGGTGGATTGTGGGGGTTGTTGGTGTTTAAGTTTAGGTTTAAGTTTGGACTTTAGTGTTTTCTGCATTTTGGGGGGCCTCTTTTTCTTTTTCGGGTTTTGGGGGGTTGACTTGTATGGTTATTTTTTGTGCGTCTTGTGTGTCTTGGGGTTGGATTTCTAGTTCGAAGCGTCCTGTGTGGGTTGGAGTAAAGTAGGTGTAGAAGTAGCCTTCTTGGTCGGTTGTGCCTTTGGAGTGGGGGGTGTTGTTTATGTTTACTTGGTAGGGTTTGTCTGCGAGGATTTTGTTGTTTGGGTCTTTTAGGACTCCTACAATTTTGATTGGGGTTCCCTGTGTAGCTGAGAGCAACATAGATGTGGATGTTTGCTCTACCAACGACTTGCTTTTGGCTGATGTGGGCTTTTTTTGCTTTACCTGCAAAGAAGCCTTTCTCACCAAGTGGAGCAAGTGTGCTTCGGGGGAAACGGTTTTTATTTTTCTTGTGAAGAGCACAGCACCTGCGAAAAATATGACTCCAGCCACTACAATTTTTAACACTAAATCCGAAAAAGCAAGAGAAACCACCCAAGCAAAAAACCCAAAAACTAGAAAAATACTCATTTGTCGAATAGAAAACCTTCCAACAGGCGTATCAAGCATTTGCTCATTGAGAAAACTGGTATCCTCAAACCAAAGCGTTTGCACTAACTCAGACAAACAACCCACCACCCCTAAACACACCTAACAAAGCACAGCCACATAACGTTACAACGAACCTACTATACCCGAGAGTCCACATAGCACTCACCAACTCCCTTAGTTGCCAGAAATTTTTAAACCCAACAAACGCCGTATTTAACAGCAACAACCAAAACAAACATGGTGGTATCATAAGCAGGCGCGGTAAGCGTGCTTAAAAAACAGTTAACATTTAAAAAATATATAAAAGTATATTATAGAGGGAGGGCAGGCAAGCGTGCTTACAGCGCACCCGAAATTAGTGCTATAGTGAAGTAGCAGGGTGCTACTGCTGAGGCGGGTTTTGGTTGGTTTGTTTTGTTTAGGGTGTTGATTTAGGTTTCTTCGAGGCGTGGGTCGTCTATTTTTTCTTTTATTTCTTGGATTGTGTAGAGGTTATGGTCAATGTCTGTAGTGTAGAATATGAAAATTTCCTCGTTGGCGAAGTAGCCCTCGTTAATTTCGGTGTCGCGACCGTAGGCTTCAAAGTCAAAATACGTATACGCATTTAAATTTGTGCCTATTTTGCATTGTTCCAAAGTAGCTTTTAAATCGGTGTCGATTTCCTCTAGCATAGCATAACCTAATTTTTCTTCTTTGCTTCCACAATCGTTAGCATCTATTGTCACATATGCGATCTCGCTTGCTTGTTCACACACATTAAGAATGCTTAGAGTATCTCTTAGGCCATTAGCACTACAGTATGCAATCGTTACGTTTTTTTCGTTTTCGCTCATTTGTTCCAACTTTACAGCCAGCAGGTTAAGATCGTAAATGTTTTCATATTCGCCAAAGCGAAAATCTGACTCATAATCATGTATCGCATATTCTTCATGGGTTTTGTTTAGTCTAACTTTGTTTTTTAGGAAATTTTTGATTTCGTTGTGTGTAGCAGGAAGATTTAGCCACTCACCAACTAGCTCACCTTCAACGTATTTAGACAGATTAGCAACATAGACTCTAATTTGGGGGTTGATTTGTTTGGAAAAGTTTTGTTCACACATTGTTATGTCTCCTATTTTTGTTTGTTGTTTTTTTGTTGTGCTTCTGTGGAACTTGGTTGGTTGCTGGTGTTGGGCTGGATGCTTTGCTGGGTGTTTGGTTTGGAAAAATGAAACGTGTCTGTATGTGTGTGTTTATTGAGGTTGCGGGGTTAGTTTTTTAGAATTATGTTAGTGGTGTGTGGTTAATGGGTGGGTTTTGTAGTTTCCCCTTTTTTGTTTGTAGTTTCCCCTTTTTTGTTTGTAGTTTCCCCTTTTTTGTTTGTAGTTTCCCCTTTTTTGTTTGT
>WRJX01000088.1 GCA_009778385.1 Candidatus Bathycorpusculum sp. | reverse complement strand
CATTCGACACAGGATTAGGCAATACAAACACCACAACACAAATACACACCGCTAGTTATATAGTTAACGAAAAGTTATACTGCTATAGCTGCAGAACTTCTTAAAGTTGAAACCTTGCCGCCGGATACCGTTACAGTACCATCCCCAACATAAATAGCATGACGGTAACCATCGTCATTGCCATCTTTTCTTAATACCGAAACTTCACCGCCAGATACTACTACACTACCCGTACCAAGTGCAATAGCTCCAGATGCTCTATTATTTAACATAGCTAAAGTAGCTAACACTTTGCCACTAGATACTATTACAGCGCCATCTCCAACATAAATAGCATAATTATGAGCAACACCACCAAAGTGGTCTGTATATGACAATACAACTTCACCGCCAGATACCAGTACAGTTCCAGTATCGAAAAAGATAGCGTTTTTATCGACTACCTCAATTTTCCCGTTAAGAGCTACTTCAAAGGTTCCGCCGCCGTCAATATTAAACGACAAATCCTTTGATAAGGCGTTCCATATTACTTTGATATCTACGCGAATGATTAAAGTAATCATAGAGTTTTCATTAGTCTTGATTCCAGTAACGGTAATAGTATCCCCAGATGATGCGCCGTCTATAACGTTTTGGATGCTGGTCTGAATGTCGGCAACAGACATGGAATTTGTAATGTTAATATCGGTGTTAGCTGCGGATACTTGGATTGATAAAGTTGGTATAAGGGTTAGCAACATGCTAACTGTAATCAATAATGTAATTACCGTAATTGTCTTTTTATGTAATATATTTAACTTCATATGTAACCATCCCAATATTATTATATACGTCATTATAACTACTATTAAATTTTATTAGTGGTATGAGAAGAGTTATGATTTTACCATGAAAACCCAAGGGTAAGAGGAAAGGCTCAATCACTTGGTATCCGTCTCTAACCGGTTAATTACGTACCATTCCGGAAGAAACTAACAGAATGCTATGCATCCTAAAAACAGAAATAGAAACCTACGTATATCTACAAATTAAAAGGTAATATGGTCTTAGGCGGTAAGTTATTTGGGAAGCGTTTTACTCCTTTATTTTCTACTTTGAATAAAGAGGGCTTTTGCCTCGTTAAGGTAAAGGTTGGGTTACATTTAATTTCCAAATTATTTTGCTAGCTCTACTCTGTAGATTGTATGACTAAATTAGCAAATCAGCGTAAAACTACTCTAGTGGGGGAGAGGTTGTTTGGTGCAGGGGGTGGGATTCGAACCCCACCGCTCATGGCGATATCGCCATCAGCAAGGGTTTCTTTCCGCTTAACAACCCTTTTTCTTTAGACCAAATTGAGAAGTAACGTAAGTTAGTAGTCATGTGCTGAAAGATGCGAAAACTCGGTGTATGCCTTAACCTTTGTGCTTTATGTTCAGTTTGTTCAGTAACTTCAGTTTTTGATGGAAAAACACCACTATTTTGTGTTTTTCCAGCAGAAATAACTTCAGTGTTATCTTCAGTAATTTCAGCGCCACAATAACCTAACAAACACTGTTTTTTTACAGATCTGTTGAAGAGAGCATCATTTTGAACACTGTTAATCCCGCCAATCTGATAAAAACAAAACTGTTAACGAGTTAAATAAGAGTTAAATAACTAAGGTTTTTTTTGAAACTGTTTTTGTTTTTTAAGCACTTTTCACCCATTTTGTCTAAGAATACGTGTTTATATTGAACTTTTACTGTTTTTACGTGTGTGAAAATAATTATGTCTATTGCAAAAATATTGGTAATTATATCTTGTATTGTAGCACTTTCAGTTGTAGTTGTTGAAGCAGTATTACCTGATCCCGCAATCGAAACAGGAAACGCGTTGCTTGATTTTGCAAAAGAGCAGACGGTTGATAATCCGCAAGCTAAACGTGTGATAAATATGGCTGAGGTATCTTGGGGTATTGTTGGTGTTGCAGGCTTTGTTATTTTTATTAGCTCTGCCATAAGTATTGTTTTGAAGTCTTCTGGTGGTTCTGGTAGTGGCAGATAGTTTGGTTATCATTTTTCCTATTTGAAAGTATTCACTATTTTAACTGGTTTTTGGGGTAGATGCATCTATCCACTTCATGTCCGTGTATAAGTGTTTTTGAGACTGGCAATTTACAAAATGAAAACTGCAGAAATCAACTGTTTGTTTAGTGTCAACTCGTTGTCCAATGCCTATGGCTGTTTTGCCGCAGTCTTTGAAACAGCATTTGGTGACAGAAACAGCTTTAGTCCATGTTACGCTAAACTTGTCAAGTTGAAAACTGTTGTTGTCTGTTCCTTTAGTGTCCAATTGAAATTTTTCTCTATTGCTTGTTAAGATTTAACTTTTAATGCTGATTCTACCCATCAAATAGAGTCATATATACATATCTATGCACATGGATTTGATAAAAACGCGCAAGCTAAATACATGCAAGAATGTAGAACATAAGTATTTTTTGTTTGTGCTTACCAATGTTGTTCTTTATTTGAAAATAGCCTAACGGTCTTGTTATTGTGCAAAGAGTTATAAGTAATGTGGATATGCATTTAGAAATTATAGGGAATTGAAATGTGATCAATTTGCAAGCTGGCTTCATGTCTGATTGTGATATACTAAATTCGATAAAAAACTGTCAGATGAGAATTGCTCCTTATGATGAAAAAAAACTTACGCCTGTAGGTTATGATTTTTCTTTTTCACGATTCATAATATCGCTTAAAACAAAATCATTTCAAAAAATCTTCATGGTTGAAGATGAAATGTATTTCATACTAAAACCAAACGAAACTGTTTTGGTATTAACTAATGAAGCAATTTGGGTTTCTAACGAAATCGGTGGTACATTTCATTCAAGAGTTAGTTTAGTAACTCAAGGTTTAGGGCATGTATCTACAACACTTGATCCGGGCTGGCAAGGTCAATTACTAATACCAATAAATAACCTCACAAAAAAAGATATAAAAGTAACAATTGGCAAAAAAGTAACAAATAACGGCGAGGAGATATTCGAATACGATTCGTTTATCACCTTAATTTTGTATAAGGCGATATCGCCTGCAATTAAGCCCTCATGTAAGAAAGCAAGTAGATATGAAATTTTGAAAAAAATTATGACACATAAAAAGTCAAGCAGATATAACGACGATGTTTCCAAAGCAGTTGCTGATATGGAGTTAGAGATAACAAAAAATGAAATTGATTTTACAAAAGTTAATAGTCAAAATGTTGAGGAGTACATGAAAAATTTTGATAAAAAATATGAATACATTTCTAGACAAAATGATGTAATTTATAATCAAGTTATAAATAAGGCAACTGATAAAATGACGAAAAACAATAAGTTTTATTTTGTTTCAATTATTTTTCTTATGATTGTAACTGTCGCTTTTGTTTTTGGCTTGGGTTATGTTAAGACTGAATTACAATGGATGTCAACAGCTCTTTCTACGATAATGACGGCTGTATATATTGTATCAATTAAACCGATACGAGATTATTTGGAGATTTAATTATGTTTGTTGTAAAGTTTAAAAAAACAGATTCAAAGGCTATAACTCCGAAATCCGCGCATGAAGGAGATGCCGGATTGGATTTATGTTCTATTGAACAAAAGACACTTAATCCTAAGGAATTTGGATTAATTCGTACAGGTATCTGTATTCAATTACCGTCCGATACAGAAGCACAAATTAGGCCGCGAAGTGGTTTAGCATTAAATTATGGTGTCACAGTATTAAATACGCCCGGTACGATAGATGAATCGTATAGGGGTGAAATTGGAGTTATTCTAATAAATAATGGTGACGAACCTTTTGAAATTAGTGTGGGTATGAAAATTGCACAGATAGTTATTAAACCAACATTTAAGACTATTTTTGAAGAAACAGCCGTTTTTAGTGAAAGTGAAAGGGGGGAACGTGGGTTTGGCTCAACCGGGGGATAGGGAACACGCAATGCCTACTTTAGAACATCAATTTAAAGACATACAAAAGTCTGAAGATTTAGAAATAATTATTGGATTAGTCGGCGCAGTTGGAACAGACTTGGATGAAGTTGTGAGAACTCTTAAAGATCGGTTGCAACTTAAATTTAATTATGCGTCTGAAATTATTAGTATTTCGCAAACAATTTTATGCAAAGTTTTTAATGTTCCTTCTATCGATGATGAATTTGTTCGAATAAACAAATATATGGATTTGGGTAATGAGCTAAGACGAACTGTGCATAACGGCATTTTGGCAGAAGGTGTTGCGGCGGTCATTAATGCAAAGAGAACAAATAGAACAATTTTTAAAAGGAAAGCGTTTATCGTAAAATCATTAAAAAATGAAGCTGAAGTAAAGCTTTTACGTGAGATTTATAGAAATGGTTTTTATTTAATAAGCGTATATGCTGATAAGGCAGAGAGATGTTCAAATCTAAGCCGTAAGATCAGTAACTCAACTGATATTGACAAACTTATTGAAAGAGATGAAAGTGAACAAGCCGAATTTGGGCAACAAACGCGGGATATTTTTCAAATGGCTGACTTTTTTATTGATTATTCCAGCGATCAACCAAAAATGAGAGCTAATATTAATCGAATATTAGATTTAATATTTGGGTATCCGTATCATACACCTACATTTGGAGAATATGCTATGTTTATGGCGTTTTGTGCATCACTAAGATCTGGTGACTTATCAAGACAAGTTGGTGCTGCAATTTGTCTTAATGATGAAGTTATTGCAACCGGAGTAAACGATTGTGCAAAATTTTGTGGAGGTTTGTATTGGCAACAATATGGTCTTAAACCGGGAACAGTTGATAAGTATAAATATTATGATGATAAAGACGGGAAAGATTTTATGCGTGGAATGGACTCTAACAAAGCGGAGATTGGAAAACTCGCTAAAGAGATCGTTACCGCATTAGGTGTGGATGACACAAAAACACAAGATATGATTGATTTTTTAATGTATAAAACAAAATTGGGTGATTTAACTGAATTTAATCGTGCAGTTCATGCTGAGATGGAAGCTTTGGCTATGTGTGCAAGAAATAATATATCTTGCCGTGGTGCAGATATGTATGTTACAACTTTTCCATGTCATAACTGTGCAAAACATCTTGTGGCTGCAGGGATATCAAAGGTCATATATATAGAACCATATATAAAAAGTAAAGCGATTGAGCTGTTTGGGGATACAATAGTTGAAAAAGCTTATACCAAAGAAAAATCTGATAAAGTTATGTTTATTCCGTTCTTTGGAGTAGGTCCAAGAAAGTTTATTGAGATGTTTAGTATGAATCTTTTACCATTATCTAAAAGAGTTCGTAAAAACAAAGCTGGACAGACAATAAAGTTTAACTATAAAGAAGCGAGCGTAAGAGATCCAATGTTACCCTTAAGCTATATTGATAACGAAAATTATGCGGCTTTAAATTTTTATAAAACAACACCAATGGACGAGAGGTTTAATTAATGACAAATAGAGGTGCTGCAGAAGAAAAAATTGTAAAATTGGAAAAAATAATTGATCAGTGGCCGGATTGGAAAAAAAATATAACACCATATACTGTTGAATATAACTGTAATTTAGAGACTAAATAAATTTTTTAGTATATCGCTAATTTCTATTTCTTTCACCTTTTGTCGTAACAATTTTGTCCTAGTTAACGAATTTATATAATTGGAGCTGCCCTTCATAAGAAGGGCAGCGACAGTCCAAATTACTATCAAAAACATCATGTTGCTCGCACCGAATTGGGAGCAGTTCAAAGTGTTGAATCCAAATCTCTCTCAGTACAAGATTGATGAAGTCGAAAAAATGCTCCACTGCAGAGATCCCAAATACGGCTTTTTAACCTACAAATGTCCAGAATGTGACACCATTAAGACTGTTCCTTTGGCGTGTAAAAGTAGAATTTGCCCTCAATGTGGCAAAAAATACGCAGATAAATGGGCCGATGAGTTAACTGAAAAACTTTTTGCGGTGCCCCATCGCCATATGGTATTTACTATGCCTGAGGAACTCAGAGCGTTTGTTTTGGTGGATCAAAGCCTCTTTAAAATACTCATGGATGCTGTCAGCAATACTTTGCAGCAGATGGTTAAGGATAAGCGTGGTGCTGTGCCGGGTGTTGTTTGTGTGTTGCATCCTTATGGTAAAGAGTTGAATTTGAATCCTCCTGTGCATGTTTTGCTTACTGAGGGTGGTTTAACAAAGGCTGGTGAGTGGGTACCAGTTTCATATTTGGAGTATAATTCTTTGAGGCGTGTTTGGCAGTATCAGTTGTTAACGATGGTTAAGCGTGTGTTACCTCGATCTGTTGAGATTAATAGGTTGGTTAATCGGTTGTTTGTGGAGTATAGGGATGGTTTTTATGTTTATGGTAAGCGTAGGGTGTCTTCGCCTAGGCAGATTGCGGGTTATGTTGGGTGTTATTTGTGTCATCCTGTTGTTGCGGAGTCGCGTATTTCTGAGTTTAATTTGGAGTCGAATATGGTGACGTTTTGGTTTTTTGATGAGAATAAGGTTAAGCGGTTTGTTACTTTGCCTGCGCTTGAGTTTATTGGGCGTTTGGTTAGGTTGATTCCTGATAAAAATCTAAAGTTGATTCGGTATTATGGGTTGTATTCTAGGCGTACGTCGGGTAGGCTTCAGAAAGTGCTTACTTGTCTTAGTCGTGAAAATGTGTTTGCTAAGTTCAAAAAGATGGTTGTTTGTTGTCTTAATTGTGGTAAAGGTATGGATCTTTTGGGTGTTACTAGGCTTGATGGTGATGGTGGTTTGGTTTATGAGGCTTGGCATGGTGAGGGTGATGATGATTGTTGGTAAGGTCTAATTAATTCGCGCGAAGCGCTTTGTTCTTAGTTGGCTTTTGCAAACCGTGTAATAGTGAGTCGTGAACTCAGATATTTGGAAAAGACTTATGTGTCAAACGAAGAAACAGATAAAAAGAGCAAAATAGTTTCCCAGTAGCTTCAAGGTTGTAGTAGGGATTTAATGTGTGTCCGCATCAAGAAACCATATCAAATTTAGCTGAAAAATTGCGTAATCGGCAGTTCATGTACAGTTCTGCGTTGGTATCTTGTTATTTGCATCGTAAAGGAACTGCTTTGGAAAACATCCTTACATTGATTATGCCTGTATGTACCGGTGACCCTTTACCTACTCTTGAAAAATTGGATTATGGTGAGTTCGTTCTTTTAAAAACAACAGTATCAATCAAAGAATTGATTGAATTAGTTTTGCGCCTTCCTGAGAGCAAGTCAATGGATGTTAAATTTGCTGATGTGAACATCAGGGTTGATGGGCGCTATTTAGGAACACGCGAAAGATATGATTCAGGTACTGGATGGATTAACATAGACTGGGGTTTTGAAAAATATCAATATCATGCTAATTGTGGGGGTGAAAGTGCGATTTTGGCATCTGTTGATTTACCTCTGTATACTGATCAACATTCTGTTAGGCGAGAATTTATCGGAATTGATCCCGCCAAGTATTCAGATGCTCATGGCATAATCTTTTGTTTACCCAATTATGGCGCAAAAATACGAGAAATAAAAGTTAGCTCAAAAACACTAAAAGTAAGTATAGACACAAAGACTGAAGCAGCCGTAGATGTTATCGGTAAACTGTCTTATACAAGAGACAAAGAAACAGTTAAAGAAGACATTAAGTTCAGCAACGAGACGACACCAAGTATAGTCAACCTCAAATTTGAGCCTCAAAAATTCCACATAATACTCCTTTCAAAGAAAACTGGTGATGTTTTAGATGAACGAAATGTTGACTTCAGTTGGCATTATTTACCTAAAGGTGTTATGATTGATATTCCTGAAGATGAATTGTTAGCCCTCATCAAAAATGGAGAAAGTCAAATAGTCGAATTGAAAGAGACTATGTGTAGTAACCATAAATTCGCTCAAACGGTGGTCGCTTTTGCCAATCAATCAGGTGGCGGTTTTATTATTATCGGAGTAGATGATAAGAAAAACATTGTTGGATTTGAAGCTGAAAACAATTTTAACGATACTATCACAAGGATTATCTCAAGCAATTGTGAGCCGCGAGTTGTTCATTACACCGAAGAACGGATATTATCTGAAAAGAGTAAAAAACTCCTATTGGTCAAAGTTATGGAGGGAATGGACAAACCATATGTACTTAGGGAAAAAGGGGTTTTCATACGCGTAAATGGGATCGATAAAGCGGTAACAAGGTCTGAATTGGATGAATTCTACATACAAAAAGCAGCCAATAATGAAGAATTCCATACTCAAACTAACTTTTAACATGTATGTTATGATTAATGAATATTGTTTAGTGGTATTGTATTTTTTTTGTAAAATCTGGCGCTGAGATGAACATCAGTGGTCTATATTTTTTGTTGATTTACTATGTTAGGGAATACCGTTTTTGATGGCGTTAAAGTCGTTAATTCGTTAAACCAAACCGTTACAGTTTACACTCACTGTTATCTATGTTGGAGTGATGCAACAGAGGCTTGTTCCTTGAGTAAAGTCTGATTAACTACTTTGTACATGACTAAAAACTATAGGATCTAAACAAAATCATAATACGGCAAAACGAACTAATGCTGAGGATTCTACAACAGAAACAAAACTAAACTAGTCTGTTTTTTCTTCTTATTGTTCAGTGTTTTTTTGTTTGTTGTATAATTTACATTTGTTAGAACAAGTGGGGCATTTTTCTTTAAGATGTTTTGCGTCTCTTTCGTTAGCTTTTTGCTCTGTTTCCTTTATTGCGTTATACTCTTCTGTTTCTGTTACCTCTTCTTGGATGAGTTTAGTGTTCGATGGAGTAAATGGGTTACTTTTGAGCCATTGAACGAAACTCTCGCTTGAGAACCACTCTCGCCAGGAATCGTAACAAACCTTCAATTTTTTATCCTGCTCACCCTTGCATAAATCAAAAAACCCAGATTCACCCATAATTTTGTTTTCCATAGTGCTGTGATGAAGCATATCTTGCATTTCGGAGAGAAACCAAAAAAACCGCGCGTAAAAGATTGTTTTGTTTAAGTCGTTACCTTGGTGGTAGCGAAAAGCAATTGTGTCATCAAATATGTGAAAAGCCCTCTGTAATGCAATATGCCCTGCTTGCATAACTATGGCCTCCGCTTCATCACTTAACGTTAAAATGTCGTTTACCTTGGAAGTATAATCGACTGTCGGATTTACCTTCTGGGACTTTTCAAGTTCTGTTAACTGCTGCTTTTGTCTACCAACAATTTCTTTAGCTATCTTGATCAATTCCCATTCTTCCTTATTGGTAGAGCCAATATAGGTCTCCGCAGGGTCTGGAGTATCATTTACTACATTTTTCTCTAACGCACTTATTTTGCGAGTTAGAGCGTTCAACTTTTATACGACTCCTTTGGCTTAGGAATTAAGATGCCGTTTGCTAATTTTTCTTCCAACTCTTTTACTCTTGTCTCTAACTCTTGATCAGTTAACCCTTGTAAAATTGCTTGAAGTGCTCGGATTTCTTTTCCGGAAAGTGTGCTTCTTATTTTTATGTTATCGTCTAATTTTGTTTTTGGGTTTGTTCGCTTTTCTTCATGCCATTTAGCGATATCCCAAAGTTTAGTTAAAACATCTGCTCGAGTGAAAAATATTTTTTCTGTCAAATAAGCCCCTTCCATAGGTATTTAGCCTGAAAAGCCCTGTTTATGGCTTGTTTATTTTTCACAAACACCGGTAGGGCAGACGTGGATATTGCCATTAACTTTCACATCTGAGTATGTGTCGTGTTTACTGTTATATATTTTTAGCTTTGAGCACATTTACTTGATAATTGTGGGAATTGAGAAATAAAACAGTAAAACAAACGTTAAACTGATGATTTCTCGTCTTACATGTCTTTTTGAGCATTGAAAAGCTCTGTCATTAATTTCATATTGGTTGTTGCGGAATGAGTCTGCTCATCATCTTTGTTTGCCATCAACTCTATTAAAACTGGTATTTCTGTTTCATCGTCCAACGCGATGTCTGAGTTTTTTATGGCTGCCCAGAAAAGTGCTTCTATTTTTGAATTTGCGTCAATTTTTTTGCTACACTCTTTCCACATTTGAGAAATTTCGTTAGACATGTTGCTGAGTTTCTCGCCATTTTTTATGCGATTTACTATGGACCAGTTAACGCCATTGTACCAGAAAGCGGCAAAAATTGTGGAGGCAAACTCTGTCATCATATGTTCTAAGTATTCATAAAACATCTTGCGTGCTATTTCTCGATCTTCTATTTTTGAAATTAAATGTCCTGCATATATGGCAAAAGATGTTGTAGAATATTTTTTTGGGTCTTCGGTTTGTTTTTCATTTTTTTCCACTAATGGGTCTGCTAAGGCGTAGAGTGTTTTTGGTGGTCTGTTTGAATCAATTTGGGTTTCAACCTCTTTATTGTTGATTAATTGGTTGAGGTGATCACTTAGTGTTCCTTGGCCTAACTCTGTGAGTTTTAATAGCTCTGCCCATGTCAGTTTATTGCTGGGTGTGAGCACTTCTAAAATCACGTTTTTTGGACTTCTAATAGTTCGGCGGCGTGTCTTTTTCTTAACATTGTTGTTTGGTTTTTTATCAGTTAAAGACATTTTATATCATCGAATAGTATTCATTAAGTTAGAACTTATAAGCTGGAAGTTATTATGTGTTACTTAAGATATTCATAAAAAATAAGCAAAGGACAGTAAAAATCATGGAGTTTGAAATAAAAATACATGAAAAACAACATCTTGCATATATTCCAAAAGTGCTCTACAAAATCTTAGGCACAAACGTTAAAGCAGTTCCCAATCGTGCGGCTATACTGCTTTTTTCAGAAAAAACAACTATGGACGAAGCTCTAACAAGCCTTGACATAATCAAAGCTGACCTACTACATGCTAAAACTTTACAACAAATAGACTACTCGGAGAGTGTCTCTTGCAGGAGGGTTCCCCGAGTAGCCGACAAAAATCTGCCTATAGAGGAGACTTGTCATAATGTTTAATCCTTCATCATTAAATAAGCTATCTTTTACAGTGTCTCCTGAGCCTGTTTCTAACGTTGTTTCTGATTTTGTAGTTGTAGGTGAATTAACGAGATCAAACAGTGGTAAAACGGTGAAGATTTATGTTTTTGAAAATGGCCGACGTTATTTTGTTGGTCAAGTTACCTATGGTAGTCTTAGAGGATTACTTGATGGTTCAAGCTTGAAAGTTGATATAAATAAATATCAAAATACGAGCAAAGGTGAAACACGTGACGCAACAACTAGGTAATACTTCTCAACATACCAAATCATCTTTAGAGTCTGATGAATGCAACGGTTCAAAGCATGCTCGTTGCGTTAGTTGCAGTTTACATCCTTGTGAGCAAACCAGTTTTTATCCAAACAGTGTATGTGGGGACTATAGAACAGAGTTAACCTATGAAATTAAGCATGAAAATAAAGCAGACGTTTCGTTGGTACGTTTTACCTGTATAAAGTCAGGTGTAACTACAAAATGGTTTAGCTCTACAACAGATTCATGTGGACTTGAGTTGCAAACCGCTGAGCAATTAAGCTGTAGAGCAAAAGACGTTTTACCATATGTTATTGATGTTGAAACTGAAATTGGTAAAATAGGTTCGAAAGAGACTCCTATTGAGTTAACTTGTTTAAACGATATCGAAAATCCTGTATACGCTGGGCGACATGTTAGAGTTGTAGCTGTTGTGTCTAGTAACAGTTTAAACTATCAAATACCTGCCGAAATAACCGCTGAAGTAACAACCAAAGATGATGAATATACCAGCAAATCTGAATTTGTAACAGACACCGTTAAAAAAACTATTGTGCTAACTGATCCTGTTATTCTATCTTTGATAGATGTGTCTCTTGATACTAAAGAACACCGATTAAAACGGATGTTTAAAGGTAAAGTCTCAAATTTGAGGATAGAAAAAAGCTATGGCGTTTATTTTATACGTGTAAGACCGTCAATACATACAATACAACAAAAAGACAATAAAACCATTGATGAACATGGACAAGAATACAAACATTACGACATATACATAGTAACCGATAAACCATTAACTTTCAAATCAGCAACAAAAATTGCGTTAACGGGCATACCCTTACCAAACCCAAAAACACAACGAGTTACCTTGTTAGCCTACAAGGTAGACTTTCTTGATGCAACAGAAAATTTTGACGTAAAAAAATTAAACCAACTTTATGACAAATTTAACAGTTTAAAAACAGTTCAAGAACGTTGGAATTGGATTCTTGATGAAACTTGCAAATATACACAGATAATAGGACGTCGCAATGTAGCAGCTGCTGTTTATCTTGCCTACTTTACACCCTTACAAGTATCATTAAACAATGACATACAACGTGGTTGGGGTCTTGTTGATATTATCGGTGATTCAACAACTGGTAAAAGTGAAACTGTTAAAAAAATTGCCCGTCACTTAAACGCTGGCATGGTTGTATCTGCCGAAACTTCCAGTATAGCCGGTATACTTGGCGCATCTTCACAAATGGATAATGGTGTATGGTTTGTAGAATGGGGCTGTTTTCCTCTTATGAATGGTAAGCTTTTAGCTATGGATGGTTGTCATAAAATACCTGCTTGGGATTGGGCTAAAACTGCTGAAGCTGAAAGAGATGGGATACTTAACATTAACAAAGCGGCAAAAGCGACAATTCCTGCACATACCCGACAAATTAAAATCTATAACGCCGTAGATAAAGAAACAAATGGGTATCCAACTAAACAGTTAAGCGAGTTTCTATATCCGATCCAAGCGTATCTATCTGTTGCTGACCCTACAATAATTGCACGTAGAGATTTTGCTATATTTGTTAACAGTCGAGACGTTACAGCAGAACAAATCAACAAAACACATATAATTCAAACTGAACCAGAATATGACCTTTTACGTGAAGCGTTAAAATGGTGTTGGAATGGTAAAACAGACGTCACAATCACAGACGAAGCCCTAATTTATCTGCACAATAAAGCAACTGAACTCTATAATACATTCCATTACGCGTCCATACCACTAGTTTCAGCTGACATGAAGTTCAAACTTGCACGATTAAGCACAGCACTGGCTTACCTTACTCTATCTGTATGTAATGATTATAAGACCGTAACGGTTACTAAAGAGCACGTTGAAGTTATAGTTAACTTTTTAATCGAAGAGTACACTAAAGCAGGCTTAAACATTTTAGCACAAACAAGCAAATTTGAAACGCTCACTATTGAAGACGTAACAGAGTTCTTTATAGAAATTGAGGCAAAACTTCAAAAAGATCCAATTGGTCGTTGCGTAATTTGTGAAATATTAAAAAGCGTAGTCCTCAATGGAAGAGCAACAGCGGATCAACTGAAAACATCTTTCAATTTAACAGAAAACAATCAACGACGCCCTTTGCTGGCTACATTACAAACTTTAGGTTTAACAAAACATGGACGAGGCGGAATTTATCCAACACCCAAACTTATAGAAGCCTACAAAATAACTGGAGGCTTTACGGCTCTTAACGAATTAACGCCTTTAACGCCATCAAAAACGGTATCCCCAAATATAGTAAATCAACAAAGAGCCTTAGGCTATGACATTTGCAATCTTTCTAAAAACGTTAATTCGTTAAGCCCAGAGTTATCACACTTTAACAATAACGTATTCAGTGTTAAAGGGAACCAACAGCAAAAAATTGTTTCACAAGAGCCTTTAAAGGACGATGGGTACCAACAGCTTGCTTGTGGTTATTGCCAGAAAGGCATAATGGATAATGATTGGCTGCAGAATGATTTTACCAATGGTAAACCTACGCATAGACAATGTTATGACATTTTTCGTAATCAATTGAAACAGTCGTCTGAGACGCCTGCTCTTGAAGAGAATGCTTCGCAAAACTGATTGAAAAAAGAGAGGCTGTTTAGTTTGGTTGACGGGCGAGAAAAAGTTGAGGTTGAATCAAAACCATCAGTTTGCCCAGGGTCTTTCTTTGGTAACTCTGATGTTGTTTCAACTGGTGACAAAACTCAACATCCTCTCTGCCCAAAATGTGACGATAAAACAGAAAAAGTCTGGCGTGCAGGAACTTGTACTTCAATACTTGGTGATGTTATTCAACGTTGGATCTGTCGCCGTTGTGGATTACGTTTCAATGACAGATTAGATGCTACTGTAGCTAAAGAACACGTACAACAAGAACTAATTTTGGAAGAGAAGGCATTTAAAAGCCAAGTTGCCCTGTATAGTTCTTGCCAAATAAGCGCACAGGAAGCGAAAAATTTGGTTGCAGAACAACAACAAACAAATCCAATAGTTCTGCGGAAAGAAACCTTTGACATAAACGCTTTAGCCGCTAAATATGAATGGTATCTACAAAAAGAAGGACGACGCATAGCAACAATAAAATCACGTGTGAAGCTGTTGAAAATTCTTTGGAAACGTGGTGCAAACTTTGACGAACCAGAATCAGTAAAAGAGGTCATTACTAAACAAAAGACATGGTGTGAAGGCAGAAAAGGCAATGCTGTTGATGCTTACAGTAGTTACTTAGCAATGGAAGGCAAAACATGGAATAGACCAATCTATAATGGCATTGCAAAAATACCCTTTGTTCCCAAAGAAGCTGAAATAGATCAACTAATCGCTGGATGTAACCAGAAAGTTGCAACTTTTCTACAGTTACTCAAAGAAACACGTGCTCGCTGTGGAGAAGTTTGGCATTGTTCTGAGGACGACTTTGACTTTGAAACCAACACTGTAACTATTACCCCTGAAAAGAACAGCAACCCTCGAATCTTTAAAATGAGTTCAAAACTCGTTGGAATGATACAACAACTACCTAAAGCATGTGGAAAATACTATTTTGCTCCACCAGAAACAACTATCGACGACTTTAGAACGACCTTTGAACGCCAGCGCCAACGTATAGCTGTTAAACTGAATAATCCGCGTCTTAAAAAAATCATGTTTAAAACATTGCGAACTTGGGGCGGTACATATGATTACCATAGAACCAAAGATGTACTGTATGTTAAAAAGCAGCTTGGACATAAAAACATGAATAACACTTTAGTTTATATTCAATTAGATGAAGCGTTGTTTAAAGACGAAGTGGATTATGTTTCTAAAGTGGCTAAAACAGAAGTTGAAGCTTGTTTGCTTATTGAGGGCGGTTTTGAGTTTGTATGTGACTTTGATGGTCATAAGCTGTTTCGAAAAAGAGCAAGCATCTAACTAAGTGTTTTGTCAAAAGTTGTGGTTATCGCCATTTTACAAACCCCCGACAGTTTATTTATATAGAGTGCAGGGGGTGGGATTCGAACCCACGAACGCCTACGCGATAGGGTCCTAAGCCCTACTCCGTTGACCTGGCTTGGAGACCCCTGCACACAGTTTTTCAGTTGAAAGTGATGAGTATCCTTAATATTTGTTTATCTCTAAAATCTCTAAAAACTAAAACTTCTTTTTAGCTAATAGTTTGCGTTTTTATGATAAAAACCGTGTCAAAGCTTATTTGTTCATCAATCATTGAGTTCTATGTTCAGAATTCTATTAGGATACTGGGTACCGATTTAATCATGCTTAACCTTGTCAGAGCGTTCAGTATTCACCACTGATGATTCTAAACAACGGGACAATAATTACTCTTATAACTTTTCTGGGCAGAGAATTAGGCGTTGTACAAAAGTATTTAAGGTAATGCGTAGATAATGGAAACATGCCGTTAATGCAACAGGTAGTCGCGAACTTGGGAGATGCATGATGCGTAAACTGTCCAAGTACGTCCTCATATCCGTTGCAGTTATTCTCACATTTACAGTTTTTAGTTTATGCTTACCATCTGCGTTAGGAGCTTCAAATACGAATTTGAATTTGCCAAATGAGGTGAGGCCTCAGCAGGTAGTAATAAACAATTTCAAAGATACTGTGGCAATACAGATTGTTTCTGTTTCAGATGAACAGGATTCTACTATTTCGGAGTCTTTGCCATGTTTTGGTCCAGAGATTGTTGCAAATGTAGATAAGACTTCTATAGAAATTAACCAAACCGTAACTATAACTGGAAAAATTCATCCGGTAGAACAAAATGTATCCGTTAGAATATGTTGTATCAGGCCAAATTACAGTTGGATTGAGGCATATGTGCCCACTGATCCTGAAACAGGTGAATTCAGTTACACGCTGGCATTGGATATGGTGGGATACTGGAATCTATGTGCTAGTAACATTCACATAAGCGATAGAATGTTTGTTGAAGTAAGTGATCCATCTGGAATTGAAACGGTGCCAGATAAGTTTGTGAATCCTTGGAACGCTAACTTTTTAATGCTAGCAACGGTTGTAGCGTTAGTACTTATTGGACTTATATTTGCTATAACAGGGATGAAAAGGAAGACCCGTAGAATCAGCTCACTGCGGCTTTGCGTTCTTATTATTATAGCATTTCTAATATACAGTGGCGCATTTATTGATCACCAAACGGTACCGCGCCCCGTCAGACAGGTCGTTGTGCATGAATTACTAATAGGCACAAATGTTTTTGGTGTTGCCATGCCAGAGGGTTTGGCAGTACCCTTCCTTGCATGTTACTACCCATGCGGACGAACTGTGACATGTGCGCTTTGGGAGATGCAGACGTATATTTACCCATTCCTAGACGGTAGTCACGGTTGGGGCGTATATTATAACACTTCAGGCGCAGTGCGTTTAGCCATAATTATAGGTGGGCTAATTTTATCTTCCCTTATACTTGGCAGAACTTGGTGTGGTTGGGTATGTCCTTTCGGTTTATACCTTGATGCGGTATCATACTTTAGAAAACGTTTAAAAATTAAACCTATCAAACTTTCAAATCGCGTAAACAAGTCACTCCATCAACTTAGCTATGTCATATTAGCGCTAATACTTATCCTAGGGGTGCTTTTTGCGTCATATGCCCTTACAGGTACACAACTTATTCCTGGAACAGAAGAAGGCGGATTTGTCTACAATTACTTTGCAACACCGTTCTGCGCCGTGTGCCCTATGAAACCGTTGTGCGTGCTTATGGAAAACCAGGCCGGTCTACTTCAGACCAATTGGGTATTCAATGCAACTGGAGATTTCTATCATTTAGGCAGATATCTTACATCGGTAAACCTAACTATACTAGTTATAGTTACCGTGATAGCCTTATTTGTCAGGCGCGCTTGGTGTAGAATCTGCCCATTAGGTGGTTTAGTGGGATTGTTTAGCAAAGTTCCACCCTTCAAGTGGCTTACACTTGTGCGGTTAGAGAAAGCTAAAGGAAAATGCGCCAAATGCGGTATCTGTAAACGTGTATGCCCCATGCAAGTTAAAGAAGTCTATGAACAAGACAAAGGCGATGTTATGACCCCCAGATGCATTGGGTGTCTACGTTGCGTAGAGATGTGCCCGTATAAGGATGCATTGCAATTCAAGTTTGCTGGAAAAACAGTATGCCGCTCCCAGGACTGGTTAGCAGACGACGTCAAGACAGAGGAAGATAATTGGTAAAGAAAAAACTGCCAAACGTGTCTCAACCTGACAGATGTCTTAACTTGACCATTGGTGAAAAATGATGAGATAGCCAGATTAATTGGATGCGCCGATTAAAATTGTGCGGTATTTGGGTTTACCTTAGGTACGGTATCGAGTCGGTCGTTTGTAAGTCTTGTTGTTACTTGGAAATTTGTTTGTACATATGCACGTATGGGTTTTAGCATGTCAATGAATGTTTGGTTGAATTGGAGACGTCTTCTTTTACATCAACCTTGAAGCCCAACAATCTCGTCACCAATAGACATTTCTCCGCAACCCCCAAAATCACAGAACACCATCCAAAACCAGATGCATATAGCATTTCCTAAATAATACTTCAAGATGGAGCAAAGAAATATCCAGAACATGTAACATAGTAAGTTAACAGGCTTTTCATATGCTATGGCTTTATCGACTTAGCGTGTTTATAACACCGATTAGTAGTAAAACATACAACTGCTAAAATGGTCGATATAACCAATATGTAACGCGTGATATAGAAGTTTGGAAAAAAATCTTGCGGCCAATACAAATACCAATAGTCACCCTCTATGACACTATTTGGGGATAGTTGAATCAAATTTACAAATACATACCACACAAATATAATGAGATTCTGCAGCAGTACAATATTTAACACCCGTGTAACGGTCATTTTTCTAAATTGACCCATATACGCTACATACAGTAGGGCAAACGCAATTAAGTATGTACAAACAGCAACCATGCATACGAGAGACGGAGAAATAAGGAAAAAGGAGATAGTTTCCATGTTCATATAAATTATAGTTAAGTAAATTGCTATTGCAATTAGCAACATAGCTAAACATTTAATCTTCATATTCACCATGTAACTCCCTCCGACTCGTTATTTTTTCACTTCATCACGTTATTAAAAGTTCCAGTTCCCAGATAAGATCCATGATGGGATTAGGAACAGATGAACAGTTAGCATGCTATATTGGAAATAACTGCCCTCATAATACGTTACATTCAAACACAAAAAAGGAGCGCCCTTATTTATAGATAGAACTGGAAATGGCCTATAAAAAACAAAAATGGACGTTGACTATCTTCTTTAAGTGAACACTCTTAAAAAAGAACCGCTCAAACAAAACCTAACTCACATAAATAGACAAAATCACCCTATGCAGATACACATGTTTTGTCTTGTTTTGTAAACATTGTTTTACTTTTATAAGTATACAAAAGCAAACTATTTTTTTATACACTATTCAGTCATAGCGTTTGTTATAACAAACAACCATACAAAACTAACTGAAACACATGTTTGGAAAAGAAAGAGGACATTAATATATGACACATCTATAGAGAAATATGAACGTGAAAACTATATGAGTAAACGGTCGGCTATACTGGATGTGGTTTTTCACCGTGTGGTTTTTGCAGTTATATTTTTAACGTATATACTGGTGGTAATTGTTGATTATATCGTTGACATTCTGCCACCACTATGGGGCATGTTCTTAATTGTACCGATTTTATTTTTTGGTTTAATTGGTTACTTAGTCGATGAGATACGATAAAAAAATTAGTGAACTACTCAAATGCCTAAACTAGTCAAAAGTCAAAGTTACCCAGTTATAGCGCTAAAATACTGAATAGTGTTTCAGAACACAATTAACACTCAAAAAAAAAGAACCGTCTACCCCGTGTGTTTGTGCAAGTTTTGGAACCCGAGTCATCAGCAAAACCTGAAAGATAGTCAGACATATGTCGCAATCCAGTAAGAATATTCATTTAGTTTGTTGAAAGATTTATGAATAATAGTGCAATATCATTGTGATGTTATTTCGTCTTTACATAGAGCTAAACACGTACCATAGATATAACTAAGAGATCATCTGTATGGGCAGAAATGTTAACTCCAAGGTTAGGTTGCATGTTTCTCGCAGAACTGCAGTGTTGATTTTTTCTTTATTACTTGTGCTGGTGGTTTCTTCAGTGGCTTTTTGTGTGTTAATTATGGGTGATGGTAAGAGTTTTTCTGTGGAGCAAGATTATATACTGCCTGCCTTGGATGGTGCAGTATATGTTGAAAATGAAGCTGAACTTAGGTGCGCTATTGATGATGCAGTTGGCAAGTCCGTTGTTATTGCTCTTATTGAAGATATTCATCTTGCAGAGTCTGCACTTAGTATTCCTAATGAGGCAAATATCACATTAACAATCGAAAATAAAGATAAAAATTGTAAAATTTTTGGTGCAGTTGATATAAGTACTATTGTTGTTGAGGACGGGGGCGTGTTGGAACTTTATGGCATTATTGTAACTCATGCAAATAGTTCTAGCAGAGGTACGGGTGTAGTTGTTAATTCTGGTGGCACATTTATCATGCATAGCGGTGAGATTTCTGATAACACTATCAAAGATGGGGGTGGCGTGTATAACCGTGGCACCTTTAGAATATATGGCGGGAAAATTTCTGGCAACAAAGCTACCAATTTTGGTGGTGGCGTGTATAACGTCGGCGTTTTTGAACTGTACGGTGGCGAAATTACTGAAAACATTGCTGATTATGGGGGTGGCGTGTATAACCGTGGCACCTTTAACAGATTGGGCGGTGTGCTAGATGATAATAAAGCAACCTCCCGAGGGTTTAATGTGTATTAATAAAGTTGGTTGTTTAATGCCTGCAGTAGTGGTTAATGCTGTTGGTTCATGAGGACGTTTTGAAAGTTAGGGTTGTCGAAAAAAACAGTATGTCGCTTCAGAAACTGGTGGGTAACAATAAACAAAATTAGGCCCTCAGATTAAGACGAGTGGTCATCGGATTCTACGCTTCAACCTTGAATTGCTAGATAAAAAAATGTAGAGTCCATAACAGTGAGATTGGTTGAGCAAACAATTAAAGTTGAATCTGTGTTTGGATCCCAAGTCAAGGTGAGGTATCTGCCGTTTGTAAACCACGTGTTGCTGCCTTGAGGGTTTGCTTGGGCAAGGTTTAACAGGTCAAGAAAAGCTTGGTTGAATTCTAAAGCATCTTGGATGCTGTCCCAGGTGATGTTCCAAGTGAACAGAAAGTCAAAGTTTTTCTCATAGTAAGTAAAGTTGTCTCCACCCCAGCCTGTTGCTGCTTGTTTAGCTTGACTATCGTTGAGCCATTGACTTAGCATCACATAGATGAAGTATTCACCATACGTGTCAGATGCGTATCCATAGCTACTATGTATTCTTATCCAGCTGTCATCAGCAGGTGTTGGTGCAAAGGTGGGTTTTGCTGTTTCGCCAGCGAAGTACTTGTTAGGGTGGATAATCTGCTCGGTTGTGCTAGGTAAATAGGTGGGTGTGTAGCAACGGTTTAGTCTGTCCCAGCCGTCGTCGCCAACAAGTGTAGATACGAATATTTTGCCCGCGGTATAGGGAAACCAATTCAGTTTAGTAACTGTGTCGGAAACACTGGGATGGACAGAATTTAGCCTAAAGACATCTATAACAGCAGGTAAATTTCCCGTGTAATCAACGACCTTAGAGACGGCACGGTTATTATACTGAGCTTTGTAGTAGTCGCTCATGTAGACGGCATCACCTTCTATGAGTGCATTATGGGCTCTATCGACGTCATAACTGGTTGAAGCTGGAAGATCCGCCTGCCAGACATGGGTAAGTTCATGTATCAGAATAGCTTCAGCATCCGGCAGATTCCAAGGCTGAAAATTTTCATAAATAACATAGATTTCATTACCGATTGTTACAGCAGTCCAGCTTGCGACCCACTCAGCTACGACACTATCTAGGCTATCATTTTCTGACATCAAAAACAAGCCCTTGTAAATGTTTTCTTGTCTTAGAATGCTGCTTGTATCCAGACTGGATGGGTTTTTGCTCCATTGATCTACTGCCTGCTGTTTTGTATAGACATAAAGTTTGATATCTGACGGTAGGGTAACATTTCGAATGCGTTCAAATTGACTTTTAGCATCCTCAAAAATTTTTTGAGCCTGCGCCTCATAGACCACAAAGTCAGGGTTTTGAGGACGCCCAAAAACCACTAAAGATCCAAGTATAACAAAAATGACAAGCAATACTGTGACGCCGACAAGCTTTTGTTTAACACCCGGCGATAAAAACATACATTAAAGTTAAACTCAGACAAAAATAAAGCTTACCCAAAGAACTACGATTTGAAAACGTTCTACATCAAACCAGATAATCTGCTATGCCCAAAGCAACTAACAGAGAAAAAACCTCAGACACCCCATTAACTCTCAACATCTTCTTGCTACAACTATGTAAACAAGTCTGTTCTTGACTTCATGATAATAAAATATCCTCAACCTTGCCGATTTTGCTCTGCAAAAGGAAACAAGATACAACGGGACTGACTATGTTGGCACAGGCAATCAGTTTCTCCTCAAGGAGAGCTTACTAATCTTTTCTGCTTCAGCCTCTTATCTTTGACGGTCACTAAACCACAATGAAATCCGCTACATACACCGGTATATGTAATTAAATTCATAGAGGTGAAAACTTAACGTATATTTGCTGCCTTGTTAAAGTCCAAATAGTTATTGTATGTTGAAGCTTATTGTGTAATTGTTTGATGTTTTTCATTTCAAAACATGGTAACTCTCTATTTGCATTTTGTCTGCATATGTTTAGCTTGTTTGAGTATCATTTCTGACCGTAAGCGTTTTATTGACAAGACGCATTGTTTCACGAAGAACAACACAAGTGTGCCTTCGTAGCCTAGCCCGGTGGGGCGTTACCTTGGTAAGGTAATGGTCGCGGGTCCAAATCCCGCCGAAGGCTCCACAAATCCCCTTTTAATCTCTGAATCAAGCTTCTTTGGCTCCATTGGTTCCAATTTTGTGGTAAACGTCTATCCATTTACCATTTACAAAGCCTTTGTAGTGTCGTATTCTTTGACTACTACCTCGTGTTTGCAGAAGTCATACATTGTCGCATGTGGGACACACTGTTTTGGTCATGTTTAAACACCTGTTTGGTCACTAGACCTGCCGTTGTGTTCTTAAATGTCATGTTGAATGGCTTAATTTGTGTGTTGCTGTGTCGTTTACTGTGCGTTTGTTAGAAAACTGTGGCCCAAGTTTGGTTAGGTATAGCACTAAGAGTCTGTAGAGACATAATTTGATCATTTTTATCGAATAAAAGACCAAAAAAACTTGCTACAACTGGTCAATTATTTATTGGCTATTTGTTAAGCAGTTTGTATGGTAAAATAATGAACATTACGATAAACTACAATGGATGAAATATTTTTGAGAAAAAGAATAGTTAAAATTTTTTTAATTTTTCGGAAAAGCTCTTGACAAAAGTTATTATGTTAAAATACTAATATGTTAGCAAAACTGGGGTTAACAAAATTATGGACTACCGGCAACTTGCCAAAGAACATTTGGAGAATATGCAATTACCGGGCAAATCAAGATGGCAACAAGATTTCATCGGGGTACCCAGCAATGGTTTTATTTTGTTTTATATTGAGCTACGGCAGGAAGTGCTTCCTAAGGATATAAGCAATGCTATGGGCGTTAGTACAGCTAGAGTTGCAATAGCGTTAAACGAGCTTGCTGAAAAAGAGCTTATCACTCGCGAAATAGATGATGACGATAGGCGGCGTATAATAGTTAAATTAACGCCCAAAGGAAGGAAAGTTTCAGCGGAGCAAAAACAAAAATTTATTGATGGTATGGCGGAATTTCTCACAAAATTGGGTGAACATGACGCAAAAGAGTACGTGCGGATAATGGGTAGAATTGTAGAAATGGTGCGAAAAGACAAATCATGATCTGTGGGTAAACGCTGTCAGAAATTACTGCAAAACACTTAAATTGCTAACTATGATAGGAGCTAACTAAATTAACAAAATTACTGGCTATGATAGTAAATAACCAAATTAGCGAAGAGGGGTAAAGGGCAGGATAAAGGATGTTTAAAATTTTCAAGTATCTAAAAACAAAAGATTGGATAATGATGGGAATTAGCCTTGCTTTCATTGTAGCAAGCGTGTGGCTCGATTTGAGGATACCAGAATTTATGGCCGTGATAACAAAACTCGTTCAAACCGAGGGAAGCGCAATGAGCGAAATATGGCTAAACGGCGGCTATATGCTTTTGTGCGCGCTTGGGAGCCTTGCAGCGGCTATTACAGTGGGTTTTCTTGCCGCCAAAATCGGGTCATCCTTTTCACAGCGGCTTAGGAGCGAGCTGTACAATAAAGTAGACTCATTTTCTATGGGCGATATAAACAAGTTTTCAACAGCAAGCCTCATTACCCGTTCGACAAACGACATATCGCAAATACAAATGGTTGTAACAATGGGTTTGCAAATGGTGGTAAAAGCCCCTATTCTTGCCGTTTGGGCGATACTAAAAATAGCAGGAAAAGGCTTTGAGTGGACCCTTGCTACTGGAGTGGCGGTTACAATTGTAGTTTTGGCGTTTAGCGTGATAATAATTTTGGTAATGCCAAAATTTAAGAAAATGCAAACGCTGACCGACAATATAAACAGAGTAACAAGGGAAAACTTGACAGGCTTACCCGTTGTTCGTGCATACAATGCCGAAGCGCACCAAGAAGCAAAGTTCGAAAAAGCCAATAACGAACTGACAAGCACGTCATTATACACCTCACGTGCTATGGCAGTAATGCAGCCCCTTATAGGTTTGGTAATGAACGCCATGACGCTTGTGATATATTGGATAGGTGCTATACTGATTAACAACGCAGGCGCGGCGGGAAGGCTGGATCTATTTTCAAATATGGTAGTTTTTTCGTCCTATTCCCTGCAGATACTCATAGCTTTTATGCTGATCACACTGTTTTTTACAAGGTTACCCCGCGCACAAGTTTCCGCAAAACGTATTAACGAAGTACTCGATACCGAGCCAACGATAAAAGATGGTACAGTAAGCAAAGGATTGGACGGCCAACAAGGTGAAGTGGAATTTAGAAATGTCAGCTTTAAATACCCAGGCGCGGCGGCCTACGTTTTGCAGGACGTTAGTTTTTCGGCAAGTAAAGGCGAAACCATAGCGTTCATAGGCTCAACGGGAAGCGGTAAAAGCACATTGATAAACCTCATACCGCGGTTCTACGACGCAACCGAAGGAACGGTTTTGATAGACGGCGTAGACGTAAAAGATTACAAATTAGAGACGTTGTACAACAAAATTGGCTATATACCGCAAAAAGCGGTGATGTTTAACGGGACGGTTACTTCAAATGTAGCTTTTGGAGAAAATGGGCAAGAGGAAGTGACCGAGGACGACGTTAAAAATGCTGTAAGGATCGCGCAAGGCGCAGACTTTGTGGAAAAAATGGACAACGCATATAACGCTCAAATAACGCGGAGCGGCACAAACGTTTCGGGAGGTCAAAAACAGCGACTTTCGATTGCACGAGCGGTTTGCAAAAAACCTGAGATCTATATTTTCGATGACAGCTTTTCCGCGCTCGATTATAAGACGGACAGGACATTGCGAACCACGCTTAAACGAGAAACCCAAGGCGTTACAAGTATGATAGTTGCGCAACGGATCGGTACTATAATGGACGCGGATAAAATTATTGTTTTAGATGCGGGCAAAGTTGTCGGAGTTGGAAAGCACAAAGAGCTTTTGAAAACGTGTGGCGTGTATAGAGAAATTGCGCTGTCACAATTAAGCGAGGAGGAATTAGTGGCATGAGTGGGAATAAAAATCAAAACAGTGGCGCCTTGTCTTTTGGCGGCAGGGGCTTGGGAAAAGGCGGCGAAAAGTCAAAGGATTTCAGAAAGACTATTGTAAAGTTGATAAGATATTGCAAGGCGTTTTTGCCTGTAATAATACTCGCTTTGATAGCGGCAGTGGTCGGTACGATTTTTCAGGTTATTGGACCCGATTATATAAAGAATTTAACCGATGAAATAACCAAAGGTCTGTTGCCTATGGGCACGATAGATATGAATGTGGTATCAAATATAGGTTTGATACTTATTTGCTTCTACGCGGGCTCCCTAGTTTTGAATCTTATCGAAAATAATATAATGGCTACGGTGACACAAAAAATATCTAAGAAAATGCGGTCGGATATATTGGGCAAGATAAACCGATTGCCATTTGGGTATTTTCATAAGGTAAGTTACGGTGACGTTTTGAGTCGTGTGACAAACGATGTGGATACAATTGGGCAGACATTGAATCAAAGTATAGGGACGCTTATAACAGCGGTTACTATGTTTGTGGGCGCAATAATAATGATGTTTGTCACGAATTGGATTATGGCTTTGACAGCAATCGGCGCAAGTGTATTTGGTTTTATAATAATGACGATAATCATGACAAAATCGCAAAAGTTTTTCAAGGCGCAACAAAGACATCTTGGTGGAATAAACGGGCATATAGAGGAAACCTATACGGGGCACCATGTCGTAAAGGTATGCAACGCAAGCAAGCAATTTAAAAAGACCTTCGAGGAAACAAACGATACGCTGTATGAAAGTGGTTGGAAATCACAGTTTTTTTCGGGGCTAATGATGCCTCTAATGAGTTTTATCGGTAACTTTGGTTACGTTGCGGTTTGCGTTGTGGGTGCAATACTTGCAATGAACGGGACAATTTTATTCGGAGTAATAATCGCGTTTATACTTTACGTCCGCCTATTTACTCAACCGTTGACACAGTTTGCGCAGGCGATGAACAATCTACAAATGACAGCAGCCGCAAGCGAAAGAGTTTTCGAGTTTTTGGAGGAAAAAGAACTTGAAAACGAGAGTCAAAAAATAAGTAGACTTCCAGCCGTTAAAGGTGATATTGAGTTCAAAAACGTGAAATTTGGATATACGCCCGGTAAGATGGTTATAAATGATTTTTCGGCAAGCGTAAAATCGGGGCAAAAAATAGCAATAGTTGGACCCACAGGCGCGGGCAAAACCACGATGGTCAATCTGCTAATGCGATTTTACGAAATAAACGGCGGCGAAATTCTAATTGACGGCATACCGATAAATACGGTGCGACGTGAGGATATACATGACCAATTCGATATGGTTTTACAGGATACATGGCTGTTCGAGGGAACTATAAAAGAAAACATTATTTATGCAAAGACAGGCGTCACCGATGATGATGTTGTTGCCGCTTGTAAGACTGTTGGACTACATCATTTTATACAAACCCTGCCGGAAGGCTATGATACCGTGCTTAATGATAAAGCAAGTTTATCTGAGGGACAAAAACAACTTTTGACGATAGCTCGTGCAATCATAAAAAATTCGCCGCTTTTAATTTTGGATGAAGCGACAAGTTCGGTTGATACGCGCACGGAACGCATAGTTCAAGAGGCTATGGATAACTTGACGAAGGGCAGAACATCGTTTGTTATAGCACATAGATTATCAACTATAAAGAACGCGGATTTGATTTTAGTCATGAAAGACGGTGACATAATCGAAAGCGGTAACCATAAAGAATTGCTTGCAAAGGGTGGTTTCTATGCTGAGCTGTACAATAGCCAATTTGAAATGGCGGTATAAGGAGGATAAAAATGATGACAAAACAAAATCAAAGACTTGTTTTACTATGTGGATTGCTTCAGTTTTTCATCGCAATAACCTTTTGCCTTTTGCTGTTTATTTTGACAACCGAGTACGGACTCCCAAATTGGGTTTATTGGGTAAACCTTGCTTTAGCTTTAGCAAGCACTTGTTTATTGGTGGCCTCTATGTATGGCGCAAGTTCCTATGTTTGCTGTGAGTGTGGCGAAAAATTTAACCCAACGTTTTGGAATTGGGTAACCAGTGTTAAGAACAGTTTCAAAGCTACTCGAAGAGTAACTTGTCCTAAGTGCAAGAAAAGAAAATGGAGCAAGCATGTAGCATTTATAAAAGAAAAAAACGATAAAAATTAATAGTGAATATTATCAAAATAATTCGCTTCGTGGGAGAACACGGAGGGACAATTATAAACAAACGAAAACAATATGCAGAATTAGAAAAAACATTGGAGCAAAAATACAAAGCTAATCGGGAAAATGAGGCTGTTTTAAGTAAAGAGGATTTCAAAGATGGAAAGTTGACTGTGTTTGGGTATGACCGTTTGAAACAGCAATGCGACTATATCCCGTACAGCGAGGATATTGAAATAAAAATACCCAAAGAATACGAAACAGGTTTCAAGGCTACGCTTGAAAGTATGGGTGCAAACGAGTTGTCTCGCATAAAAAAAGACAGGCGTGAAACTAAAATCACGGCTTTAGCGCTTTTGTTTGCTGGAATTTTGTTTGTTGTACTTGGAGACATTCTTGAGTTTTTTCGGAGTGGTGCTTTTCAAAATATCATCGTTATAGCTAGTTGGGTTTTTGTTTGGGCGGCGGTGGAAAAATTGTTTTTTGACCGTAGAGTTTTGAAAGAAAAAAGGCAAAGTTTGCTCCAAATTTTATCGGCAAAAATTACCGTACAATAATAAAGTAAAAGTCAATATGTTCACGGTGCAAACCATAAAGTACACCCCAACAACACCGTTTGAGACATGCCGGCTTTTTTGAGTAGAGCAGATAAAAGATATCAGAATAACAAGAACTCGCTCCCGTGAGCTACCCTTGCAGACGTGTTTTTATTATGCGATCAAAACAATAGGTTCGGTTAAATGTAGTTGTTGGTGCTGTGTTTAGGTTGAACTATGTATGTTGCTGTTTGTATGTGTAGTTGTGGTTTGTATAGCTGAGTTGTCTGAAATTGATGGTTAGCACGTGATGTTAGCGTCTGTTTTGGCAAAGCAAGTACTTATGTTCCATAGCCTTAATAGACAGAATGCGTATATGTGCGATTAACTCCTAGGTCTATGCATGTTTTAATGTCATATTTGTTGACGTATGCACGTTAACAGGTGTGTT
>WRJX01000087.1 GCA_009778385.1 Candidatus Bathycorpusculum sp. | reverse complement strand
ATTGTACACGCCGTTACGTCTGTCTCTGCGCAAGCAGGATACAAACCGTCTGCACCACAATTCACTGTAAAACTTATTGACAACTCTTATGATGTACCTCCGTCCACTACAACTACTGTTGACCAATACACTGGGAAAGAAACTACGGCTATCACTCCCAGGTTACCGCGTGGATCAAAAGTCGATAGAGGTTACAATAAAAAATCAGCCTTTCACACCATACATTGGTGAAAACAACACTTGGATGTACGGCCCAAACGGGCAAGAGTTCAATCTATACTACGTTGTTCATTTTAAGGGTCATTTTGGTGAAGACTGGCAAGATTTTGCCGATCCTTATAATGGTTATTATTATGGTTATTTTACTGTTCAGTCAAATTCAGAGTATACTGTCGTGTCGAGGACTGCAAAATTACCTGCTGCTGATTCTCAGTTAGATTTTAGAGTCAAAGCAGTAATTGGATATAATTTTAATGATTCGCATGATAGCCCACTTGTACCTCCACAATGGCATATACACCAAACTGCTGAGCAGAGTGATTGGAGTAGTGTTCACGCATTCACTGTACCCGATAGTTCTTCAGCACCAGCATCGCCTACACAAACAGCAACCTTGCCTACGCCATCTGTAACATCTGGCGATAACCAACCACAACCGCCCGATCAGACGCAACCACCCGATTTTATGTTCACTAACCCACTCTTTATGTTGGGTGTTGGTGCACTTTTTGGTGGTGTTGTTGTAGTTGTGGTGATGGTGGTTCTTAGACGACGCATAAAAACCTCAACATACACCAACGACTCATTCTATGAAACATCAGGAGTAAATGGTTTGTATGCGTAAGTGTATTGTTTTAGTGATGATTACTGTTTTGATGGTGTCAAGTCTAATTACACTCACCGTTACACCTACAACTGTGTGGGCAGAGTCTACGCCGTCTGTGCCACAATTCACTGTAAAACTTATTGACAACTTGATAGAGATTGCAATAAAAGATCAACCCTTTACACCCTACACTAATGCAAGTGGTCATCGATTTGATCTATATTACATAGTTGAAGTTAAGGAACATCTTGGGGAAAACTGGTATCGCCTTATTTCATATACTGATCAGCTTGTACATTTAAAGTCTGTAGAAACTGTTTTGTCACTGTCCGATAGTTCCCAGGTGGATTTTAGAGTTAAAGCAGTAATTGCATATGATGACAGTTGGGTAGACCCAGCTAGTATATATGGAATTAATAGGCCGGGCTATTATTATAAATATGATGATGTTACGTCAAGCGGCTGGAGCAACATACAAACAATCACTATTAATGATAACTTACCTACATCCTCACCACCATCAAACACTCCATCCCTCAATAATCCAAATCCTTCAACGCTAAACCAACCCAACACTGATAACCCCGGTTTGTTTAGTTTACCCTCGTGTGTAGGTGTTGCTATTGTGGCGTTACTTAGTGCTATTGTGGTGTTATTGGCAATTATCGCTGTGGCAATGTGGAGGAAAAATGTTTCTCAATTTAACGCCTTAAACCCTGGTGTAGCTGAAAGTTGATGCAAACTTGGGTTTGGCTATCTTTGCAAAAAGGCGTTTAACGTGTCGCTTTTGATGTATCTAAAACTCTTCCATATATTCAAGCAAGTCAACCCCGGTATGGTTAAAGTTCGATTTGACCATCACGTGTTTGAATGGTAGGAGTGTACGTGTCAACATGCGTACGTGACTAATATGCGCCGTGGGCAACTTTGCCCTTTTTTGTTATTATGTATCATTCTGCGTAAGGCTGGGGATGTTAAAGTCTGGGCACGTTTTAAAGCCTAAT
This sequence comes from Candidatus Bathycorpusculum sp., assembly GCA_009778385.1. Classification (GTDB taxonomy): domain Archaea; phylum Thermoproteota; class Bathyarchaeia; order Bathyarchaeales; family Bathycorpusculaceae; genus Bathycorpusculum. The sequence continues at coordinate 26,456 of WRJX01000087.1, read as the reverse complement.
TTACAAAAACGCTTTAAAACTCGAATTGAATATGTTATAGAAGAAGCATTGTATTTTGTTCAAATTAAGGGTAAAAACAAAAGAGGAAAAATAGTGAAAGCAATAAAAAGAAACGTTCTAGTTTGTATAGTGATTTGCACTGTTTTTCTTTTGCTATGTACTGAGTTTCAACAAACTCCAGTGGCTTTTGCGGCTACGTCAACAAAGTCAATTGTTGCTTATGGTGCAGAAGCACAAATATTTGTTTCAATGCTTTCAACTGAGACTCCGTTGTATGAGTATATTCTTGATAGTCAAACATCTGTGATAGTAGTGTCAGACATCACTTCTGTCAATTTTCAAAGTATATCAAACAGTATGAAAAATGGTGCCATACTTGTAGCAATTAATTTACCTGCCGATAATGGTTTAGTAGATGTCCCAACGATGCAAGTAAGTCATAAACAGTCTATTATTGTTGGACGGCTTTTTCAGCAGAAATTAGAGTTTTCGGGAACTTCACAAGAGGTTATTCCTCCCTATTGGATAGTAGTTACTAAACAAACAACCCCCTCGTTTGAATCAAGATGTAGCGGTGGTTTAGATCTGGATGGGTCTGATAATGGTGATTATGAGCAGACGCACTATAAAGTAATGCAATTCGCTTTAGATGCGGTCTACTCAGCTCTATTTCCTGATGCAAACATTTCCAACCGTTCCAGCTACTCTACACCTGCACCAACTAACAACTCCAACCGTGATGGTAGTTTCAGTGGAAATAATATTGTTGCTGATGAGATGAGGTTGGTGTGGCCTATTTTTGGTATTTTGTTAGTGGCAGGTGTTGTTGTGTCGTTAGTCGCTATGTTGGTGGTTGTTGGAGTTGTTGTGCTGCTGAGGAAACTAAAAGTTTAGTGGGAACATATATGTCGTATATTGCCGTGTCCTCGTAAAATCAGCAAGCCAACTAATGTTAAACTCGACATCACTCACCAAGACCCTGAAAAGTTTGATGGTGTTTATCGTCGTGTGTTGCGTCATCGTATTAAAGTTAAAAGCGTTCAAATGCGTGAACACGCGATGTTGTTGCAGGGTGTTGGGCTGAACGTTACGGAAAACTGTAACGCCGTTACAAATTTCTGTAACGCCAATCCGAGCTTAAATCGAGTTTTAAATGTTAAAATGTTGGCGGGCCCGCTGGGATTTGAACCCAGGATTCCCGGCTCCGGAGGCCGATGCCTTGATCCGTGCTAGACTACGAGCCCTCATTTGAGATAGTTAACCTTATTCCACTGCTGTTAATTTGCCAAGCGAAATTACTGGTAAAAGAAATCAATTAAACGTTGTGTCATAATCATTCTACTACTGTCATAATTCTATCTTGGATAGTGTGACAGAAAAAACGTAACAATAGCTTTTACTGGTAATATAGACGCCGTTGCGACAGACTCAAACTCTACGCAAAAAACAAATCTCTCAACAAATTAGCGTTCATTCTTCTTCGCCTATTACCTCTTGATTGATCCACCAGGCTTTCTTCTTGCCTGAGCGTTCACCACCGCAGTAATCAATTATGGATTTGCCACATTGCTTCTTGGAGATGCGCTGAATTTTTTGTAATCTGTTTAAAATTAGCCATCGATTACTTTTAAGGTATTCAGCTAATTCTGGTGTAGTTGCGCCTTTGTAATGTATTAGGTAATCAACAATTTTGCGATCGGTTTCATCTATGCAGAAGCTGTGTGGATTAACTTTACTGTGTTCAAACGTTAAAAGTTCTAGGTCTGCAAGGTATTTTCTTGTCTGTCCAAATTCGCTTTCAAGTCTGTTTATTCGTTCCTCGAGGGCTAAAAGTTTGTCTGGTTTAGGTGTTTTTTGTAATTTTTCACTTATGGCCTCACGGATAAAGTTGCTTCTATCGCCTTCTGGAATGCGTAATGCAAATTCTTTGTAAACTTCTTCAGGAATTTTTACTGTTACTACTCGGTTATCGCTCACCTAAACATCACCAGAATTAATTGAAGTATTGTAGGTGTGCCTATTTCATTTTTTCCATAATTTGTCTGATCTTTTACCATAAAAATTAGAAAAAATCATTTTTCATGTGGCAGTTTACTTTTTCTTTTAGGAATGTTATAAGGTTAATTACTTAAGCTTCACAAGTTAAGGGGTTGTTTGTTCTGTTAGTTTCATTAGGTCTTGGCAACGTTGCTCAACTGTGTTGTGAAGTAAAAGTCGAAGTGGTTCTCCAGTGATTTTTCTTTCTTTAATTGTTGCTGTTTTTTTAGCTAATTCTTGGTCACCTAAGCATTTGAACCAAGCTTCAAAGTCGCCTCTGTCCATGTGAAATTCTATGGTTTTTAGGTCAACTTTGGGTAGTTTGTTTGCGAAATCTTGTAGGCTGTGGGCGTGTATATGAAGTGGTTTATCAACATCAACGTAAAATTCGAAGGCTTTGTCATGTGGTGTGTAGGCGATTATAGTTTTAGCGGTTTCTTTAGTGATTGGCTGAATTCCTAGGGCTTTTTTGCCTTCATTAGTTAACGTGTATAGCCCTTTTTGAGGTGAATTTACGTATCCCCCGCGGGTAAGCCATATAAGGTGCATCATTGTGGATGAAAATTCTTTACTGTTTTCAATAGCAATCTCTGCGGGCTTCATTGGTTTGGCGCTCAAAAGCATGGTTTCCAATATTTCAATTTTAACTGGTGACAAACTCATTCTATGCACCTTTGCTTCATTAGTGCTAATGTAAAAACTTGCTAATCAAAGTTATCTTTAGTGTTTATTGTTTTGTTGGTAATTAGTGTCTTTCATTATAGAGGTAAAGCTTTAGTATTTTGGCTTACAACTGTAGCTAAGGATTAATGGTGAGCCTTTAGATGAAGATTGCAGTTTTTGTTTATGAGTATCCACCAAAAATTGTGGGCGGATTAGGCACCTATGCTGCTGAAATTACCCGAAAATTTGTTTTAATGGATCATGACGTTACTGTTTTTACGATGAATGATGACCAGGGATCCTTACCTACTCGTGAAATTTGGCGCGGTATAGAAGTTCATCGTCCCTTACATATAGATATTTCAGATTCTCTGCCAGATGTTATAGCTGAAGATATAAGAAAATGGGGCCGAGGGCTGCATTTATTTGGTAAATTAATGGTTTATAATTACCTCTCAGCTGCTCAGCTTATTAATCAATTAATTAAAAAAGAAGAAATGAAATATGACATAATAATTGCCCATGACTGGCTCTCTGTTATGGGTAGTGTAACTGTGAAACGTGAAACTAATTTGCCTTTGGTTTTCCATGTGCACTCAACCGAGAAAGGTCGCACTCTTGGAGGCGGTTCAAGTGTAGTAAGTAATATTGAGTCCCGGGGTGGTCAAATGGCTGACTTGATAGTTACCGTTTCTTATGCTATGAAAGATGAATTGATACAACTTGGGTTTCCTAAAGAAAAAATTCAAGTCTGCTACAACGGTGTGGACCCACAAAAGTATAAACTCGATAACGTTTCTAAGGAGCAAATTAAAAAAATTAGGCAAAAACATGACGTTAAAGATGACGAATACATGCTTCTCTTCCTTGGCCGACTTGTCGCTATAAAGGGTGTTGACAAACTGATTATGTCTCTACCCCACATCAAGGCCAAGATTCCAAAAATCAAACTTGTCATAGTTGGCGTGGGCGATCAACAGGAATACCTAACTAACCTAACAAGAACCATGAAACTTGAATCCTATGTTCGTTTCTGCTTTGACTTTGTCCCAGAAGAAGAACGAATAGCTTACTACGCAGCCTGTGACGTAGCCGTGTTCCCCAGCTATTATGAACCCTTTGGTATAGTGGCCCTTGAAGCAATGAGTATGGAAAAACCCGTTGTTGTAGGCGCTTCAGGAGTTAGTGGCATGCGTGAAATCGTCGTCTGTTGTGGAGAAGAACAATGTGGTTTCCATATTGACCCAAACAACCCAACTGACATCGCTTGGGGCGTTGTAAGCTCGCTCGAGAATCCAGAAAAAACAAGGTGGCTTGGCAAAAACGGTAGAAAACGTGTCTTAGCAGAATTCACTTGGACTCGAATAGCTGAAAAAACAATTGAGCTCTACCAAAAAATCCTAAACCCCAAACAATGATTGGTGAAACATGAATAGCGCCGATGACATGCGGAGCCGAGTTTCTCGCGAAGCAGCGACGTTGCTTTATTTTGGTGCTGAAAAAGAATACAAACAAGCAAAACTTAAAGCAGCCAAAACTTTTGGCGCCCATTTTTTACCTACTAATCTAGAAGTTGCTTTAGAGCTTGATAAAATCGCTGAAGAAAAAGAAGGCACAATAAGAAAAGAACGCCTTATTTCGATGCGACAAGAAGCACTTAAAATCATGAAACTCATAGACGCGTATTGTCCTTTACTAATTGGTAGTGTATGGCGTGGTACCATAAGAATTGGCAGCGACATCGACATAGCTGCCTATGCAGACTTACCCGAGCAAATTCTTGAACTTCTAAAAAACTCCAACGTAAAAATCCAACGGTCCTGCTGGATGCAAGTTAACAAGAAGGGCATAACTCACATATCTTATCATATTTATGCTGAAACTGAGACAAAAATTAGTCTGGAGATCGTCGTTCGCAATCCAGACGAAGCAGGGAAAAAAAGAAAATGTGAAACATTTGGAGATGAAATTAAAGGTCTAAAAACCGCTGAACTTGAAAAACTGCTTAAAGAAACTGCAACAAGACAATTTCTGCCATAACAATTCCTGGTGAATAAACATTTTTTCAAAAAGGTCTTAAAGCTCTACTCCAATATTTTATGTGTTTGATGAATTATGGCCATTGATAAAAGGTCGCTTAAGAAAATGTTTCCTCACCTTTATTGCGAACTTGAAGAGACATCTGAAAATGAGGTCTCTATAGACGCTGTTCGCACTAATCCTGAAGAAGCTGAAGAAGTCCCAGAAATTGAGGATGTTTGTGAAGAGGAATTTCTTAAACCCGCTAAAGTGGTTGATAAACTGCGAGATTTTAGCCCTTCTGCCTTAGATTTCATACGTCGTTGTGACACTGATGAGCAGGCGCAAGAAATTATTTGTTACTTACAAAAGAAGGGTGAATTAACACAAGAACAGGCTAAAGAGTTAGAATGCAAGCTTAAACGGGAAGGTGTGCGAGGGTTTGGTCCAAAAAAAGAAGAGAACTATTATTTTCATGAAGGCGGCTTTTACTAAAGTAGTTTTCTTGTTTTAGCTTTAGTTTTTCAATAGTGCTTTTTAATCTATATTGTACTCTGTTGGATGCAATTCTTGTAAAAGTAAATAAGCAAGGTAAGGTTAAGAATAACAAAATCTTGGTGTACCACAATGAACTGGAAGATTGCGGCATCTGCGATTATTATTGTATCCCTTATTTCAATACCCACACTTTTAAACATAAATTTCGTTTCTGCTCAAAGTAGTGGCTATACAATTCAAAGTGTAGATCACATAGTTGAAGTGATGTTTTCAGGCCACATAGTAGTGCGAGATGAAATTAAAATTTCAGGTTCTACCGCTAACGGGTTCCAATTCGGCATACCCTTAGAATATGCCGTCTCAGTTTTGAAGGTGGTTGCCTTTGACAATAACCGAGGTTACCCTGTTGAGATAATAAGTCAACTGGGCGGTCAATCAGGATTTTATGCTGCCAAAGTAAATTTTGAAGGTCAAAATCCTCAATCTTTTACGATTGAATTTGTTCTTTCAAATAATCTTGTGAGCAAATCTGCCGAGAACTACTGCCTTGAATATCCCGCGTATCCCGCCTTTACAACAAGTGCTGATAGATGCAAAGTAGCTCTAAGTTTACCCACTGAGCCTGAAACTATAACAATCTATAAGAGTGATGGTCAAGTAAACAGCACGACTTATTACTATCAAGGAAACTTGCCGGCTTACACCAATATTCCTGCAACTGCAATGTTTGACTTTCCAGCTGGATTATTGCAACTTATAGATATTAGTACATTAAATCGCCAAATGGCAATATCTCCCTCTGGTGAAGTATCATGTGTAGACAAGTATAACATAAAAAATTTGGATGCGCTTAGTATGGGTGTGTTTATGTTAAATTTGCCCTCTGACGCAAAAAATGTTGTAGTTCGAGATGGTTCAGGGAGTATCTTGTCAAGTAGAACTTTAGGTGTGGCAGGTAGTATCCTTATAGTTAGTGCATCTTTCTCGTACATTACGCCTGGGCAGTTAATGCAGATAGCCGCTGAATATACTTTGCCAAGCGTAATTGGAAATAGTCACAACTTTACACTTTTTCCAGCGATTAACTATTTTGTTGATACCGCAACTTTCACTTTGACTTTACCCGAAGGTGCATCATTTAACATCGATGATTCTTCTGCGGTAATAACAACAAACGGGTATGAACAAAAACTAACAGTTACTAGACAAAATGTAACTTATGTTGACTACCAAGTTCCTGGCTATGATTTCCTCCAAATAAACTATAGTTACAACCCCTTATGGGCTTCCTTTAGACCAACGATAGTCGTTTTTGTACTTGCAACAATCGGCTGCCTTAGCATAGTAATCTGGAAAAAGCAAGGGCCAAAAAAAGAAGTTCCAGTAAAGAAAAAAGAGAGTCTCAAAAAAGGCAAAAACAAAAGATGTTCTAGTAAAAACTTACACCCTCTGAACTGGTCCACAGGTCTATTGATGCTTATAAAGAAGAATCAATTTGTTCATTGAGCTAAAAATGCTTAATTTGAAAGTGTAAAAAGGCAAACGGAGTCAATATAAACGCTAGAAATGAACTTTAACCATTCGAATTGAAGGTTTAGCCCAGTATTGCCAAATCAAAAGTTTTTTGCAATTCAAGTATGGCATTTGTAAATTTATTGTGTGTAGTTAAGATAATCAAATATAGCTTATCCATGCAGATGCATGTCCAATTCCTTTGGAATACAGAAAAATAGTGGTTAAATCCCCTTGAAAAATATAAAGAAACCATCGAGGAGGCCTCCAAGAAGATAAAGAAGCAGCTGAAACCGATGTTGCAGGAATTTTTTTGAAACTATGTGAAAAAATATGGCAGAGCACCTAAATCCTTTTATTTTACAAGTCAAGCTTAAAAAAACTAACAGAGGATATCAAAATGGTAAAAGTCATTGTTGACCAGAAATGCACTGGCTGCGAAACCTGTGTAAACACTTGCCCTGTATGTGTTTACGAGCTCAAAGACGGTAAAGCTGTCGCAGTCAAGGCAGAAGAATGCCTTGTTTGCAGAGCATGTGAAGCCCAATGCCCAGAAGGCGCAATTCAAGTAATTGAATAAGCGCTTTTACAAAAGCTTCTCAGCAAAAACCAGTGTAAAAAACTCTCAATATTGAGAGCTAATCCCTTTTTATCATTTTAACTTTTTTTAAAAAAATTGTTATTGAGTATAGCGTTGGTGGTTTCTTTGAAAAAGCTCAGTTATGTACTCATTAACTGTTTGGTCATTCTTCTGTGCGATTCGTTTAACTGCATTATTAATGCCTGTAGAATACTGTACTGCTTTCTTAGGTTTATCAACAATTGATGCTGGCAAACCCAAATTTAATGCAACCTTACGCAGTACCAGTTTTCGAAGCGAATCCTGTTTTTGCTCAAACTTCAAATCAACAGGTAAACCCAACGCGAACTCAACTAGGTCTAAACTGTCAAAAGGCAACCGTAATTCCACATCCAAACTTATGCAGATTTTCTGGTCCCGTTCTAAATTGTTCTCATGAATTCTTATTACATCATTAAACATTGCTTGTCGAGCTTTCTCTTTTCCATCCCTACAACATTCGTTAACATAACGTTGAAAGCCGCCGAATAATTCGTCTGCGCCCTGCCCAGCAAGCAAAACAGTATAGCTTGCTTCTTGGGTTTTCTGTGCAGTCCAATAAAACGGTACACCAATGGCTGCCTTAATTGGGTCAGCCTCTTCAATTAAGTCTACAACTTGAGGAAGCGCATTTTCCACATCTGACTCCTTGAACAGGTGTACTTGCATGGGTAAATTCAGTTTTTCTGACGCTTCAACTGCTGCTTCTATTTCAAGTTCATTCTCAAGGCTAACATGAATCAAATCAACCTTAACCCCACATCTGCTTGCTATATACGCAACTAAGCTGCTATCTAACCCACCTGAAAACGCAACTGCAACCTCTTTAAGTCCAGCAACTCGTGCTTTAACCGCCTGTTCCAAAAGCTTCTGCAATTCAGCTGCTGCATCATCCATCAAAACATGTTTAGGCTCGGTATAGGTGAAGGTTTTAATCGGCTTAAACTGAAAACCTGTCTTGGTTAGCAAACCCAAATTGCCTGGCGGAAATGACAGTGTTTTATCTATGCCCAGCTGCCAGAGAGATTTGCGATTTGACGCGAAAGCTGCCAACTCTTTGTTTTCACCATAATATAGTGGTTGAACGCCTATTGGATCTCTGGCCACGGTTATCCATTCATCTTTTAAAATAAAGAAAGCGTAGTCACCATCGACTTTTTCGATGAGGGTTTGTAGTTGTGCTTCACAGTGAGAGGGGTTTTTAGCTGCCTCTTGTGCAAGTTCTTCTTTAGTTACTGGTTTATAGAGTACACCCTCAAAAGCAACTGCGACACTCTCCAACTGCAGAAAACTGTATGCTTTTTTTGCTTTCTTAGTGAAAGAGCAGCCGATTACTGAAGATGAGTTGATGCCTTGCTTGCTTAACATGTCGGGGCTTTTGTGAGAAAACACTTTTTCAGGGCTGGCAACCATAAAGTTTAGGGGTTGCTCAATCCAGCTATTTTTCAAAACATCAATAACTGTTGGTAATGCGGGTTCGCTTTTCTTGTTAAACACTGCAATAGTTGTCCTCATCTTTTCACGCCCATTAAATGTTCCTAAATGGCTAATATGCTTCGGTAAAACATTAATCTTTAATCTGTGTATCCTTCAACGTGAGGTATGAGATTTGCCTATATTGCCTATTGATACTGGTCGTTATGGTACACTGGAGATGCTTAAAGTTTACGATGAAGAAAATCGTTTGCAAAGACTGCTTGACGTTGAAGCAGCATTGGCTCTGGCGCATGCTGAAGTAGGCAATATTCCAAAAAAGGATGCAGAAAAAATCGTCTCTATGGCATCTACCAAATATGTTAAAGTTGAGCGTGTAAAAGCAATTGAGAAAGAAATCAAACATGACATAGCATCGCTTGTTCGTGCACTCTCTGAGCAGTGTGGTAATAGTGGTGCCTTTGTACATTTGGGTTCAACAAGTTATGACATAGTTGATACAGCCAATGCACTTCAGCTTAAGGACGCCATAGATATTTTGGAGCAAAGACTTTTTTTATTCAAAAAAATCCTTCAAACCCAAGCTGGAAAATACGCAAAAACAGTAATGATTGGTAGAACCCATGGGCAACATGCCTTGCCCATCACATTAGGCTTCAAGTTTGCCGTTTGGGGTTATGAAATAAATCGCCATATAGAGCGCTTAAATGACTGTAAGAAACGTGTTCTAGTAGGTAAAATCAGTGGTGCGGTCGGCACACAAGCAGGTCTTGGTGAACACGCTGAACAAATACAAGAACTTGTCATGAAACATCTCAACCTCAAAGCAGCAGAAATCTCAACTCAAATAGTCCAAAGAGATCGCTACGCTGAAATTGTCTGCCTCTACGCAGAAATTGCGTCGTCACTTGAAAATTTTGCAACCGAAGTCCGGGAATTGCAACGGCCTGAAATTGCAGAAGTTTTCGAATCATTTGAAGCTAAGAAGCAAGTTGGTAGTTCCACTATGCCTCATAAGCAAAATCCTGAGACATGTGAACGTGTCTGTGGTTTAGCCCGAATTGTGCGTAGTCTTGTGTTTCCCGCATTAGAAGATATGGTTACTTGGCATGAACGCGACTTAACTCAGTCATCTACAGAGCGGTTTGTACTTCCAGAATCTAACATCCTGCTTGACTACATTCTCACCTTGATGGTTAATATTGTTGAAAACTTGCGTGTTGATGAGCAACGTATGTCCGTAAATCTTTCATTTACTCAGGGTAGGGCAATGTCAGAATCAGTAATGATGGCCCTTGTACACAAAGGTGTCAACCGCCAAGAAGCCCACGAAATGCTTCGCAAACTAACCATTAAAAGTGCTATTGCAAAACAGGAATTCAAAGAAACTCTACAAGCAGATCCCTTGTTAAGCAGTAAACTCAGTAAACAAGAAATTGAAGATGCCTTAAACCCAAAAAACTATTTGGGTACAGCAGTAAAACAAGCAGAAAAATTCGCTCATTCCATCATTTAAAACAGGGTTTTCTGTTTAAACTCCTGCTCTTTATCCCAATCGTCCCACGTTTCCTTTTCAACAATAGGTCCACCTACTTGTTCTTTGATTTTTTTGGCTAAACGTGGACCAACTGAGGGTAAATGAGTTAAATCTTCAAGTGATGCTAACTTGAGGTCTTCTATGGTTTTGTAGCCTGCGTTGTAAATTATTCTACCACGTATTCTGCCAATGCCCTCTAGGTGTACAATGGGTAAGAGCTCACGTTTTATTCCTTTAGAAACGCGTTCCTCAAGCTCGTCGGAGAGAGGTTTTATTTCTTTATTTGCGCCTACAAGTGGGGCTATTTCGTGAGTTGCATGTAATAACCATTTAGCGTTTTCTATGATGCGATATAGGTCTCCTGGTTGTACTCCAAACTTTGTGATAAGTTGGTCTTCGGTGGTTTCTTCTATCCAATTTTTCATAACCATGGCAGTTTTGATTTCACTAAGAAATTCTTCATACCCGATGTGATCTTCCCATTCGTTTGGTGGGTTAATCAGTAGCTCCTCTCTATGTTGCTCTAACTGTAGACTTAGCACGTCGATTTCTCGGGCATAGGGTCGCATAACTGGTCCCATGTCTGGTGTATGGGCAATCATGTGTAGCAGACTAAAATCGGTCAAGTAATCAGGTTTTTTGGTGAGTGCTTCGCGCATGATCACCGCTGTCAATGGATCAATGTATAACTCGCTTACACGTTTACCAAATTTAGTTGCATAAATGTCTTGGCGATCTACCATTATCATTTGCGCATCAAATAGGTATTTGAGGATTTTTATGATGATACTTTTGATGGCTTTAACATCGTACTGGTAAGCGTAGAAAGTTTTTCCAAAAAACTCAAAAATACCCTCTTCTGAATGAGTGTAATCTGAAGCAATTGTTGCCAGTACATGTCCACGGATAATTTTTTCTACTGCCATTCTTGACCAAATGCGCTCAGTTTTAGCTAACACGTACCCTTCCATAAGGTAGTCTGCTTCATCTTGGGTTTTGGCGATAATTACTGCCTCACCGAATTTATCATATTTTGGTCTGCCCGCTCTGCCGGCCATCTGCTTATAATCCAATACGGGGATAGGGTAGTTGCCGTATCCAGCTTCAAAACGGCGGTAATCCTGGATAATTACTGTGCGTGCAGGCAGGTTAACACCCCAAGCTAATGTGGGTGTGGCAGTTAAAACTTTGAGTTTGCGTTCTTTAAAGGCATCTTCAATAATTTTGCGTTGAGCACCTGATAAACCTGCATGGTGATAAGCAACTCCGCAACGTACCATATCAGCTAATTCGTCACTGATTTGGGTTTTTTCACCTGTTTCTTCAATTTTGTATGCTTCTTTTTCTAGTGTTTCTCGGTTTGCTTTTTCCATGGTGTGTCTGATAAGGGTAGAGCCTGTTTTAGGTGCTGCTTTGTTCATGTGTCCCGCAAGAGTTTTAGCTGCAGAAACAGCGTTTCTTCTTGTGGATGCAAAAACTAACGCTTGGCCTCCATTTCTTAGTGTATCTAAAACAAGGTTGATGTATGTAAAGCGGGTTTCTTGATTTACTCTTCTTGAATCGCCATCTTTGTATTGAATTTCGTCTTGGAATAGAATGCCCTCTTTTAAGTTGATTGGACGCCATTCGGTAACAATGTATTTGGCGTTTAACCATCCGGCTATTTCATCAACGTTAGTAATTGTTGCACTTAGGGCCAAAATTTGGATGTGTGGGTTAATCTGCATGAGTCTTGCCAATACAATTTCCAATGTGGGGCCACGTTCCCCCTCATTAAGTAGATGCACCTCGTCAGCAATTACAAGTGAGATATTGTCCATCCATTTTGCACGGTGTCTAAGCAGTGAATCTGCCTTCTCGTTAGTAGTGATGACTACGTCATATTTTTCCATCCAGTTGTCTGCATCGTCAAAATCTCCTGTGTTGATGCCAACCGACACTTTGTTTCCATCATTTTTTGCTATTTGTGTGTATTTTTTGAATTCTTCATATTTTTCGCTAGCAAGTGCCCGTAATGGTGAGAGGTAAATTACTTTGCCGTGGTTTTCTAGTATATGTTTCATGCTGGCGAGTTCAGCAATTAAAGTTTTTCCCGATGCAGTGGGACTGGCTAGCACTATATTCTGTCCTTCGAGTAGTCCTGCCTGTATGGTATCTGCTTGGGGTGGAAATAGTTCTTTAATTCCCAAGGTATCCAGAACATCTTTAACGGATTGTGGCACAGATAACTCAGAGATTTTCAATTTTAATTCGCCATCAGGACAATTTTTAAAATTTATTATGCTTGATAGTTATTAGGGTTTTTTAACAAACTAACGCATTTTCACCCAAAAACCAAAGACTATCTATATACAAAGAATAAAGTGAACCTTAGAGTGTTTATGGAACATGCATGATGTATATGTTTTGTTTAACGCTAACTTTAGAATTTGATTGTAAGGATAGAGGCTTGTTCTTAATCTCTTCTCTGTTCCCTTTCTAATTTTTGCCCTCTGCCTTTATTTTTTTAAACATTAAAACCCTGATACTGCTATGGGTAATTATCGATTTGTTGTGGTTAGGTTTTTTTATTTGAACTTGATATATCCAAGTGTGACGAGTTATCTGATTACTTTCTATGGTAGGATATTGTATGGTTGAAAACGTAAAAGACCTCCTAAAACTTCATGAGGGAATTACTCATCAAGTTTACTTAGATAATGAAAACTCAAGCATTGTTCCACAAGAAGTCGTAGATGCAATGCTTCCGTATTTCAACAAAATCGCCTATGGCAACCCAACCCTTACCCACAAACCCGGCTGGGAAGCCTTCGAAGTAATAATGAACTGTTTCCAAAAGATCAGCAAATACCTGGGCGCTAAAATCCTCGAAGAAATCACTTTCACCCCAGGTGAATCAGAAGCCAATAACCTTGCAATCATGGGTTCCTGCTTTGCCCAAAAAGAGAAAGGTAAAAAAATAGTTATTTCCGAAATTGAGCCAATCAATGTTTTGCAAGTTGCAGAGATGATGCAAAAATTCGGATTCACCGTAACCAAAGTTCCCGTTGACCGTGACGGTTTCTTAAACATGGAAAAACTCCAAGCAGCAATAGATAAAGAGACTATCCTTGTAAGTGTAGCAGCAGTAAATAATGAATTGGGCACAATTCAAAATATCAAAGAAGCCGTCCAAATTGCCAAAGACAAAAACTCACAAATACTCTTTCACACAGACGCAACCGATGCCTATGGCAGAATACCCTTCAATGTACAAGACCTTAACGTTGATTTAGCAACAATTAGCAGTTATAAAATCCAAGGTCCAAGAGGCATAGGCGCTTTATACTTGCGTGAAGGCGTTAATCTTGACCGTATAATTGAGGGACAAATTGGTACACAAAGACTTTGGCCTGGCATAGAAAATACGCCATCAATTGTTGGCTTTACAAAAGCCTCTGAGTTAGCATTTGAAAATTTTGAGGTAAACATCACAAAAATGGGTTATTTAAGAGACAAACTAGTTGACGGCATATTCTCTGAATTGACCGATTTGCGTTTTAACGGTCCAAAAGGCGAAAAACGTTCCCCAGACAATGCTAACATTAGCATTTTACGTGCTGAAGGAGAAGCATTAACAATTGAATTAAGCCTCAAAGGTGTCTATCTTTCAAGTGGAAGTGCATGCAGCCGAAGACTTCTTCAACCCAGTCACGTTCTAGTTGCTATTGGTCGCAGATTTGAAGAAGCTCACGGTAGTGTTCTCATGAAAACAACCCGTTATCTTACAGAAGAAGATATAGCCTACGTCCTAAAAGTATTACCAGAAGCTGTCAATCGTATTAGGCGGATAGTCGGTTCAACAGGAGTGGAGTAAGAATGTCTCGTATACCATTACCTTATAACCCAAAAGTTATGGATTTATTCCGTAACCCCAAAAACCTTGGAAAAATGGAAGATGCCACAGTCATAGCAGTCGCTGGTAATCCCGCATGTGGCGACATGATAACTTTTTACCTAAAAATCAATGAGCAAACGCAAATCATCGAAAAAGCGCAATTCGAGAGCTATGGTTGTGCCGCTAACATTGCAACCTCCAGCATAGTTACTGAAATGATTAAAGGCCTAACCCTTGAAGCAACTTGGGATAGCATTACTTGGCAAAAAGTTACCGAAGAAATCGGTGGACTGCCCAGCGTTAAATTTCATTGTGGTGTCCTCGCTGTCGGCGCGTTGAAGCGTGCCATCAGAAAATATTTCGATGACAGAGGTAGCGAACCCGCGTGGATGCCTAAAGAAAACACTTTTGAAGAAAAACAAGCTTTGGAAGAGGAAGAACTGGCAAAAACGCTATCTAAGAGGGTAAAGCCGGAGGAAGAAAAATCACCCTAGATTCACTTCAGATTCGAGACGATTTTCCAATTCTAAAACGTCAAGTAAACAATAACCCTCTTATCTATTTTGACAATGCCGCAACTGCACAAAAACCCCGACAAGTCATACAAGCTATGGTTAACTATTACGAAAACCATAACGCTAATGTGCACCGAGGTGTTCATACCCTTTCATTAGAAGCTACTGAAATGTATGAGAAAAGTCGTGAACATGTAGCAAAATTCATCAATGCCAAAGAGTCTTCTGAAATAATTTTCGTCAGAGGAACAACTGAGGCCATTAACCTCATAGCTTACTCTTGGGGGCTAAACAATCTCAAAAAAGGCGATGAGGTTCTTGTTTCTCTAATGGAGCATCACAGTAACATAGTTCCCTGGGAAATAACTGCAAAAATTTGCGGTTTCAAAATTAATTATGTAAACGTTACTCCAGATGGTATTTTAGATGTCAAAGATTTTGAAAACAAACTAACATCTAAAACAAAAATTGTCTGCTTAAGCCATGTTTCAAACGTTACAGGCA
The DNA here is from genome assembly GCA_009778385.1 of Candidatus Bathycorpusculum sp. GTDB lineage: Archaea > Thermoproteota > Bathyarchaeia > Bathyarchaeales > Bathycorpusculaceae > Bathycorpusculum. The sequence goes on along the minus strand of WRJX01000087.1, from coordinate 11,241 downwards.
TGGTTAACGACATAAAACGGCTATCAAAAATTGTTCATGACCATGGTGCATTAATTCTTGTGGATGGCGCTCAATCCGTTCCACACATGAAAGTAGACGTCCAAGATCTTAACGTAGACTTTTTGGCTTTTTCAGGACATAAAATGCTCGGTCCAACCGGCATCGGCGTTTTGTATGGCAAAAAAGCATTACTACAAAAGATAAGTCCATTTCAAGGTGGCGGCGAAATGATAAAAGAAGTGGTTTTCGATTCTAAAAACCAGAGATGCAATGTCAGTTGGAATGAGCCTCCTTGGAAATTTGAAGCAGGAACACCAAACATTGAAGGCGCGGTAGGTTTAGCGGCAGCTATAAACTATCTTGAGCAAGTTGGTATGGACAACATTTTGACTCACGAGCAAGTGCTCACAAAATATGCCATAGAAGGCATGAAACATCTAAGTAAAATATCGTTTTATGGTCCAACGGATTCAAGCAAATGCGGAATAATCCCCTTTAGCGTTGCAGGCTTATCATCGCATGATGTTGCTCTTTTATGTGACAGTTACGGAATAGCCATACGTAGCGGATACCATTGTGCTCAACCGCTTCATCAAATCTTCCAGTTGCAATCCAGCGCCCGTGCAAGCTTTTACCTTTACAATACTACAGAGGAAATTGACCGTTTTCTTGAAGTATTAAAGGAGCTACAGACGCTTTAATGTCAGCAGTAGTAGGTGACTATGTATCAAGAATTGAAGGCACCTGTGGGGCCGAGAGTGATGTCATAGTTGTCCTAAAATTTGATAAAAAAGATCAAGCGCTTGAAAAAATTCTAGAGAAAGCTACTTTGAAAAGTAAAGTTGCTGGAATGATTTACGATTTGACCTTTGAGGAATATTCTTTTCGTGTTTATGCTAGTGGCAAAATTATTTTTAGGGGTATAAAAAATAAGCAAACTCTAAATAGAGTTCTTGCTGACCTTTTGCTTTGATCCTCTTTGTTTTTGTTTTATTAACGATATTTCAGTTTGATTTTTGTTCGACTTATAAAATTGTAAACCGAAATCACTTTTGGCTTTATCGATTCGGGTACTTTATCCTTAATTTGTTGATGTAAACCCAGTTTTACAGCTGTATTTCCTTTCTTTGAAAGTACTACATAGTAACGGTTCAATGGATACCTTACAAAACCATTATTTTCTTTAAATTTATCCAATGAAGGATGATTGCTGCCCTTGCCCATTCTTCCATACATTAGCCATTTGTGATTATTTTTAGCGCAAATTTCAACTGCTTTTGCTAACATAACATTATTTATTGCTTTGTCCCAATGTTTTTGAAGTGAGAGTATCTGAGTTGTGACCACCAAGTTGTCTCCGTAAACTAACTGAATAAAACCTACCAATTCGTTTTCTGCATATGCACCTATGAAAGTGCAGTCTTTTGTGTTAAAAACCATATTTTTAACGCTTTCAAGTGTCTGTCCATAATGAGAAAAAGCTCGACCCTGCCTAATGGGTGTCTCATTATAAATTTTCCATATGCCTTCAGCTAACATGTCTGATGGTTCAACAATTTTTACGCTTACTCCGCTTTTTTCAGCTTTACGAACCATATTGCGAGTTTTTTTGCCAATTTTTTCCCACCATTCATCAAACGTGTTTATCTGAAGTAATGCAATGTTGTCTTCAGTTTTTAACCACTTATCAGAAGGCTTGAAAGCAAGTGAGCTACACCAGCTTCTTTCAATAAAAGTGAAAATATCTACATCTCTATCTTTTAGCTTGTCAAAAATTTTCTCGGCGGGGGGTGCGTCTTTGGTGTACTCAAAATGCTCTGAATATTTACCAATTTTTACAAACCCTTTTTTCCGTACCATTAACCCTTCTAATTCACAATCAACATCTAAAATCTCTCTTAAAACATCATAATAAGGTCCTCTAGGATTGAATTTGCCTTTTCTAAATAGCCAATCTGGATGTATATGCAAAACTTTGCCCTCTGCAACACTCTCCTGTGCTATTTTGCGTGCTTCCTCTGTAGACTTAGCGTAGCAAACTCTGTCAAGACTACACGTAGGAAAATCCCAAAAATCTTGAAGCGGAAAACCTTCCGGAATAGGTACTCTTGCTTGCTTAAGGTTTCTTCTCCAAATAATTCTTCCTAAAAGCCGCTCAGTGCCGTGGATTGTATAGTAGCGTAGTTTTTGACTGGTAAGTTTCTCTAAAGCCTCCATTTCCTTATACGGGTTGACAGCTATGTGAAGGGCAGTTTCATGCCGTTTAGGATTCATCAAATTTATCATTTCTTGGTCAGGTCGGGTTAGAGGTGTAAAGAACCAGTATGCCATTACTTCTTGTTTGGTTTCGTTTACCATTTTGGCGATGATTTTGCTGTTTTTCAGGTAGTCTTTTTTTGGCTGAATTTGAAGCGCAGTGCAGATTAGGCTTTTGTTTCTTGATGGATAAGCATAGTCAACGTCTAACCGTATTTTTATCATGAAATACCAGTTAATGTAATGAACGGGTAATTCTTGTTATAAATTTTACCATTGGTTGCCAAATACGCTAAACGTTTATTTCATAGAGTTCATCTGATATTGCTATAACACCGTGAGGAAACACAAAAATGGGTAGCGCTATCCCTGACAACTCGCAGCTAGGTAGTAGTAAAAAAATTCTTGTTGTTCACCCCTATCTTAATGATGTAATTCGCGGAAGCGAAGAGGTGCTGCTTAAAATTCTAGAAGTTCTAATTGAACGAAAACACAATGTTACTTTGCTTGGTGAATTGCCCTCGGGGAGTATATTTGATAATCTGCCCGTTTCAAGCATTAAACAGATTCAATATGATTCTGAAGTAGATGTTAAGCCTAAACGTTTTCAAGCACACAGGCGTCTGTTATTTCGTCACCCAAGGCTAAAGAATAAGCTATGCAGAGAAGTGGGTGAAATGGATTTGGAAATTATTTCTCGGGATACAATGTATCTTATTGGAGCTGGGAAAAAAAGTGTTGCATATGTGCATTTTCCAGAAAACTTGGTTCGTATGCACAATCCTGATGTTAAACATCGTTGGCTTTGGAAGCTATTATATTGGCCAATTATTTTCCAACGGGAACGGCAGGTAAAGAAAATTGACTTGTTGATGTGCAACAGCTATTACACTCAAAATGCCATTATGGACCGTTGGGGGCGAAAAGCTGAAGTGGTTTATCCGCCTGTTGACATTGAAGACTTCAAACCAGCTAAGAAGGAGCTTTTTGTTGTTTCTGTAGGCTGTTTTGTTCCAAACAAAAATTATGAGCTGATTGTACAAGTAGCTAAGCAGATGCCTAACGTCAAATTTGTAATAGTTGGTCGTAAGTGTTTAAACGATCCATACTATGACAAAATAGCTGCGTTAAAACCTGATAATGTGGACTTAATTGCTAACGCTACGCATGCCGACCTTTCTGTTTTGTTGGGTAAGGCAAAAGTCTATCTACACGGCATGATTGGTGAACATTTTGGTATAAGTGTGGTTGAAGCTATGGCTGCTGGTTGTATTCCAGTTGTGCATAATACTGGTGGACCTAAAGAAATTGTGGGTAGTTATGGTTCTCTTTACAATAGTGTTGATGAATGTATTAAAGCCATAGAAGAAGCGTTACAAAGTGAGATAAATCCAAGTGACCTTGTTGAGCGAGCAAAAATGTTCTGTTCTGATAATTTCAAGAAACAATTCATTACAACTCTGGAAAAATATGGTTTGCTTTAAAACTTAAAATATACAACAATTATTTTTATCACAAAAACGGCGTTAAACTTGATTTGTACGTGACGGTTATGTGTTAATGTAAATTTGTTTATTCTATTATTAATCTTTAAAGGTGACTAACGCCTTAACATTTTGCTTGTCCAAAAACTAATTAAGTACACTTCATAGTCAACTAAAGTTCCATCTTTGCGTGATATGTATGAGTGAAAAAGTCGATGTAGTGCTCTTAACTAAGAACAGTTTGAAACCCTGTTTAAAAGAATGCATTGATTCAGCGTATGCTCAACTTCCCGTGGGGCGTCTAATAGTTGTGGATGGCGGCAGCACAGATGGTACATTGGATTTTGTAAAATCTTATCCTAACGTGGAAGTTATCGATGATAGAGATGGTAACCGTGCCACTGCCCGTCAAAAAGGCATTGAAGTTGCAAAGACGACGTGGCATTTGCATTTGGATTCTGATGTTATTTTATGTAAAGGTTGGTGGGCTGCTGCACAAAAACTTTTGCAACCAGACGTTGGTGCTCTTTGGGGTGTTACAATTCCTGGGGATAAACACGTTTATAATATTACTAAATCTATGGCAATGCTTTACCGCAAAAATGTTCTAGACTATATAATAGCGCAGCAACATCTAAAACGGTACCTAACTCATGATACTTTGATAAGAACAGAGACCGTTAGAGATATCCACATCCCTAAGGATTTGCACATTTGGGAAGACCACTACATTGGTCAACATATTGTCGCTAAAAAATTTAAATGGTTAACCACACGGGAACCATGTTGTATACATTATTTTCATGAACGTAGAGGTTTTGAGGATTTTGTAAACAGCGGCAGACTAGCAAGGCGAGTCAATTCTTACAGTAGTAGACAAGTACTGTTACGTTTAGGTTTAGCCGTTCCCAAATCGTTATGGATTATTTTGGTCACAGGTGATTTTAAAGCTGCAAAACTTCAGCTCGAAAACTATATCGGCTTAACAAAAGGTTGGTATGGAAGCGTATAGACAGTTACTCCTGTTTTTGCAGACATAGCTCTAAGTATTTTATCCAACTTGGTACTGGTGATTCCAGTGTATTCAATGATTTTCGTGTATCAATTTTTTGTGGGTTAGCAAGTAGCTTTTTTGCAGTTGCAATGATGCGATTGTGGTTGCGGATGATTTGAATTGGGAATTTTTTCTTGAATAGATATCGTGCCTGTACATCCCAAAAGTGGAAATTAATTGTTGGAATTCCACAGAGTGCTGTTTCTCGACAGGCTGTTCCACCGCTGCCAACCATCAAATCAACATATGGTATAAGCTGTGCCGTCAAAACTGGTTCTGGTGGAACCCAAACGTTAGGAATTTTCTCGAGTTTTTCTTGTTCTTCTTTGTAACGTGGTAGGCAAATAACTGTGCCTAACTTTGCAAGTTCCTGTAGTAGTTTTTCAGAATTGACCTTAACGTCTTTGCAGTAGACTGCTTGGTATTCAGCGTCACGGAAAAGGATAATTGGTTTCTTTTGGTTGTTAAGGTCTTTGAGGAGTTTTGGTTTTTCAAATTCTGCGCCTACATACGCCATTTCTTCTAGTCCATCATAATGGATGATTCGTGATTTGGAAATGCCAAATTTGCTCCATGACTTGCCAAAGCACTTAGGTGCTACAAGATAGTCTACTAAGGGGCAAGCTAGTTTTGCGACTGCATATGCAAAAACTGTGTCGTTAGCGTATACAATTGGGATTCTAAGTCCAAATGCTGTTCGAATTGCGGAGACATCGCCGTGTGTCCAGAGCACTTTTGGGTAGCCAACTTGGTCAAAAAGGTCTAAAAATTCAAGTGTACGCTTTTGTTCAACTGCTAATTTTTCTTTAAGTGTGGTTCCGTATTCTCCTATGGCTTTATACGGCACTTTTAGGGCATCAAGCATGTCAGTGGTTTGGGTTTGATTTTTTGCAGTAACAAGAGTGGAGTAGCCTTTTTTATGTAGACTTGGCAACATGCTGTTTATGGTTATGCTAATTTTAGGTGTAACGGTGTCTAACCAAACATCTGGCGCAGGCATAGTGTATCAAAGTAGGAAGGGCGTATACAAGCATTATAAGCTTATCCAAACACAAAAATCAGGTTAATTGGAAAATTGAAAATTAAAGAGGTAAACGGGTTGATTGACTGTGTTTGCTTTATTTTTTTTGTTTTTCTAGCAATTCCCGGTATTTTTGGTCTACTTCCATAGCACTATTAAGCAGTATACTTGGTGTAAGTGACGTTACATACCGTATGTCTTTTGGTAGGCAGTGTCGTCCGATGCCATCGCGTGCTTCTGGTAGGTCAACGTTCCATTTGGTGTTCATAGCTTCCCGAAGTTCGTCAAAGTTCATGTCTATGCGGTTACACATCATTTTTAGGTCTTCGGCAAATGCAATTTGTAAATAGCGGTGACTGTTTTCGGTGATTTTGCACATTTCTGCTATTTCTACAGTAGAGACTGTATGCATAGGTATACCCAGTTGGTCCTTGTAGAATTTCATGCCTGCCTCTAAGCTTTCTGTATTTACGCCGCCGATAATTCGGACTTGGTTTACGCCGTATTTATCTTCTTGGTCTGCCCAGTAACGGTGTGGTGCATGAACAAGCAGGACTTTACCTTTGAAGGTTTCTTCAAAAATCTTTTTTGAGGTTCCTGGTAAAATGGTGCTTTCAATAGCAACCAGCGTGTTTGTGTCAGCTTTTTCGGCGACTTTTTTTGTAACTTCAAAAACTGCTGTTAAATCTGCCTGATTGTTGATTTGCCCAGTGGTGACACAGATTATATATGCGTCAGCTTTTGGAAGTTGATCCCACTGGGTGGTTGCTTTGAATTTTCCGTTTTGAATTCCATATTCAACTGCAGCTAGGTTAATATCAAAACCATAAACATCAAAGCCTTTTGCTGTAATGTATTTTGCAACTGGAAAACCGATCTGTCCAAGACCAATAATACACACAATCATTTCAATGTCAGCTCTGTTAATGTATACCTGCCAAAAGGATAGTTTTTATTCTTAAGCTTTCCTGTAGCGATAACTAAAGTTTGTCAAGTAAATTTGCTAAAAACTAAGAGTGTTAAGATAGCTATAAAAACTGTTAATTCTTTCTGAAAACTTCAAGATTCAATATTTTATCTTATTTTATCATAATTTAGCTTGTATAGACATCATGTATTGTAATGTTTTTGGAATGTGTTTTTTGTTTATTTTACTCTAATGAATTGGCAGCCTACTTGTTTTGCTGCGTTTTCGTCGTTGTCTATGTTGCCTATAAATAGCGTGTCTGGCAGTGTGTAGCCAAGTTTTGTTGTTGCTAATTTTAGCTGTTCAGCTCGGTTAAGTGAGTTATCGCGTGTAAATACTGTGTTGAATTGTAAGTTAAATTTTTGGCAGATTTCGTTAACGGTTTCTTTGCCTTGCATTGTAACCAGTGCTTTGGGTAGTCTATTGTGTTGCTCATAAAGTTGCATGCCCTCTTCATGAATTGTAATTTTATCAATTATGTCAAGTTCAAAGCCTGTCCAAGCATCGAAAACTTGTCTTAAAACTTGTTGGTCTTTGATTTCTGCTACTGTTTTTAATAATGAGTTAATTTCAGCTATACCTGTTAATTCGCTGACTTTTTTGTACAGTGCTGTATAGTTGATTGGTAAATCCAGTAGTGTTCCGTCTAAATCAAAGATGATTGCTTTAAACATTTTAGGTGTACATTGCTCCCAATACTTTATTGTCTTTTACTAAGCGACCTGGTGTGTCCATGTGGCGTATCCAGTACACGTCTGTGGGTAATGGGTTGTATTTTTCTAGTTTAGGCAAATTTTCTTTGTATGCTAGTTTTGTGTATAGATAAGGAATGTTTATGCGGTAATCGTTGAAGAAGACTTTGCTGGCGTAACTAAAGAAGAATGAAGTGGTAAACATGCGTCCTGGATTGATTTCGGTTACGCAGGGAACGCCTTTGCTGTTTTCTTTTAGATCAACGCTGGCAATTCCTGTAAAGTTTGGGTCAATGGCTAAGACGGCTTCGGTGCTGATTTTGTTAACAGTGTTTTCATGCACAGTTTTTTGTACTGCTGGGGTACCCATGATGCCTGAAGGAGCGAGGTATGAGTAAATGTACTCTAGGCGTTCTCGTGCCATTGAAGTGACAAGTTCACCATTATGCCATAAGCTATGGAATGCAATGTTTCTTCCCGGTAACATTTCCTGGGCAATAAATTCCCAGTCAACATTGCGGGCATGCCAATAGTTAATCCATGAAACGGCTGTTTCACGGTTGTTTGCAGGGGTGCTTCCTCTGCCGCCTGCGCCGCGTGTGGCTCTTATCCATATAGGTGAGCCTAATTCTGCGAATGCGCGGTCAATGTCGGCTTCTTGTTTAATTACGATTGTTTTGGCTACTGGTATGCCTTTGTTTTTCCAAGTATTAGCGGAAGCGAGTTTGTCTTGGCAGTCTTTTACTGCTTGTTTTGAAGGTAGAAACACGGGGGTTTCAAGTTTTTCTCGTTGCTCTGATACAATTTCAACTTCAATATCTGGTTGAGCATGTAGAAAATCGATTTTTTCTTTACGAATTATCTCATTTAAACGGTCAATGTAGCCGGGGTCTTTGGCTTTTGGTACCAAATATTTGGTGTCTGTAGGCATTGTATGCAAATAGTAATCACTAGCTTCTGTTCCTACAATGTATAGTTTTTCAGGAGCTACCGTTAAGGATTTTACAAAATTTATGCCTGCTGGACCGCCAGCGCCTGTACAGAGTATACGTTTTATCAACCAGATTCGCCTTTACCGTTTAATTTACTATATGACTGCAGTCTACACTTGTGTTTGGTGTAGATTTAGTTTGACCTATACAAATACGAATTTATATCTGTATCCAAAGAATCATACAGACAAATTTAAAAACAAAAATGTTGTCTTAATCAAAAGACCACATGTAAACTGTGGGCCGGTCGTCTAGCCTGGTTAGGACGTTGGCTTTACGAGCCAAAGGTCGCCGGTTCAAGTCCGGCTCGGCCCACCAACAATTAACCTTCTGAGCTTGGTTTGAGTTCTGATTGGCGTTATGGTTTGGTGTAATTGTGTTACAGTTTTCCGTAATAACTGTCATAGTGTTCCATAGCAATGACTCTGATTTACGTAGTTGAACACCTTTAGCTTTTATACGCTGATCCGAAATAGACTATAGTTGACGTCAATTTTCAGAAGTTTTGGTGAACGGTGTTGAGTTTAATGTGGCGTTGGCTTGCTTAATTATGTAGAAAATTTTTGGACACCTTCGTATAGCGTTTTAAGGTATTCTGTGTATTTGCTATAAAACTTGTCCGCTTAACCTACGGTTAACGCTATGTAGGGTGTGTAACACTTGTTTCTGCCCTTACTAATTGACTACGTTTGTTCTAAAACATAGAGCTAAATACTTACATAATGCTTCATTTTTTAGCGAGGAATAAAGATGGCGACAAGAGCAATAAAAATGAGTGCAATACTCTTGGTGACGTTTCTTGTACTTTTGGTAACAGTGGTCGTAATTGCTGTAAAAATGGTTGATAACCCTGCTGCTGATGCTTATCCTGAAATGTTTGCCCCTGGAATTCCGTTTCCCAAACCGTTCGAAAAGATTCCTTTGACAAACGCCCAAATTGATGCAACATGGCCAAATCTCCCAACTGCAAAACAAATATGCGAAAGTGAAGGCTACTCGAGCATGCATGTATTCTCAAAAGACTCGCTTCCGGTTAACTGCACACAAACAGGACCTAATCTTATGTCAGGTGGCTTTGTTACTGTTACAAATATTTGGCTACAATACGACAGCAGCACATGGATAAAGGTACCTTATCGTTACCTTAACACCACAATAGCACCAGACGGAGTATTTTACAGCTAAAACCACAATAAGTCAGGTGACCTTTGATGTCCTTATGTATAAGTGCAGACAAAAAATATGTTATTGAAGCGTGGTAGTTATGAATACAAAGGTGTTGACGGTTTTACTTATAGTATGTATAGCAATCATAGCCTATATAGTATGCATAACAATTCTGGTAAATAACAAAGGAACAAACAATACTTTAGACGACTCTTTAGAAGGCGTAGTTTTGGAGGTAAAAGAAAACACTGTAACAAACACTGGTCTTACAATAATACTAAAAAATGTAACACCAAACGAATACACTTATGGTAACTCTTTTTGGGTGGAAGAAAAAGTTGAAAGCGGTTGGTGTAAAGTGCCATATGTTACTGAAGGTAATTTTGTATTTAATGCTATAGGGCACATTTTAGGGGAAAATAGCGTAAGAGAGCAGGAAATAGGCTGGAAATGGTTGTATGGAGAATTAAGCCCTGGTCATTATCGTATCGTTAAAGATATTTTGTATCTCAGGTCGCCTGGTGATTATGATGAATTTTATATATCAACCGAATTTACAATTGATTTAGGCATATATTAAAGCAGGTTGCACGCTGTTCACGCTACGTAGAATACGTAACACCTTAAAGACAACCCTTTAAACGCAATCTGCAAGTTTTGGCAACGGTTCAGTGTTGGTGTTAGTTTGTGTTGAGTTGTAAGTTGGCGTTTTTATGTGCCGTCTAAGAACTACCAGTACCACAGCTACAATAATACCGCCTAAGAGAACACCAACGACCAACGTAAAGAGTGGATTAGAGAATATACTATTTGGTGGTTGCGTCTGATTAGCGGGTTGCGGTTGACTGTTACCATCAGAGTTTACAGGTGGTAAGGTTGTTGTTTGCGAAAGCGGAGACGACTGAGATTTGTCAGATATTGTAATTGTTTGAACACCACTCCAACCACTCGATGTGTCAACCACAGATTCATACCCAAAGAACATATCTCCATCTGTAAAAGGTCGCGGCTTGTCATATCTCGTGATTGCGTTGACTCTAAAATCCAACTGAGAACCCGTAGGTAATGAATTAATATCTACGTTGAGCATCCGGAGATTATATTGAGGAACTGTTATAGTAGTATATTGAGAATCCGATTGACCCGTAGTAGTCACAAGTTTCCAGCCTTGTTCGTCCTCAAAACGACCTTTAAACTCCACTTGGTAGACTAGAGTATGTTCATAACCGTCTGCATCTTTGTAGGGTGTAAAGGGCTGATTTTTTATCGTAATCTCTATGTTCTTATCAACTACGTGGCGACCTGAGTTAGTGTCTGTGGTTTCTTCTCCTGTATATGGATTAGTACTAGTCGTAGTAGAGGGCGGTATATCATGAGAGTTGTCAATAAGTTTTACAGTGAATTGTGGCACAGATGGCTTGAATCCTGCTTGTGCAATTGCTGGGGCAACGGTTAATGCAAGTAGACTTGACGCCACCAAAACAGTAACTAACACTAAAACAGTACACTTACGCATACAGAGAGTATTTCAAAAGGGATTACCTATAAAGTTCCAGATTTCTTCACGTGAACCGTTAACATGAAAACGAGCAAACAGAAACACCGTCA
>WRJX01000086.1 GCA_009778385.1 Candidatus Bathycorpusculum sp. | reverse complement strand
TGATCCCGTTCCGAACTCAGAAGTTAAACCGTGTTCCGTTCCCAACTGTAGTGCGGTCTTCGGCCGCGTGAAATCGGGAAAGCTGGCACTCCTTCTCACCCTTTCACCTTACTTTTATAACAAATTTGGTTACACCTACAGTATACACTATTTAACCTCTTTTACCATAATTTTTATATCTGTGCTTAACGGTGAACCTAACGAGTGACTTCAAATGGGGTATTGCTTTATTCAACCGCTTCCCTAAGCGTATAAACTTTTTAGACACCACCCTGCGTGATGGTGAACAAACACCCGGGATATCTCTTACACCAGAAAATAAGCTACTAATAGCTCAACGTCTAGATGAACTCAGAATAGACGTGATTGAGGCTGGGTTTGCAGCAGTTTCTGAAGGCGAACTTGAAGCTGTCAGCCTAATTGCCAGACAAGGTCTAAAAGCTGAAGTGGCAAGTGCAGGAAGGGGCACAAAAAACGACATTGACGCAGTCATAAAAAGCGGAGCCCAAACCATAAGCATGATCATACCCACCTCTGACTTGCACATAACCTATAAACTGCGCAAGACACGAGATGAGATTCTAAAAGCCACCGAAGATTGTGTAACCTACGCCAAAGCCCATGGTTTAAAAGTTGATTTGCTTGCTGAAGACGCAACACGCTCTGATTTTGATTACCTGCTTAAGGTTTTTCAAACTGCCGAAACTTGCGGCGTAGACCGCGTAACTCCCTGTGATACAGTAGGCATTCTAACTCCTGAACGTGCATATGAATTCTTCACAAAACTAACAGACAGCATTAAGGTTCCTGTTGGGGTGCACTGTCATAATGACTTTGGCATGGCCGTGGCCAGTACCGTAGCTGCACTTGGAGCAGGTGCTCAGGAGGTTCATGGAACAATTAACGGTTTAGGTGAACGAGCCGGTAATGCTGCAATTGAAGAAATCGTAGTAACACTCCATTCACTTTACCAGCAACAACTACATATCAAAACTGAACTCCTCTATGGCACATCACAATTAGTCTCACGTTTAACAGGAATTTACCCGCAACCCAACAAAGCAGTCGTTGGCGAAAACGCGTTTACACACGAATCTGGCATACATACTCAAGGTATGCTTGCAAACCCTCTAACATATGAACCAATCGCTCCAGAACTGGTAGGCTGCACACGCCGCATCGCCTCAGGCAAACACTCAGGTTCACATGCAATAAAAGCAAACCTCGACAGTATGGGTATAAACCCTGATGAGGAACAATTTAAAGAAATCTTGCAACGTATCAAAGAACTTGGTGATAAGGGTAAAACTGTCACAGATGCTGATGTGTTAGCAATAGCTGAAAAGGTCATGGGTCTTAGTGGGTTTAAGCCAATTAAGCTTCAGGAAATGATTTTTGTTGGTGGCGATCCAGTAACTGCAACTGCATCTGTTCGGTTATGTATAAACGGTAAAGATGCTTGTGGTGCTGCAACTGGTGTTGGTCCAGTTGACGCAACTATAAATGCCGTGAAACGTGCCATAAAAGAAAACGAACCCATCAAACTAGAACAATACAATGTCAAAGCTATTACCGGTGGAACTGATGCAAAAGTCGAAGTGCTCGTACGCATGTGCAAAGGTGGTCGAATCGTTACAGCCATGGGCACACGTGAAGACATAGTTAAAGCCAGCGTGGACGCAGTCATAAGTTGTATGAACGTACTCCTTACAGATTACCGCGATGAAAACAATAATAATACAAAAAGACTCTAAACCTCTATACACTACACCACTTTTCTCAATAATTCTTACGTTTACTGCACTTTTAAAATTTTATTCCATACACATATCAGTTCACATACAACCTGAACTCCTGAATATTAGCCACATTTGTGAAAAATTCAAAAGCGCTGTTGTACCGATAGGTTTTTATTTGAACAATGGCGTACTTTAGCTGAAGTAAATTTAAAGAGGCATGAACATGAGGGATTGTCACCTCAATAGCTGGGATCGTCGGGTATTTATTCTCTAATTCTCTCAGGTTAACCTCTAAATATGCTACATCTTTCTCAAACAATTTTTGTGTAGACAACAGTCTAAACGTTAATTCAAAACATAGGAGACAGAATTGAATATGCCAAAAATGTCTGGTGCACAAGCACTTTTAGAATCTCTTGAACGTCAAAATGTTGATACAATCTTTGGAATCTTAGGAGGCGCTATCCTTCCAGTATACGATGCGCTTTGCGGTAACAAAAAAATTCGCCACATTCTTGCGCGACATGAGCAATGTGCGGCGCATGAGGCTGAAGGTTACGCAAGAGCTAGTGGACGTGCTGGTGTGTGTATGGCAACTAGTGGACCGGGGGCTACTAACTTGGTAACGGGTATAGCAAATGCCTACATGGATTCTAGTCCAATTGTCGCTCTAACTGGTCAAATTCCATCATATGGTGTTAACTCAAGTTATATGATTGGTAGAGATGCTTTTCAGGAAGCCGATATCTTGGGTATAACCACTGCAATTACCAAGTACAATTACCAGCCACGATCTGTCTCGGAAATTCCCCAAATGGTTACTAACGCTTTTCATATTGCAACCACTGGTCGGCCTGGCCCTGTTTTGATTGATTTACCCAAAAATGTGCAGTCAAATATTGATGAAGTTGAATTTACAAACACGCCCAATATTAGAGGTTACAGATTGCCTCAACCGCCTGATCCAGCCAAAATCAGTCAAGCTGCTGAGCTTTTGGCAAAAGCTGAACGCCCCATACTGCTAGTCGGCGGCGGTGTCATATTAGCAGGTGCATCTGATGAAATAGTTCAAATGTCTGACTTGCTAATGGCCCCAGTTGCAACCACTTTCATGGGTAAAGGAGCCTTCCCAGAAAATCATCCGTTATCTTTGGGAAGTATAGGCATGCATGGTAACCCTGCAGCTAACAGACTAATTGGTGAGGCCGATGTTTTACTTGCCATTGGAACCCGCCTCTCTGACCGCGCAACCACCAATTTGGACACATTTGCAGCAGACGCAAAGAAAATCCAAATTGACGTTGATGCAGCAGAAATCAACAAAAATATAGAAGTAGACTTAGCAATTGTTGCTGACGCTAAAGCTTCACTAAAAATGCTACTAACCGCTATTTCAAAGAAGCTACGTAAGGGTGAGGGTAAAGCTTGGACAAACCGTGTTAAAGAAGCTAAAGAGCAACTAAGTCCTCTATTAAAAGAGATTCCACGTGATATGGTTCCAAAGGCGTTACTCTCTGAACTGCGTAAACTGTTACCGCAAAGTGGTATAGTTACAACTGAAGTTGGACAAAACCAGATGTGGTCAGCCCTATACATGCAAGTTTTGCAGCCGCGAACTTTCATCAGCTCAGGCGGGCTTGGAACAATGGGCTTTGGCTTCCCTGCAGCAATTGGCGCCAAAGTTGCCTGCCCAGACCGCATGGTTATAGACATCGCCGGTGATGGCAGCTTTATCATGTCTGAGCAAGAATTAGCCTGTAGCGTCATGGAAGACATCCCCGTAATCGTCATGGTACTAAATAACAGCGTATTGGGTATGGTTGCCCAATGGCAAAGAACACTCTACGAGAAACGTTACAACGCTATTAACTTGGGCAAAACACCTAACTTTGTAAAACTAGCAGAAGCCTACGGCGCACAGGGTATTCGTGTAAACTCAATTGATGAATTCCGAAATGCTATAAAAACTGCATTGAATAGTAAAGTTACAACAGTTATAGATGTGCCTATTGGCTCAGAAACCGATGTGGTTCCATTTGTGCCTCCAGGCTGCGGATTGCCCCAACAGAGAGGTGATTATTAATGGAACCCGGAAAAACCAAAGTCATATCAGTCCTAGTTGAAAATAAACCTGGTGTACTCCACACGATTTCTAACCTGTTTAGACGACGAAACTTTAACATTGAAAGCATAACTGTTGGCGCTACACAACAAAAAGACATCGCCCGTATGACCATCACAGTAAACGCAGACGAGAAAACTCTTGAACAAGTTACCAAACAAGTTGCCAAACAAATCGATGTCTTAAAAGTCGAAGAGTTAGAACCCGGCAACTTTGTCATGCGTGAACTAGCCTTAATCAAAGTTAAAATCACTGATTCCAAAGAACGCTCTGATGTAATCAACTTTATCAACGTTTTCCGCGGTAGAATAATTGACGTTTCAACTGACAGCTTAACAGCAGAAATTACCGGTGGACCAGACAAAATCGACGCCTTTCTAAACCTGATGAAGACCTTTGGTGTCCTCGAACTTGCAAGAACAGGCATAACTGCACTGGCACGAGGCGCTAAATCCATAAGAATTGACGAGTAAAAAACTTTACAGAATGGAAAAGTTTAACCTTCCCTATTTCAACCTTGAGTCACATCCCTTTAGAGGTTAAATCTAATAACATTTGCACAATAAAAAAATAAGATAAATAGTAGTAGATGAAAAACATGAACATTACAGAAAAAATCTTAGCTAAAGCATCAGGCAAAAACACCGTTTCTCCAGGAGAAATCGTGGATGCAAACGTTGACGTATTGATGACCCATGATTTAACTGGGCCTTTAGCTGTAGAATCATTTAAAAAAATCGGCGCAGAAAAAGTTTGGGATAACCAAAAAATAGTTGTAATTTTAGACCATCAAGTTCCAGCTGAATCCCTTAAAGCAGCAGAACTTCATAAAACAATGCGCCAATTTGCCAAAGAACAAAAATTACGCATCTACGATGTAGGACGCGGCGGTATCTGCCACCAAGTCATGCCTGAACAAGGACACGTAGTTCCCGGTACAGTTATCGTCGGTTCTGACTCTCATACATGCACTTATGGCGCATTCGGCGCTTTTGCCACTGGCATAGGCTCAACAGAAGCAGCCGCCGTTATGACCACCGGAAAAATCTGGTTCAAAATTCCACAAGTTATCAAAATAGTAGTCAACGGAAAATTCAACAAGTATATCACTCCAAAAGATTTAGTCCTAAACATAATCGGCAAACTAGGCGTTGATGGAGCAATATACAAAGGTACCGAATTCACTGGCCCCACCATACGTGAAATGAGCATAGCCGGCAGAATGACCCTATGCAACATGGCAGTTGAAATGGGTGCCAAAAACGGCATAATCGAACCTGACAACATAACAAACGAATACCTACAAAACCGTGTCCAAAACCTGCCAGACTTTGCAACCCTAAAAAGCGACAAAGACGCCCAATATGAGCGTATAGTAGAATTCGACGTTTCAAAAATGGAACCACAAATTGCTTGCCCCTCATCTGTAGACAATGTTAAGCCAATCTCAGAAATCGGCGAGGTCCCAATTGACCAAGCATTCATCGGCTCATGCACCAACGGCAGACTAGAAGATCTACAGATGGCTGCTCAAATAATAAAAGGCAAAAAAATCAAAGATGGCGTACGCGCTTTAGTAATTCCAGCCTCACAAGAAATCTACAAACAAGCCTTAACCGAGGGTTTAATTGAAATCTTTACAGAAGCAGGTGCAATTGTTTGCGGTTCAGCATGTGGCCCATGTTTAGGAGGACACATTGGATTATTAGCAGCAGGCGAAACATGCGTCAGCACAAGCAACCGCAACTTTATAGGCCGAATGGGTAGCACTCAATCAAATGTTTACTTAGCCTCACCAGCTGTTGTTGCAACTTCAGCCCTAACAGGTAAAATCACAAGTCCCACAACTTTGGAGGCAAAACAATAATGGAGTCCAAAATTAAAGCACCCGCCATAAAATTCGGAAACAACATCGACACTGACGTTATCCTACCTGGAAAATACCTAGTAATAGTTGACCCCTATGAGTTAGGTAAACACGCCCTGGAAAGCTTAGACACAGAATTTGTCAACAAAGCAAAAGACGGTGTAATCCTAATTGGCGGCAAAAACTTTGGCTGCGGCTCAAGCAGAGAACAAGCTCCCTTAGCCTTAAAATATGCCGGCGTAAAATGCGTCATCGCAGAAACCTTTGCACGCATCTTTTACAGAAACGCCATCAACATCGGCTTACCAGTCATTGAATGCTCAGGTATCTCAGAGGCTACAAAAACCGGCGATGAAATTGCTATAGATTTAGAAACAGGCAAAATCCAAAACTTATCTAACAACAACGTGCTGCAAGGTACAAACTTACCTCCATTTATCATGGAAATCCTAACTGACGGCGGCTTAATTGAGAATTTACGTAAAAGGCTGAAAAAGAAATGACTGAATACAAAATAGCCTTAATGCCCGGAGACGGCATAGGTCCAGAGTTAACAGAAGCAACCCTGAAAATCTTAGACGTAGTCCAAGAAAATTTCGGCATAAACTTTAACATGATTCTTGCTGAAGCAGGTGATGCAGTATTCAAAAAAAGAGGCGTTGCCCTGCCTGAGGATAGCTTAAAAATTATCCGAGAGTCACACGCTTGCCTAAAAGGCCCCGTAGGAGAAACTGCAGCTGATGTCATAGTCCGTCTGCGTTTACTATTTGATTTGTATGCTAACGTACGACCCATAAAGGCGTTTCCAAACGTGCCCGTTGCCCATCCAGACATAGACATGATTTTTGTGCGTGAAAACACTGAAGACGTCTACAAAGGCTTAGAATACAGCATAGGCAACGACGTTACAGTATGCCTACGTGTAATTACACGCCAAAACTGTGAACGCATAGCAAAACGCGCCTTTGAAACCGCAAAACTGCGTCCCAAAAAGAAAGTTACAGCAATACATAAGGCAAATGTTATGCGTGTAACCGATGGCTTATTCAAACAGGTATGCCAAGAAACCGCCAAAAACTATCCTGACGTTAAATATAATGAAATGTATGTTGACGCTGCGACAATGCATCTAATCCGCACCCCACAAGACTTCGACGTATTATGCACCTGTAACATGTTTGGTGATATCCTATCTGATGAGGCCGCGCAATTAATCGGCGGTTTAGGTATGGCTCCCGGTGCAAACATCGGTGATAACTTTGCATTGTTTGAACCTATTCATGGCTCAGCCCCCGATATCGCTGGTAAGCAAATCGCAAACCCCATATCCATGATACTATCTGCAAAAATGATGCTAGACTGGCTAGGTGAACGATTTAACGACTCTAAATGTCTAAAGGCCGCTGAAGCTATCGAAAAAGCCACAGTACAAACCCTAATTAACGGTGTAACAGTTCCAGATTTAGGAGGTAAAGTCTCCACATTGCAGATGGCACAAGCCATTGTTGCAGCCCTAAAAATTTAGGCCGTGAAAACAATGACCCAAACCCCCCGATTTATAAAAATCTTGGATACAACATTACGCGATGGGGAGCAAACCCCTGGCGTTTCTCTGACTTTAGAAGATAAAATTGAAATCGCACAGCAGCTAAACAAGCTTGGCGTAGACGTTATTGAGGCAGGTTTTCCTAGTAGTTCTGAGGGTGAGCGTAAGGTCGTAAAAGAAATTAAAAAATTGGGTTTAAATTCACAAATTTGTGCATTATCTAGATGTACAAGAAATGACATTGATGCGGCTTTAGATTGTGATGTAGATTTAGTTCACATATTTATACCCACTTCGCCTGTGCAGATGAAACATGCAGTAAATATGACTCCTGAGCAAGTCTTGTCTTCTGCAGTTGAATCGATTCAATACATTAAGAGTCATGGTGTTAAATGTGAATTTTCGCCTATGGACGCTACGCGTACTGAGGCTCCGTTTTTGCATCAAATTTGTAAAGCCGCTCAAGATGCAGGGATGGATAGTTTAAACATTCCTGATACTGTTGGTTGTATGATTCCTAGGACAACTTTTGAGTTATTTAAGGAATTAAAATCCTTCATTAAGGTTCCAATTAGTGCTCATTGTCACAACGACTTTGGTTTAGCTGTTGCTAATAGTCTTGCAGCGGTTGAAGCAGGTGCAGATCAGATTCATGTTGCCGTTAATGGGTTGGGTGAACGCGCAGGCAATGCGGCATTAGAGGAAGTAGTTACTACGTTGCATGTGGTTTACGGTTACAAGACAAACATAAACATGCGTTTGCTCTACAGTACCAGCCGTATGGTTTCCTCATTAAGCGGTGTTTTCGTGCAAGTTAACAAGGCAATTGTTGGCGAAAATGCGTTTGCCCACGAATCAGGCATACATACCCGCGGTGTAACTGAGCAACCTTTAACATTTGAGCCTATCAGCCCTGAAATAGTTGGACGAACCCGAAAACTGGTCGCTGGTAAACTAGCAGGAACACGTGGCATTCAAGCTGAACTAAACGAAATTGGAATCCACCCAAGTGAGATGCAGTTAACAGAAATCGTTAAACGCGTCAAAGAGCTTGGTGACAAAGGTAAAATGGTAACTGATGCTGATTTAATTGCTTTAACCTCAGCAGTTATGGGTCAAGTTATCGGTGAAGAAAAAATCGTTGACTTATGCGACATGGCTGTTGTAACAGGCATCAAAGTTATCCCAACAGCTTCCGTACGCTTAACCTTAGACGGTAAGGAGTATGTGGCAGCAGAAACCGGTGTAGGACCCGTTGATGCAGTACTAAAAGCAATCCAAAAACTAACTGGCAACCTAGAAAAAATCAAACTAAGCGAGTACCGCCTTGAAGCAATTACCGGTGGATCTAATGCAGTTGCTGAAGTAGTGGTCAAAGTTGAAGACGAAAAAGGCAACATAGTCAGCGCCCGCGCCACACGCGAAGACATTGTTATGGCCTCAGTTGAGGCAATGATAAACGGTATAAACAAGTGTCTACTAAAAAATCGTAACCAAGGCAAAAACCAATGAAAGTAACCTATCAGGGAGAAACCGGCGCCTACAGCGAAATGGCTGTCTACAAATTCTTCGGCAACAAAGTCGAACCAGTCCCATGCAAGGACTTCCGCGACGTATTCGAATCCGTAAAAAACAATCAAGTATCAAACGGTGTTATACCTATCGAAAACTCAATCGAAGGTAGCGTAAATCAAAATTACGACCTCTTCTTAACCTATGACCTTAAAGTATGCGGAGAAGTAGCAGTCAAACTAGCACACGTCCTAATCACAAACCCCCAAACAAAATTCGAAGACATCAAAACCGTCTACTCTCACCCCCAAGCACTAGGCCAATGCCGAAACTACCTTGAAAAACACAAATGGGAAATCATCCCCGCCTATGACACCGCCGGCAGTGTCAAAATCATCAAAGAAAAACAACTCTTCAACGCCGCAGCAATCGCCAGCGAAAAAGCAGCCGACCTCTACAACATGAACATCACAGCCCGAGACATCGCCGACAACCCCTCAAACTACACCCGCTTCCTCATCCTCTCACACGAAGACACCCCCCCAACAGGAGACGACAAAACCAGCATAATATTCTCAGCAAAACACGCCCCCGGAACACTCTACCACGCCCTCGGAGAATTCTCATCAAGAAACATCAACCTAACACGAATCGAATCCCGCCCAACAAAAACCACCGCATGGCAATACAACTTCTATCTCGACTTCGAAGGTCACCGAACAGAAAAACGCTGTATAGAAGCTCTGCAAGCACTAGAAAAATACGCAACATTTACAAAAATTTTAGGTTCCTACCCAAGAGTCATATAACCACATCGTGTTGTTGCTGCTAATTTTTGAGGGGATAGTTAGAAGCATTGATAAAACATTTTATTGAGAAAAATACAAACCGTTGATTGTGGATAAGTTTGCATAAAATCTTTCCTGTTATTTATATGTAATCGGAGGATTCTTTTACGGTGGTGAACCTTCGTCTTTAAACGAACAATATGTGCCAATTGGTTATCAGAGTGGTTCAACTGTTACCTATTTTCCCTTAAACGGCACAGTTATAGCTCCCTTGATTCTATTGGTTGGTATTATTGTTGTGACTTTATTTTTCTATCTCAAAAATTTTGGGCTAAGTATTCTATTTTGTTTGTTTTTTTATTTTTTCGTGTATGTTTTTTGGTTTGATTGGGGTGCCGCAGTGTTTGCAGATTAACAGTTTACCTGTTTCTGGAATATCGTTCATTTTGTCGCATTTGGGGCAGTTAAATGCTGACATTACTATGCCGCTTTCTGTAAGTGTCTTTCTTAGGTCAGCAAAATCTTCACCCTTGATTTGTATGATGGGTATTTGGGACATGGCATCTTCAAAAACATCAATGGCGCAGTCTTGGCATAACTTTTTTCCCTCGTACTCTGGGAATTCTTTTTCTTTACCAAAGTAGGGTGAACCCAGAGCCATCCATTTAATGTAACCTTTCTTTAGTTGTTTATTCCAGAAAACCAGTTTCTTTTCGTTCCACAAGAGTTCTTTTCTACATTTAGCACAGTTTTCCATAGACGCCACGTTTGTTATTGGTTGGGTTTAGTAGTAATTAGACATTTTGATTTATCTTGCAGTTTTTGCCTGAAAAATTCAATGATACCTTTTTCGCTATTATTGCTGAAAATGGTGTTTAAGGTTATTAGTGGTGTTTTATTCTTCGGTTGATTGAAGCATTTTGTACATGGTTTCATAGCTTTTGCCGTAGTTACTGTCAGCCTTAGCAAGCTTTGCTCGAAGGTGATCCATTCTTGCCATTATTCCAGCGGTATCTTTGTTTTTCATTAGGTCTAGCCATGTTTGAGCGTTTTGGATGAAAAGTTCCTCCATGTTGCCCAAGTCTGATAGTTTAGTTTGCACGTTAGCGTAAAGGTCTGGGGTTTCTTGTGCGATGGCTTCTGCGAGGGTAAGGAGCATGCGATATGTGGTGCCGGCAAGTTTTTTGGATTCAACAAAGTTTTCTTGTGCAAGCAGAGTTTCGCATACGGCTAATCCGATGAAGTGTGGTAGCCCTAAAATGATGGACATGAGTTCATCGTGTTTTTGAGGTGTCATGATAAAGACGTTGGCGCCTTCTTTTTCAAGCCACTGTCTATACTGTTCTGCAAAGGTTTCTTCTTGTGAATTGGTTGGGGTTAGAACATAGGCTTTGTGGGTTACACCGTTGCTACCGGGGCCAAAAACTGGGTGAGTACCTAAAACGGTTGCATCTTTGATGTATTGGTGCATGATGTTAACGGGGTATTCTTTGATAGAGCAAATATCCATTACTACTTGTCCTTTATGGGTGACGGATGCAATTTTTTTGACTATGTCTTCAAAAGAAGATATGGAAGTGCAGATAAGAACGCTATCAGCATTCCGTACTGCATCTTGGAAATCTGTGGTTGTTTCAACTTGCAGCTCATCTTTGAGTTTAGCCAGTTTCTCAGCGTTGCGGCCCGCAAGGATTACAGTGTCGCCTTTTTCTTTACAGAACTTGGCAAACCATACTCCCATTTTTCCTGCGCCGAGGATGGCTATCCTCATTTATTGAGGTGCCTCACAGATTTTGTCTAGGCCTGTTTCTATTTCATTATCTGGTGCGGTTAAGCTTATGCGGAAGTGTTCACGGTAATCGCCAAAGCTTGTGCCTGGAGCTACTGCTACGCCGCTGTCAAGTAGGCTGAGAGTGAATTTTTCTCCGTCTAAACCTTCACGTTTGGGGAACACATAGAATGGGGCGTCTGGTTGTGTGAATTTAAAGCCTGCGGCGCCTAGTTTTTTGCTTGCAAGATCCGCACGTTGTTTGTATTTGGCTTTGATGTTTTCTGCGATTTGCTCGCGAAGTTCTAAGCCTTTTAAGGCTGCGTCTTGAATGAAAACTGGCACATTGTTGAATGTGATTTGGTTTAGTTTGGTTACTTGGTCAATGAACATCTTGTTTGCTACTATGTAGCCAACACGCCAGCCGGTCATGGTAAAGGTTTTGCTAAATCCATTGGAGAGTATGTGTTTAGAGTCAGCACCATAGTCAAGAATACTTTTGGTTTTGTTAAAGGCAATTGCGCCGTAAACCTCGTCGGAGAGTACAATTATGCCTTTTTTATTGGCGATTTCAACGATGCCGTCAAGGGTTTTGTCATCCATAATTTTGCTTGTTGGATTATTTGGGTTGTTTAGGATGATCATTTTTGTTTCGCTGTCAATTAAGCTCTCAAGTTTGTCAAGGTCAACTTTCCAGCCTGTTTCCATTTCTGTTTTAAGTAGCTTGGTTTGGGCGCCTATGCTTTTAGCGATTAAATCATAAGCGGTCCAGTATGGTGTGGGGATGATTATGTTGCCGCCGTTTTTCATAGTTAAGAACATGGTGCTGAAAATAGCCCATTTTGAACCAGGGGTTATGACAACGTTTTCTGTTTTAACGCCGTGTATCTCAGCGATTTTCTGGCGCAGTTTAAGCTCACCGTAAGAGGATGAATATTTGGTTTTACCTGCCTTCATTGAAGCATAAGATGCTTCAACAATTTCTGGAGGCGTAGCCATATCTGGGTCACCGAGGTTTAATCGGATTATCTTTTTTCCTTCGCTTTCTAGTTTGAGTGCTTTTTCATTTATTTCATACAGCATAAAGAATAACTCTCCGTTAAGAGCTCTCTATTTTTGAATGTCACTGCACATATTAACTATTTCGTGATAAAGCGCCTCAATTCGTGCAGGTTCTAACTGAAATTTAGCGGCTTTATCTTTGACTTTATTGTAAACTTCTCTTTCTCTGATTTGATCCTGCACAGGTAAACCCTGCTGTTTCTTGTGTTCACCGATTTTTCGACAAATTGTAATACGCTCACTTAGGGCTTTTATGATTTGGTCATCGATTTCATCTACACGCTTACGTAATGTCTGAATATCTTCCAAACTTTATTTCTCCTTCTTCTCTTCTTCTTTTTCAAGTATTTTAGAAATGTAGCCTGCACGTATCAAATGGTCAATTAAAGTTATTGCAACAACTGCTTCAATTGCTGGTACTGCTTTAGGCACAACACATGGGTCATGTCTACCCTTCACACTTAACATGTCATCTTTCATGGTTGAGAGGTTAATGGTTTTTTGTTCTTTGCTAATGGATGGTGTAGGCTTAATTGCTACCCTAATCCTAATTGGCATACCACTGCTTATACCACCTAGAATGCCGCCGGCATTATCCGTAGTTGACTCAACCTTGCCATTTTTCATTATGAACTCATCGTTGTTTTGAGAGCCAAACATTTCAGTTGCCGCAAATCCAGCACCGAACTCTACACCTTTCACCGCAGAAACCCCAAATAGTGCCTTAGCCAAATCAGCATCTAAAGCATCAAACAAGGGCTCTCCAATGCCTACAGGCATGTTAAGGGCAATACATTCAACTATTCCACCTATACTATCACCTGCATTTTTAGCTGCAACAATGGCTTCCTCCATTTTCTCAGCACAAGTTAAATCTGGACATCTCGTGGCTGCAATACTACGATTTTTACGAGTTTCAACAGCATTGAACCTTTTTTCAGACCTGATTTTACCTATTGAAATAGTGTAGGCTAAAACATCAATACCATATACGCCCAAAAGCTTTTTGGCAATTGTCCCTGCCAATATAAGAGCAACTGTGACACGCCCTGAGAATCTACCCCCACCTCGATAATCATTAAAACTACCATAACGAACATGAGCTGGATAATCAGAGTGACCCGGTCTTGGCAAATCTTTGATTTGATCATAATCACTAGACCTGATTTCCTTGTTGTTAACTGTGATCGCAATGGGGGCACCCGTGGTTTTACCGTTAAACACCCCACTTAAAATTTTAGCCTCGTCTTTTTCAACGCGAGCTGAAACAATCTTAGGCTGTGCCGGAATTCTCTGGTCAAGCTCTTCTTGGAAATCCTCTTCAGAAAGAGGCAGCCCAGCTGGACAGCCATCAATAAGTACGCCGACGATTTTGCCGTGGCTTTCCCCAAATGTGGTTACAACAAATTCTTTACCTAACGAGTTTCCCGCCAACGATTTCCGCTCCTATACCTGCTAAATCAGTGTAAAATGACGGATAAGACTTTCTGATACACTCGGCATTTTCAACTTTGGTTTCTCCATTTGCCCGTAGAGCAGCAACAGTGCAGGACATAGCTATTCGATGATCATTATGCGGATTGATGACTGCACCATGAAGTT
Organism: Candidatus Bathycorpusculum sp.; assembly: GCA_009778385.1. Classification (GTDB taxonomy): domain Archaea; phylum Thermoproteota; class Bathyarchaeia; order Bathyarchaeales; family Bathycorpusculaceae; genus Bathycorpusculum. The sequence continues at coordinate 13,495 of WRJX01000086.1, read as the reverse complement.
TACAGGGACCTTTAATGGTTAAACTTGACTCATCCATACTAATTAGAGCCCCCATTTTTGTTAGCTCCTCATAAACCGTGGCTAAACGGTCAGATTCTTTAAACCTTAAACGTTGAGCATTAAAAATCTTCGATTGCCCATCCGCATAACAAGCTAGTACTGTACAGATTGGAACAAGATCTGGAATATTTTTTGCATCAATATCAACTGCTTTTAGCAAACCACCTGTACCTTGAACCTCTATACTGTGCTCACAGATTTTCACGTTAACTCTCATCTGTTTAAGGATGTCCAAAATCGCCCTGTCACCCTGTACAGTCTCGTAGTTTAGATTATCTATTTTCACCTTTGAGTTGGTAATGGCTGATGCAGCTAAAAGAAAAGCCGCTGAGGAAAAGTCGCCAGGTACTTTACAGTCAACTTGCCTGAAGGTTTGTCTACCGGGAATGTAGATCTGGCTATAATCGTCGCTGATTTGAACCTCAATATGATGCTGAGCGAGGACTTCTTGTGTCATTTTAACGTAATCTTTGGATTCTAGCGGAGTTGTGACTTGTATTTCGGTGTCTGCTTTAGCCATTGGGCAGGCAAACATTAAGCCACTGACAAATTGGCTGCTGACATCGCCGGGGATGCTGGTTTTTCCACCTGCTATACCCTTGCCTTCAACCACTATAGCTTGAAGGCCACCTATTTGTTTAGGGTAAGCCTCTACGCCAAGCATTTTAAGGCTAGATAGTAGCGGCTCAATTGGTCTGCGTTCAAGTGAGTGAGACAATAGAAATGCTGAACGTCCCAACGCTAAAGCAGCGATGGGGATCATAAACCGTAGAGTTGCACCTGATTCACCCACATCTACTAATAGATCGTTTGCCGCCTTCAACTCGCTTGTGCCTTGAACTATCCAGTAATCTTCAGTCCTTTGCACTTGGGCGCCTAAAGCTGTAATTGCTCGAAAAGTAGCTTGAGTGTCTTCTGACAAAAGAGGGTTTATAACTTTCCCTGTACCCTCAGAAAGTGCAGCAGCTATGAGCATGCGTTGAGTGTAGGATTTTGATGCTGACGCAGTTAGAGTGCCTTGAAGTTTACTTGTTGGTTTAACGGTTATGCTGACCATTATACGAGTACCCTAGCTTTTTCATGGTTCAAACTTGCTTGTATAATTTCCCCTTCATAGGCTTGCCAAACAGTCTTAACCTGCTCTATGTAATCTTTGGAGACAACAGCAGTAGTTGTGGGTCCTTTACCACATAAGCCTGCTGCTCTTGCTCCAGCAGCCAAGGCGTCTATGGCAATTTTTGTGTTAAATCCAAGCGCTTCTGAGTAGCAATGTCCATTTAGTATTAATGCTTCCCAGTGATGTCCGTTAAGGGCCATGTTGTAGCTTGCCTCAATTTGCGGTTTAAGAGCTGAAAGCCTGCTGGTATCAGTGTTTACAGTATAGGTCTTCTTGGGTGGAACTTGAAATAAAACACTGTAATCTTCAGCTAATGATTCTTGTCTGACAAGTTTACAATTTAAATTGTCAGTGACTACTAAGCCACCAAAGTATGATGCACAGGCATCATCAAATGCGCCTGTAAGGGTGACTTTTGCTTCAAAAGCCGCAGAAACCCCTAACTTGATAACCTCCAAATCCTCAAGAGATTCACCGAGTGCACCAAGTGTTGCGAGAGCTACCGCATTGGCAGCTGTGCTACTGCTCTTCAAACCTCTGGCAATGGGGATGTTACTCCAAGTTTTAACTTTTGCCCCAAACTCCTTTTCGAGACTAAACCGTTTGAGGACTGCTACAACGGCTTTCTGAATTAAAACAGGACTCTCTTTTTGATCCGACGTAATTTCTGTCTCAATAATTTGCGATTCATCGGTTAGTTTTACTTGTGCCTTAGTGTAAAGATCAACGCCAAAAGCTGCCCCCTTCCCAGTGGCTATAGCGTTAACAATTGTTGCTGCACCATGAGCTAATGCTGATGCTTCCCCTCTCACTACAATTTACCCCCTGTTTAACTGTTCCAAAGCTGCTTTTCTCATAACTTGCACCGGTGGCTGTTGTCCAGTCCAGATTTCAAACGATGCCGCACCTTGATAAATTAACATTTCCACTCCATTTACCACCTTGGCACCCACCGCTTTAGCATCTTTAACAAGTTGGGTTTCAAATGGATTATAAACAATGTCCATAACGGTCAAATCAGACTTCAAATTGTTTGATGCAATTAAACTTTGATTTATGTTAGGTTTCATTCCAACAGACGTTGTATTGAGCAAAATGTCTACATCACTGATTTTTTCTTCAATAACATCTGGTGAAAGTGAATCTACAATAATTTTCTTACCACACTTTTTCAGTGATTCTGCTAGTTTTTGTGCTTCTGAAACTGTACGGTTGAGAACAACAAGCTCATCTGCCTCCTGAACTAGTGCATAAGCTATGGCTCGTGTTGCTCCGCCTGCTCCAAACATTAGCACTCGTTTGCCGTGTGGGTCAGCTCCGTTTTCTTTAAGCGCTTTAAGAGCACCTATACCATCAGTGCTATAACCTAACAGTTTTCCATCTTTGCAGTGGATAGTGTTTACAGATTTTAGAAACTTGGCCGTTTCATCTACCCAATCTAAACACTTTATTACAGCCTCTTTGTGAGGCATAGTAACATTTAAGCCAACAATGCCCAAAGCATGTATCCCCGCCAAAGCATTGACAACCTCAGAAGGCTTTACCCTAAAAGCTGTATAAACAAAATCTAGATTTAAAGCGTTAAATGCAGCATTTTGGATTGCAGGACTTAACGAATGCTCTATTGGATCGCCGATAACTGCACAAACACACGTTTTTCCTGAAATAGCCACATTTATTGCCTCAACAAAGAGTAGGCAGTCCTCATTTCATTTATGCTTATTTGTCCCGGCGCCGTCTCACTACCCTGTTCCAGAGCGGCAAAAGTGAAAAACGCTCCAAAAACAGGCGAAAGTAACCGCGAAATTCTACCATGCTCACCCATACAGAAACACACCAACTGAGCTTTAACTGCATTTTCTGAGACAAAATTAAGCACAGCCAGATTGTCTTTAACATGTGTTGCTGTGCCAATTATCTTACAAACATCTGCACCACTATCCATTTCTGCATCTAAAACGCGACGCATTTCTTGAATGTTAAATGCGCCGTCAAATTTGTGAAAAGAAACAATAGTTTTAACGCCTAACTCTTTTAAGTCAACAATTTGCTCTTTCAACCTTAAAGTTGTTAAGTCCAAATCGATATATTGAAAACCACTTTTTGCCGCATTTATCAAAATTTGCCAGCGTTGAGCTTGAGTTCCAGTAAAACTGCCGCCTTCACTTGGAAGCTTGTTTGTGGCAATAAGAGGAATTTTAGTTGCGCCCGAAAGGTCACTAAGACTTTGCAAATCTTTTAGATCATCAAAACGAACCTCAACAAAGTCTGCTTTGGCGGTCTCAGCTTTTTTGATTAGAGTTAATGCTTCAAGATTGTTTTTTGGTTTTATTGAAACACAAATGTTAGAGGTCACTTTTCAATCACCGTTTCGTCGGGCACACTAACGCCGAAGTGTCTGCCACCTTTTGCTGCAAGGTGAACCATTACCTCGTCGTCAGGTTTAAGCTCGGTGACTGGCTTAGAGCCTTTAGGAGTGACTACTCGAATAGTTTCTGCGTTTTGAAGTATGGTTTTAATTAGCTTGTTTTCAATTTGTGCTTCAATGAGAATTAATGGTCTGATTTCAATTTTTATTCTGCCCACATTGGCTTTGTGTGTCTTGCCTTCGCGGTTAACAATTACCACTTCATCACCCGCTTTGAACTCTTGAAGGTACCGCGTAGTCTGCAGGTCACCTAAAGTGTACATAGACAAGGAGCCCGCGTTGACTCTGAAAGGTCGTGACGCAACATATGGATTCTCATTAACTTCAGCCTCTACTAAAAACAAACCCGCGCTTTGACTGCCAACAAGCATGCCTTCACCTTGCGACATCAAATCACAGGTGTCAACACACACACGTGCACCATTGCCAATTGGTTTAGTAGAAACGATTTTTGCAATAACCATTTCCAACTTCAAAGCTTCAGGCTTAACAATTGCAACAGTTTTCAATATCTCATCTAAATTAGACGTTCTAAGCAGTACACCGTCGGTGCCTAATTCCAAAGTTTCAAGTGCAACTTTGGCCTCCTCGGAATTGGTTACTTCTGCGATCAGTTTGCTCTTTCCCTTAATACGGGCAATAAGATTTTCCAGTGGAATAACGCGCCAGTTTACAGTGCTGATTAATAGATAACTTGCGCCTTTTTCAGCTGCTTTAACAATCAAGTTTTCTGTTGCCTTATCCGAGATGCAGATTCTTAGGATTTTACCTTGAACATCTAGGTTCTCAAAATTTTCAACTGATGGAGATAAAACGATGGATTCTTGGTTTGATGCTAAAAAAGTGGCTTTGTCGCCTTCAATTATGACATCGCTGTATTGATTGATAAGGTTGGATGAAGTGTTTTGGTTGCTGGTTTCTATCCAGAGTTCCTTCAAGATTTTTCACCAAGAATTTTTTGCGCCTGCTCTATGGATGCACCTTTATGTACGATTGCTGAGAGTGCCTTAGCAATTAAAGCTTGGTTGTCGCATTGGAACAAGTTGCGTCCCATTGAGAGTCCGGCTGCTCCCGCTTTAAGTGAGTCGATTGTGGTTTGCAAAATTTCCTCTGTGGATTTGCATTTTGGTCCACCTGCAATGAGAACTGGAATTGAGCAGCTTTCTGTAACCTGCTTAAAAGACTCTATTGTTCCCGTATAGTTGGTTTTGATGATATCTGCGCCTAGTTCAGCGCCAATCCGGGCTGCGTGGGCTACTACTTCAGGGGCATGTTCGTTAACGATTTTTGGTCCCCGAGGATACATCATGGCAAGAAGGGGTAAACCGAAACTGTCGCATTCTTCAGCTACTTTTCCAAGGTTAGATAGCATCTTGTCCTCATCTTGGGCGCCTACGTTTACGTGTACAGAAACTGCATCTGCGCCTATTCGTATAGCTTCTTGCACGCTGCAAACTTGGACTTTGTTGTTAATGTTTGGGTTAAGATTTGACATGCCGCTAAGCATTACAATTAAACCTGTGCCTGTTGTATCAACGGTTTTTGCGATGCCTTTGTGGACAAGAACCGCGTCAACACCACCTTTAATGAGTTGATTAATTGTTTGCTGCATGTTGGTAATGCCTTGGATTGGACCAATGGTTACACCGTGATCCATGGGAACAATTATTGTACGGTTATCTTGCTGCAATATTCGCTTCATTCGTCTAGTTTTGCCTTGATTCAAGTATCCCATCTCTCTAATGTGTTTTTAATGAGGTCTTAATGAGTTTTAGGGCTTTTTCTTTTTCATTCCAATCTACAAACAGTAAAATGCTTGAAGTAATGGTTAAGATGCCTGAAATGTTGATGCCGGCATGCCTTAGATCTTCGCTGACTCTTCCGATGATGCCGTGGGTTTCTTCAAGACCCACACCACTGGTTTGGATAAAAGCAAGATCTTTTTTGACTGCCATGGCAATTGTTTCTTTATTGTCTGTTGTGATTTTGTGAATTTGGTTGAAAAGCTCCACAATGTTGTTTTCTTGACTTAAGTAAAATATAATTGAATTTGTGTCCATCGACATGCCCAGTAATGTGGTGTGTTGCCTAACTTTCTCTAACATTTCTGTTATGATTTTGGTGTTGCCTGAGATGCCTTTTCCAATAACTGTTATTTCAGCTACTGGTATTGAACTGGCAATTTCAGCGTCAAGCTCCCACGTTAACGCATCTTTAATTATAGTGCCCGGTTTGCTTAAGTCATCGTGTTTATTGCTCATAACCTTAACATCGACATCCTTTGGTTTATACTTAAGGGCTTTACTGTGAATGAACTTAGCACCTGAATCAGCCAAACCTACCAGAGTGTTAACATTGATTTCTGGCAAGAGCCTTGGGTTTTGGATGATTTTAGGATCACTTGACATTATGCCCTCAGCATCAGTGACAAGCACAATTTGATCTGCACCTATGCTTTCACCTATGAGGAAAGCTGTAGTGTCACTTCCACCTCTGCCAAGAGTAGTAATTTTTCCATCTTTAGTTTTACCCACAAAACCAGCAATTACAGGTATTGTACCTTTTTCAATAAGTGGCAAAACGTAACATTCGATGTTTTTGTTACATTCTTTAATGCTCGGGTTCGCATTTTGGAAGGATTCATCAGTAATTATCGGCCACTTATCTTCCATGGGATCAAAATAGCAGGCGTCAACACCGTTATTACGCAGTGCAGCAGCAAAAATGCGTACACTTGTACGTTCACCCATAGAGAGAATATCGTCTAATTCATGTTTAGATAGTTTTCCATTTGAAGTATTTTTAGCTGTGGTCATAAGCATATCAGTGGTTTTGCCCATAGCTGAAACTACAACCGCAATTTTGGTACCACGCTTAGCTTCTGAAACAACAGCCATTACAGCTTTCAGTAACTTTTCATGATCCGCAAGGCTTGAACCACCAAATTTAACCACAATTTTTCTGCCAGATTTTACATTTTCCATCATTTACACCCACTACACGCCCAGAACATTTTTTCAAAACTTAGTTCTGGGCTAATTATGGAAGCGATAATAAAAGCAGTATTCGAAGCTATCACTTTGAAACATTCTCGGGTTAACCTGAAGATTTACCATTTTGCTTCGAACCTCAAAATTGGTTACAACCAAAAAAATATAAGCATTTCGGAAACAGACACTAAATTAAACGTTGTTTGACTTAATAATCAAAAGTATGGATAATGTTTAGAAAAATTTTGGCTTTACTGATAGTTATATTTGTGGGCGTATTAGGTTTATTGTTAAATTTTATGTTTTACATCTCTATAGGGTTAGTTTGTTTGGGGTTAACTGCTGTTTATAAAAATGGAAACTTAGATGTTGCGTAGGACTATCATGGTGTTGGTTTTCACTATGCCTTCTACGCGTCGGATTTTTTCTATGCATTCATTAACTTCAATTACGTTCATGCCACTTATGACTGCGACGATGTCATATTCGCCTGTTACTTCGTAGATGGTTTCTACGTTGGGGATTAGTTGTATGCGTTTTGTTACTTCTTGTGTGGGGTAAGATGGGTTTACCGTTAGCAGGGTTATGGCTTCTGCGCCTTGTTCTACGCCGATTTTTACTGTGAATTTACGGATGGCGCCGTCGTCGGTTAGAGTTTTGATTCTTTTTCTAACTGCACCTTCGGATAAGTTGACTTGGTTGCCTATTTCAGTGTAACCTGCTCTTGAGTCGTCTTTTAGTATTTTTATAATTTTTTTGTCTGTTTCATCCATTATTTCGCGCCTATGGTAAAGAAGTCTTGTTTGAATTTAACGATTTTGGCATTATTGTCTCTTGAAAAGTACGTTTATCGTTCTTTTATATTTGGTTTGTTTCTGCAGAGCTTTTGTTTTACACGTTTTTGCTCCATGGGTTTTGTGCTATTTGGAACATTTATTTCCCAACCTGTAACATTTAGGTCACAATGTTTAAAAGGTACCCATATTTAATAAAAAGTTCATTTCCAATAAAAAAAGTGAAATAAGACAATGGCAAAAAATACAAATCCAAACACCCATGAAGCAAACGTCTTCAAAGCAAAATGTCCCGATTGTGACGCAGAACTAGAGATACCTGCAGACACTGAGATTGGTGAAATCGTCAGTTGCTCTGGATGTGGACTTGAACTCGAAGTAAAAGCTGTTAAAGATGGCTGTGTAGATTTACAAGAATTAACCATTGAAGGCGAAGATTGGGGCGAATAAACAGTAAATCAAAATTTCTTCTATTTTATAACGTCAATTTTTGAAAGGAAAACATAAGGCAATGAGTATAGCCCTTCTTTATGAACGCTCAGAAAATGATGAAGCAGGCATAAAGCAGACCGCACAACAACTTGGAATAAACCTCAAATTTATCCCCTTTCGCAAAATTGCCTTGGCAATTTCAAAGGAAGGCTTTAGCGCCAAAACTAAAGGCAAAGACTACACTGAAACCTTCAACCAAACCGCAGTTATACTTAATCGTGCACAAAGTAAAAACCGACGCCTCCAAGCCTCATACATCATGGAAATGCTTGGTAAAAAAACAATAAACACAAGCCAAGTAGAATTCACATGTTATAGCAAACTACGCACACTGCTAAATCTTTGGAAAGCCGGGTTGCCAGTTCCTAAAACCGTATTTGTACCCTGTGACGCTTCTGACTTCATGAAGAACCACAAAGAAATCCACAATGAAAACGACATCGCTGATTTGTTCCAAGCAGAAATCCCCCTTAATGATGGTATAGTGATTAAGGCAGATGCTGGAACCCACGGCAAAATGATCATGCTCTCAAAAACCCGTGAAGAACTCACCGCTAATATAAAAGAAACAAAACCAAACATTATCAACCCCATAGGCGTAGTCGCTCAAGAGCTAATAAACAAATGGTTCTATGACCTGCGCATAATCGTTTATAAAGAAAAAGGCAAACAAGCTGTATGCCATAATAAGGCACTTGCACGAGCAGGTTTTAAAGATTTTCGTACAAACACTTTTCTTGGAAACTTGGTATTTGAAGCCAAACTACCTCAAAACGTAATCGACTTAGCAACCAAATGCGGCAACACCTTAGGTGAAGGCAGTGAAGCTTGGATTTTCGCACTTGACGCAATGATAGATGTTGCTAACAATAAACAAGTAGCTGAAGATTTCCTAAAAACACAGCTTGACCTCGCAACACAAGCGTACGTGCCAGTGCAAAAGGTAAAAGCTGACGAAACCCGTTTAACCGATTTTCCTACTTGGAACAACAAGTTAGAACAGACTTTTAATATGTACGCAAATTCAGATTCTTACCAGAAAGTTAAAAACGTAATCGATGAAAATATAGAAAATAACAAAAATGCTCTCGTGTTTCATGAGGCAAATTCCTGTCCCGAGTTCTGGGAAAACACCCGACTTGTAACAGGTCTAAATGTGGCAATTCCGCTCTTAAAGGCTGCCCAAAGCCTAATTGACTAAAATAGGGATTTAACCCTTTGGGGGAAGAAACAAGATGATGAGAATAGGAATAATTGGTGGTTCAGGATACGTTGGCGGAGAACTCTTGCGGCTGCTGCTTTTACATCCACAGGTAGAAGTAACAATGGTTACTTCACGTCAAAGCGTAGGCGAATACATTTTCAACATACACCCAAACCTTCGCGGTTTAACACAACTTAAATTCGTACCACAGGACACAGCTGAACTTCAAAAAAACTGTGACCTAATCTTTACAGCAACGCCCCATGGTGGCTCAGTTAACCTTGTTCCCAAACTCCTTGAGACAGGTCTTAAAGTTATAGACATGAGTGCCGATTTTCGTCTTAAAGACCCTGGTGACTATGAAACCTATTACGGCTGGAAACATGCCCATCACGAAATGCTAAAAGAAGCTGTTTACGGTTTACCTGAGCTTCATCGTGAAGAAATTAAAAACGCCAAACTCGTTGCTTGTCCTGGATGCATGGCTACAAGTGCCATTTTAGGTTTAGCTCCAATCATCAAAGCAAAACTTGTTGATACTGATAAAATCGTGGTTGACCTCAAAGTCGGCAGTTCTGGCGGCGGTAGCAAACCAACATCTGCCTCTCACCATCCTGAACGTTTCAGTGGGGTGCGCCCTTACCAAGTTACTGGGCATCGACATATAGCTGAAGTAGAACAAGAACTCTCAGCTCTAAGTGATCAACCTATAAAAATCGGTTTCACACCCCACGCCGTCAACATGGTACGCGGCATTTTGGCAACAATTCACACTTATCCTAAACAACCACTAGTCAGTAAAGACCTCTGGAAAGCCCTTCGCGGTATGTACGGAAACGAACCATTTATACGGCTAGTAAAATACCAGAAAGGACCCTACCAGCTTCCAGATCCCAAAATTACCTCTGGCACAAACTTTTGTGACATCGGCTTTGAAATTGACGAACACACAAACCGCCTTTTGATGTTTTCTGCAATTGATAACATGTGCAAGGGAGCTTCAGGACAAGGTGTTCAATGCCTCAACTTGCTCATGGGAATAGACGAAACCACAGGCCTTAAGAGCACTGGGTTCCATCCGATGTGATATGCCATGTTGATAGTAATTAAAATGGGCGGAAGCATCCTTAAAGAAGGAACATCAAATGATCTTATTGCCGACTTAAAAGAGATAGTTAAGGAGCATAGGGTTGTTCTTGTTCATGGTGGCGGTGTAGAAGTTACTGAAATCGCTTCCAAATTGGGCAAAGAACAAAAATTCATAATGTCCCCCGAAGGGTTCCGCAGCCGCTACACCGATAAAGAAACCATTGAAATCTACACCATGGTTATGGCGGGCAAAATCAATAAACAACTCGTTTTAGCCCTTGAAGCTCAAAACATTAATGCTGTTGGCTTAAGTGGACTTGACTCCGCTATCCTTAAAGCAGAACGCAAAACAAAACTCATCGCTGTTGATGAACGTGGACGCAAAAAAGTAATCGACGGTGGCTACACAGGCAAAATAACACAAGTAAACACTGAACTTCTCAGTCTACTGCTTGAAAACGGTTACCTCCCAATTGTTACGCCAATTGCCCTTAGCCAAGATTATGACCCCCTTAACGTGGATGGCGACAGAACTGCAGCAATCATAGCAGGCGCTTTAAAAGCAGACAAACTACTCCTACTAACTGATGTTGAAGGATTAATTCTCAAAGGTGAGTGTGTGCCAAAAATCGTTGCAACCGAAGTCAAAGAAGTCCTCTCTAAAATCGGCGGCGGTATGAGCACCAAAGTCCATGCTGGCCTTGAAGCACTCAATCAAGGAGTTAAAGAAGTTCTTGTAACTTCAGGAACTACCAAACAACCTATAACTTTAGCTCTAAATCACCAAGTTGGTACAGTGATAACCAATGAATGAAAAAGAAATAATAGACATTGAATCACGCTATTTGGCTAACGTTTTCTCTAAAAAGCCAATAGTTTTCACAAAAGGTAAAGGCGCTCTATTATGGGACATCAACGGCAAAGAATACCTTGACTGCGCAAGCAGCTATGGTGTAGCTGCATTAGGGCACTGTCACCCAAAAATCGTAGCAGCCATAAAAGCACAAACAGAACATTTGATCACCATTCATAGTTGCTACTATAATGATAAACGTGCTGAATTTATCCAAAAACTTGTCAACATAACTCCCAAAGGACTCGACAAAGCCTTTCTATCAAACAGCGGCGCTGAATCCGTAGAATGCGCCATGAAACTTGCCCGTAAAGCAACAGGCAAATCTGAAATCATCGGCATAATGGGTGCTTACCATGGCAAAACCATGGGTGCCCTTTCATTAACTTGGGATAAAAAATACCGCGAACCCTTCATGCCACTTATTCCCGACATAAAACACGTCGCACCTGACAACCCTGATAAAATACGTGAAGCAATAACCGACAAAACCGCTGCAGTAATCATGGAACCAATCCGTGGCGAAGGCGGGATCCGCGTTCCACCCGACAATTACTTACAACAAATACGGGAAATCTGCAACGAAAAAAATATTCTATTAATTCTCGATGAGGTACAAACAAGCTTTGGACGCACAGGCAAACTATTTGGCTGCCAAAACTGGAATGTAACACCCGACATCATGTGCCTCGCTAAACCCTTCGCCGGCGGCTTACCTATAGGCATTACTGTTGCCCACGAAAACATCATGTCAACATTCAAAGTAGGTGAGCATTCAACAACTTTTAGCGGAAGCCCCCTTGTATGTGCTGCAGGATGTGCCGCAATTGATGCCCTAATAGAAGAAGACCTAGCAGGTAAAGCAGCAGTTAATGGACAATACTTTAAATCACAGCTTGAAGAAATTGCCTCCAAACACAAAATCGTCAAAGAAATACGTGGCCTAGGTTTAATGCTTGGCATAGAACTTCGTTATGACGTTTACGGAGTAATAATGAAAGCCCTAAGCAAAGGCGTTCTAGCTATAGACGCCGGCAGAACTGTAGTACGTATCCTTCCACCATTAATCATCAATAAAGAACAAATTAACAAAGCAATTAAAGTGTTAGATGAATCTTTAGGAGAAGAACAAAATGAACGAGCCAGCAGTACGGTTCCTAACTAATCTTCTTGGCATTTACAGCCCCAGTGGAAAAGAACAATACATAGCTAACTTTCTAGCCACCCAAATGAAACAAATGGGTTTTGAAGTAGGCATAGATTCCATAGGTAATGTAATTGGCGTCGTTGGCGATGGAAACCCTGTCATCTTACTCTGTGGACACATGGACACCGTCGCAGGCCACGTACCACTACGTGTTGAAGAAGGCAAAATCTACGCCCGCGGTGCAGTCGATGCAAAAGGTCCTCTAGCCGCAATGGTCATGGCAGCACTCGCAGCTTCAAAAGAACCCGCTTTCAAAGGAAAAATCATACTTGCAAGCGTCGTAGAAGAAGAAGCAACCAGCAAAGGTGTCCGTCACCTAATCACACAAGGCATCAACGCAGACTATGCAATCTTTGGCGAACCCAGTGGAGTCGAAAATATAACCATCGGTTATAAAGGACAAATCCAACTAAAAATAACCATAAAAACCGAAACAGGTCACGCCTCAACACCCTGGCTCTATGACAACGCCCTTGAAAAAGCCTATGAACTTTGGAAAAAAATCCGATCTGCCTGCGCCTTCCCATCCATGGATCCACAAGAAACACCTTTCACCTCAATTACCGTCTGTCTCGTAAAAATGACCGGAGGACAGGGGGACTCAGTTATCCCCTTCGAAGCCGAAATGAACCTTGACGTTCGCGTACCCATACAATTCACAACCGCACAAGTCTACGATAAAATGATTAAAATAATCGGAAACTATCAAAATGCAAACCCCCACGTAGACATTAACGCCTCAGTACAAGATACAGTTGAACCATTCGAAGCAAGCAAAGCCTCACCCCTTGTACATGCCATCTCCTTAGCAGTCCGCAAAGTCACAGGAAAACCAGCAACACTACTGCGGAAAACAGGCACCGGCGACATGAATCTACTAGGAAAAGCCATGAACCTACCCATTGTAACCTACGGCCCAGGGGACTCACACCTCGACCACACACTAGATGAACACATTGTCATCGAAGAATATCTAAGCGGAATAGACGTCTACAAAGAAACCATCCTAAAACTAGCTGAACTCTACAACAAAAACAATAGCTAATTTTCAACCAAAACTAAATTTTTTCTTTACTTTTTGCTTGTTTATATTAAATTTAATTCATGTTTTGCTTTATTTCATGGATGCTCTTTGATTAGGAAACTAAGTTGCTATTCAATAATACACGTATATTTACGACGTGTTTTTGGATTAAAAAAGAAGAGACATACCTGTGAAAAGCATAGTTTAGGAAAACTTCTATATAGTGCGGGGGGGGGG
>WRJX01000085.1 GCA_009778385.1 Candidatus Bathycorpusculum sp. | reverse complement strand
TAGTATGTATATGGTTAGTATTATTGCTAGTATGGCGCCGGTTATGGTTAGTATTAGGTTTATGAGTGCCCATGCTGGGGTGCCCTCTGGGTCGCCTCCAATGGGTGGTGATGGGCTGGTGGAAGGAGATAGGCTAGGTGTAGGTCCGCCTCCAGGTGGAACAGTACCTGTGGGAGGAGACGTTGGTGTTGCAGAAGGAGATGGCGTTGGAGAGGGAGTAACAGTAGGAGTCAAAGTTGGAGTTGGCGACGGCGATGGCGTTGTTTGTTGTGTCCATTGTGCTATGTAGATGGCATTACCGGTTACTGTTGTGGTTGGTGTTGGTGACCAGCCTGTAAAAATCCAACCAGTTTCACCTGTTACAACAGGAGCAACAGGCGTAGAATCACCAAAAGAAAGACCAACAGTCACCTGAACATCAAACATACCATGCAAACCAGGACGATACTCCACAGAATACAACGCAGACTCCCACACCGCATAAAACGTCATATCCTGCGAAATATAGAAAGCAGAACCAACACCAAAAGACACAGAAGAAGCAGACCCACTAGTAGCCCAACCAAGAAACACATAACCATCCCGTGTCAAACTACCCGAACCAAGCACCACAACACGCTCACCCTCAACATACGGACTAAAACGATCCACGGGGGCAACACCACCAGAATTACCGTTACCCACATACGTCACAGTATAAAATATTGGTTCCACAGCATTTGTCCACTGGGCCACATAAGTAACATCACCCGATACCGTAGAAGACCACGCTGGAAGCCAGCCTGCAAAGCTCCAACCATACGTATGATCAACGTTATAATCAGCGCCTGAAGCAGTGCCAAACACTGGAGTAGAGCTGCCAAAGTCTAAATTACCATAAGCTTCCTGTTCAGCACGCCAAGTGCCCTGTGTTCCAGGATCATAGATCACTATACATTTGCCTGTAAAGCTTATGTCATAATTATTTATACCAAAGAGCTCACCATTGGTCCACGAGCCATCTGCAATCTCGACCTGACTACGATAGATCCCTTCTCCAGACACACTCAAAGATGTTAAAGAAATAAGAACACTAGCCGAATTATCTCTAAACTCAACACCATAAGCAATATAGAGTTTCTCAAGGGCCTCAAAATTATCAGTGTTAGTAATCCAAATTCCACCCCCATTATTGCCCGCCACATTATCAGAAACCCGTCCAGCCAATAACTCAAAAAAGCCGCCCGTAACCACATATACCCCTCCACCATCACCAGCTGCAGTATTATTAGCAATCACACCCGCAGACATGAAAAGTTTACTACTTGAGTATATACCTCCACCGCTATAGCGGGCAGAATTATCTGCGATAGTACCACCGGTTATTTTAACCGCGTCGGGAAGAGCGCTTGTGGTATATATACCACCACCATAACCCGCAGAATTACCTAAAATGGCCGCATCACCAGACAAAACAACATAACTGTTATCAGTATTCTGTATTCCTCCACCAGAAAGTCCAGCGACATTACCAGAGATAATTGCACTATCCGTCAGACTAACAAGAGACGGAAAATTAAGATTAGCAGGATTAGTAGAAGGATAATACTCGTTCCAACTATACACCCCACCACCATAACGGATGGCATCATTATCCAAGATGGACGCATCATTAGACATATAGACTTTACAATCAAAATCATTAAACACACCCCCACCATAAGTCGCATCATTATCCACAATTTTTGCGTTACCAGACATAGTTAAAATTCCTCTGTTACAATTGTGCACACCACCACCGCGCCCAGCAGTGAGGCTCTTACTGATAGCGTGATTACCAGAAATGGTCGCATCATCAGACATATATAAAAAGGCATTAGAATCATCTGAATATCTACCGTCAGCATTGTACACACCACCGCCATTTGCAGCGGTATTATTAGAAATAATTGCATCACCTGACATGCGGAAAGTAGCAGTACCAAGAGCACTGCTGGCATTGTTCTCCACACCGCCACCATAGCTTAGGGAGGTATTGTCAGAGATTTCGCCGCCACTCATATTGAAATTAAGGTAATTTAGCACCCCACCCGCACCACGGGCAGAATTACCAGAAATTTTTCCATCATACATGTTAAATTCGCCACTTGTACACACTCCTCCACCGCCAGTACCGGCAGTATTGTCCAAAATCCCGCCGCCAAACATATTGAAAACACCTGCGTTAACATTAAACACCCCACCACCATCGACGCCGGCAGAATTGTCTGAGATGACTGCATTGCCAAACATATTGAAGCGGGCATCAGCACCTACATTGTACACCCCACCACCATAACTGGCAGTATTGCCAGAGACGCTAACTATCCCAGAAGAAGTGCTGTCACCTAGGTTAAAAAAGCGGGCATCATTATATACACCTCCGCCAAAAGTGGCCCTATTACCCAATATGGCCGCATCACCCGACATACTAAATGTGCCACCATCAGTATTGTATACCCCTCCACCGTTGTAAGCATAATTACCCTCACTGCTACTATCACCACCGATTATGCCGCCAACCATATTAAAAACAGCATCAGCGCCGGCATTATACACCCCCCCACCACAGTCATTAGTACTAGTTCCAGAAACTGCATTGCCAGAAATCACACCACCCAACATATCAAACACACCCAAATTATACACACCACCACCAGCAGACCCAGCAGTATTACCATCAACCCTAGCATCATCAACCATACTAAAAACCCCATTGGAAGACACATACACACCCCCACCACTACTACCAAAATTATTATCAATCATAGCATTACCCGACATACTAAAAGACCCACTAAGCATAAGCACACCACCACCAACATGAGGATAAGCCACGTTGTTGGAAATTTCACCACTATAGAATTCAACGGTACCACCGTTATCAACTATTATCCCACCGCCACCATTACCATTATTATGAGTAACAATAATGCCATCAATCACCAATATACCACCATCAACAGTAATAGTATTCACTAAATCTGGTCCAATAAGCTTCATAAACGTACCACCCTCACTTATCAGCACCACAGCTGCAGTTGCAGGTATGGTAAGCGGAGAACCTGTAAGCTCAATATCATTAGCCAATGCAATAACATACTTAGCTGGCGCTACAGCTAAAGAAGCAGTAACAGCATCTCTAAGCTCTTGCGCATCATGAACTGTTCTATCAACATCATATGCTGACGCAAAGGGAGAAACATCGTTAAATGTTGTTGTATAGACAAGAAAAGAAAATAACGCCAAAACAAACATTAAAGAAACAAGTGCGAAAAATGTGTTTTTACGGTGTTTTTGTAGGTTGATTTTAGGGTTAATATTTGAGTATGTATTTAGTTTCAGGTTTTTGTTTAGTTTTATGTTAAACATTGTCTATCACGATTAAAGTTATATAAGTGTTTGATTTAAAACAAGTTTACTAACAAGGTGTTCAGCAATTAGACACCCAAAAATAGAACCGCTAATAAGGCGCCAATCATTTATTGGCAGAACAAAAAAGTTGCTTAAATTTAAAGAAGGAGTATTTGATTTTGGATTTAGCACAATATAATTCATGTTAGCAAATCCAGACAGTTTTTAATAAACAACCATTTAAGTATAAATAAATATTTCGCAAGTTTTACGTCTAATATAAAAACTTTTAAAGAAACACACATGACATTGAAGACAATTAGTAGATTCCATCGAAAATTAATTTCCAAGTAACGTGTAGCCTTCGGCTTCTAGGCTTCCTGTGTTAGCCTGCACCACCATGTGGTGTTTAGGTAGTAATTGTTAGAATCCGCAGGCACACTACTAACACCCACCACATCGTTGGGATAGTTAGCGTGGTATGTAACGGTGAAACAGGTCTAATTTCCCACACCGCATACAAGGTAACATTAGATGTTATAATGAACGTTGCAGGAGTAACCTTATTATTGTCCTCATCTACAATGTAATCTGGACCGGTTGCGTTGGATATGCTAGCCCAGCCCTTAAAGTCATAGTCCTCCCCCATCAATTTGTTAGTGTTTCCACGCACCGATACCATACCATTTATAGCGTATAAAGGACTGCTTTTGCGACATTGCCTACCCATAGCACACCATTACCAACATACACAACAGGATACATGTCCATCTTCTTGCCAAACAGCATAAAACACAACATTACAATCAGACATACTAAAAACAGATGACCCAACCTTAACCTGAACAATAACAAACCCGAACACCAACACAGAAGAATTAACGACCCAACCTAACAATTTATACCCCGTAGACACCAAAAGCAACACCCAAATACGCGCCTGCTACATCATCACATAGCAAGTTCAACTATCAAATAAATATCCGGGTGAAAATCATCCGGCAGCTTTCATTTTTACAGTCTTATTCAGGAGTTAACTTTATGTCAACTATTTTCCTGTGAAATGTTAATATTATATCATAAACTATGTTGTTATAACGCTGTAAACAAAACAAGTTTACCCTAATTTTGCTTTACAGCAAGTAAAACTTAAAACCATCCAAAACACCATCAAATCAACAGTAGGCGCAGATGCTGTGGACAACAAAACGCTTAAACTAAAAAACCATTTTCCACAAGATACAGCTAACTTTCTAATTTTAAATAGTATAAACATTACATATTTCACAGGGTTTAGTGGTGCAATAGCTCTTTTAATTCCCCAAGATGGAGAAAACATCCTATATGTTTCAGGAACTAACTTTGAGCAGGCAAAACATGAGGTTAAAAACGCAAAAATCGAAAAGGTAAACCGTGGAGAAAACCTATTCCAAAAAATAAGCCAAACCGTTAAGGTTTCTGTAAAAAGCAAAATAGCAATTGATTCTATAAATATTGAAAACTGGAAAGTTTTAGCTAAGGCAGTTGGCGATGAAAATAGTCTTGTAGTAGCCGGTAATGTCATTAAGGATTTTCGTGCGGTTAAAACACCTGACGAGATTGAGCTTATCCGTAGAGCGTGTAAAATCGCAGATGTAGGTATAAGCGTTGCATATGAAGTTGTTGAGCCAGGGATTAGTGAGCAGGAGGTAATAGCAGAAGTTGAGTATGCTATGCGTAAGCAGGGTTCAAGTGGAACAGCTTTTGGTACCATAGTTACCTCAGGGGCTAACTGTGCATTTCCGCATGGTACATGTAGAAGTCGAACTATAATGGATGGCGATCTTGTTATAATTGATCTTGGTGCAACAGTTGATTATTATCGTTCAGATGTAACTAGAACAATTGTAGCAGGCAAAATCAGTGGCAAACAACAAGAAATTTATGGTACCGTCAAAGCCACACAAGACTTAGCAATCAAAGCCATGAGGGCAGGTGTACAAGCTGCTGAAGTTGATACAATAGCTAGAACAATTATAGGCAGAACAGGTTTTAGAGATTGCTTTGTTCACAATTTAGGGCATGGTGTAGGCTTAGAAATTCATGAAGCACCAACTTTAAGCCCAGATAGCAAAGACGTGCTAAAAGTAGGAAACATAGTTACAGTTGAGCCAGGCATTTACATTGTAGGTTTTGGCGGCATTCGAATTGAAGACACCGTGCTTGTAACTAAAGAGGGTATAGAAAAACTTACAAACGCCCCCTACACCCTTCAATCTGGTTAGGAAAACCTAAATGCATCAACTATCTTCCTTTTCTATGGGGCTTAAGAATGATGATTAGACCCGCAATAATTATAGTTGATATGCTTAACGATTTTATTACTGGAAAACTTGAAGTTAAACGTGCAAAAAACATAATTTCACCGCTACAACGACTGGTAGTTGCCGCCCACAAAAATGAGGTGCCGGTAATTTTTGGTAATGATGCACATTACCCTCAAGACATTGAAGTTACACAGAAATGGGGACAACACGCCATAAAAGGCACACATGGAGCAGAAGTCATCCCAGAACTTACGCCGGATCCAACTAGGGATTACATTGTAGAAAAACACACTTATAGCGCCTTTTACGAAACAGGCCTTGACCCATTATTACGTGACTTATACAGAGGTGAAGGCGCCAAAACCGTAATACTTGGCGGCTTGCATACACACATATGTGTAAGACATACAGCTGCAGACGCATTTTTCAGAGGTTACCATATTATTGTTGCTAGTGATGGAGTAGAAGCGTTCACAGCACAAAACCATGAACAAGGACTTGAATACTTAGAAAACGTGTATGGCGCCAAAATTCTAACTATAAACAAAATCATCGAAGACATTGTTAAAAGCAATACAAGCTAAGACAGAGTAGTGTTCCAGGAAACAACCCTAGAATACAGACTTGAATAGTCAAACTGTGGATCTTCGTAAACTATGTCAAATTGTAAATTACGCCGTGACTCAAACCACTGTACATTATTGAGAATTTGGGATGCTTTGTCATCTGCAGGCCATATGCCCCATATGTTATCTGTTGGGGTTCGCATGCCCCAGCCGTAGTCTTGGGGCAAAACTAATACTGTATCAGCCGTTACGGTTCCATAAATTGACCACGGATAGGACTGGGTATACTGCCAAAACTTACTCATCGCCTCAAAATGTGCATCTGACAAAATACCGTAAGGATTGCCTTCAGGATACGTTGGATAGTTAAAAACTATAACATATTTAGCACCCGCACGATAAGAGTCAACCATGTAACGATAAATTTTTTCAGCACTCCCCAAGTAGGGAGGCGTATCAGTCTCATAGGTAATTATTGTACCCCAATCTTTACCCTGCACCCTAGCGGCACCTCTACAGAGAGCTATTTGACGACTTGAAGAACTATTCCAACCTAATTCCGCAAAAACAACATCATAATCAGCAAGATAAACCCACCAGTACAACACAAAATCAGCAGTAAACAAACGCACACCCTTATTTTTAGCATCAATCATACTTGTTGCAGTCCCATTTTGACCATATTTTACACCATGAACAAAACGATCCGCAGCATCAGCGTAATCAGAAGCATTAGTAAAAAGCTCAGTTTTCTCAATTTGCTTTCCACCATACTCATCATTTAAATACACACCCAAAAACTTGTCACCCCACCGCTGACTTGCCTCATCTAACCACTGCTGATGCCAAGGAAAAATCGTCCGCGAAATAAAAGCAAAAAACACAATAAAACTAAGACCAGACTCAGCCGCATAATCACACACCAAATTAAGCGCAGTCTGATTAGTAGCTATACCCCAAGAATTTACAATAAACAAATTAGTATAACCCTTAACCTTATCAATCAACGGAAAAGCCTCCTCAGCAGATTCACCACCAAAAGAAACTCCAAAATAAAACTCATCACCCTCAGCCTTAACATCTAACATATACAGTGATAACACAGGCAAAAAAACAACAACCACTAACAAAAAAACCAAAAACAAACCCCAAAGCTTCATCATATATCAAATTCTTCTTAGGAATTAACAATATTAAAAGTTTACCCAAAATAACCATTCAAAACAAAAAAACCATCACAACGACTCTACAAAAATAGAATAACAAACTTACGGTGTATCCTGATTGATAAAACAGTCAAATTTTAAAAAGAGCCTAACCGGCAGGCAAATTTGAAGAAACGTGACAAGTAAGAGGAAATAGTAAACGTGTACAGCATTATGTTGGACGTAAAGAAGGTAAACGAGTTTATAGTTATCATGGAATAAAACTTGTATGTCCAAATAATGGAAGTACATCAGTGGAAGTACAGAGAACCAGTTTAGGCTTAATTAGTCGAATCAAGTGGGCCCGGCCGGATTTGAACCAGCGACCAACAGATTATGAGTCTGGCGCTCTACCTAGCTGAGCTACGGGCCCAAATAAACGCCTACTTTAATACACCTCATGCATAAAACATTTAAACATTTTCCGCTCACGATAAATTAAGCTAACCTCAAAACAGCAAACGCATACCCAAAAACTAAGAACACAAGAAATAGAAAAAACTTATTTTTCACCTTTAAAAATAGCTATATAGAAAAGGGGTTATTAATGAAACGAATAAAACTGTTTGCTGTAACAGCAGTATTATTATTGTCATTATTGATTGGAGTAATAACAATTACAGGCTATTCTATAATTAATCAAAAACAATTTTATGATGATGAGGTCTATGTGGGCGTTACATATGGTGGCAGTTCCATTCAAGAAGCAAAGGAACTCATAGACAAAGTAAAAGACTACACAAACCTCTTCAGCTTAACAACAGGAGACTTACGAACCGATCGTGCTTTTGCGGAGGAAATAGGTGATTATGCAATTGCCTCAAATTTAAATTATGCCGTTTTTGCAGGTTTAAGTGACAGGGGTATAGGTCATTGGCTTAATGAAGCAAAAGAAAGATGGGGAGAACACTTTACGGGAGTATACTATAATGACGAACCTGGAGGAAAAATACTTGACGGCAGTATTATATTGGAAAATACAATTAGCCAAGAGAAAGGATACATTGAAATAACTAGTGGAATCACAAAAAATGAAGGAGGCGCAATCGACTGCAATATTAATGGAACAAGAATCACATATTGGCCCGATGGCAGAATCTGCATTCAAATGCAGGATATAGATGAAATATTTGAGCAAGAATACAATTCATCACCAGAAGAAAGACAACTTATCAATGGCACAATAATTGGTTCTTACAAAACCCTCACGACCAGGATAGATTATTATTCCAATGGAACAATCACAATACGAGAAGACACAAGGGAGGGTACAATACAGCACCTCATAACGGAGCATAGCACATTTAACAGACGTGCACCTTCTGAGAAAGATAACACTAATTTTTACACATCAGAAAATATCACAAAATATCCCTACGAAATACAACCCTATGAAGAGGTTCTAAATCATAACCCTATACAAAACTATAATGACGTAGCAAAAGCATTTGTAAACGTAACCAATGAAGTACTATCAAGTCGCTTTTTAAACAAAACACAATTAGAAGAATCAATTTTAGTCTTTACCTCTGATTATGGCCTTTACTGGTGGGACTATCAAAAAGGGTATGATTTTATACTTGCTCAATTAGGCTGGAATAACTCTATCACCAAAGAAATTGGACTAGTAAGGGGAGCAGCAAACCTACAAGGTAAAAGTTGGGGCACCATCATCACCTGGAAATACACCCAAGCACCATACCTCCCAGACGGAAACGAAATATACGACCAAATGAAAACATCCTACGAAGCAGGCGCCAAATACATAGCAATTTTCAACTACTCAGAAGACCCAACAAACCCCAACATACTACAAGAAGAACACTTCCAAGCTTTAGAGCGTTTCTGGAAAGATGTAGTTCAAAACCCCCAAGTGATCTACGGTGGCATAAAAGCTGAAGCAGCATTAGTATTACCCCAAAACTATGGTTGGGGCATGCGAAACCCCCAAGACATCATATGGGGCATATGGCCTGCAGACAGTATCTCACAACAAATCTGGAACCAGCTACAAGACAAAATAGATCAATACGGGTTAAAGTTAGACATAGTATTTGAAGACCCAAACTATCCCGTTGCAGGAAAGTATTCCAGCATACATTATTGTAGCCAGAAATAAACCGTTAATTTTGTGGACAAATCACAGTAATTGAAAGAAAAAAATACTGTGCTTTTGTCATTATTTTTTTAGTAGGAATTTAATTGGTTTAATTAAAGGGGTTATCAGGGTTTTTGGTTTATTGCTCCTTTGGTGTATGGTATGAATTCGCGAATTTGTTCAATGGAGGTTTTACCCAGCTTTTCTTTATCTTCTTTGGAGAGTTTTAGCATGAGGGTTTTTAGCACCATTTTTAGCAGGTCTTTGCCTTGATAATCTCCGGGAACTATAATTACGTATGATTTGGATCTGGCGCGGACAGCGTCTACAGAGCCGCCTATGAAGCAGGTGGTTTCATTTACTGTTACGCCTACGGCTGTTCTAAGGGGTGTGTTGCGCATCCAGTTGCGTTTTCCAACTACAAAAAAGGCGCCATGGGGAATTGACTCACCTGAGGGGCCGCTTTTACTGAGTTGGTCAACTTTTACCCAGTAAACGTCTGCTGAGCCTACGTTTTCACGCCAGGCACGACAGAATGCTGCGGCGTATTCACCGGCTTCTTTTAGGGCTTGATCAGTAATTTGCCTACCTTCCGCTTTAATTACTACAAAAGGTGAACCGGTGATTTCAGCGTGAAACACCACGTCCTCTTGTCCGGTGTATTTTTTTATTAGAACTTCATTTGTTACAACATCTTTACCGGCAACTACTAGAAAACCATCGGATGTGGTAAAGTAGCGAAACTTTTCATACCAGTCCTTGGTTTCAATTTTACGTTTTGCCAGCGCTTCCAGCATTTCCGCGGGTTTAAGACTGCGAATATGCTCAGCTTCTGATAGCTCCCGCTCAATCTTTGCCAGTTTACGTTTAGAATCCTCAAGCGCCACAACGGTGCCGACAGTCTTTTGCTTTGCACGTTTTCCACGCTCATAGTATTCATTAGCATTATCAAAAATTGATAAACGTAAACTTAGACCAAAATGTAGTCCATCAACAAAAAAGTTAACACCTAAATTTTTAGCATCAATACCCTCAATATAAACCTCAGGTGTTTTACCAGCCGTCTTATCCGCTAAAACCTGTGCAAAAACACTACTCCACTCAACACCACGCTGATTTGCAGAAACAAGCTTGCTTAAAAACGCTTCAAACTCATTAAAATGAGCATAAATAGTGTTACCAACGGTTTTATCCCGCTCAGATTTGGCGTCCTCGTCAGCAAGAGCCTTTTCTTGATCAGCGACCATACGTTTGAGCCGTTTCTGCTCAGCTTGCAACTTGTCAACTTCAACACTTGCTAACGCCTTTTCAGCAGTTCTAACTTTTAAGAAAAACTCATCAAGAGCCTCACTAAACGTTTGAAAAGCCTTAAGTAAATACCCCTCATAACGTCGCAAATGAAACGGAACCACATCTAAATAGGCCCCGTCAGCACCTACAACAATACAAGGATCAAATTTACCCTCAGATAAACTAGAAAGCAATGTCTGTAAAACACTAAACATCCCCGCAACGTCGGTGGGGGTTAAATTTTTGCAAGGCAGAGTTTTTTCTATACCAGCGCGAAGCAAAACTTCCTCAGCGTAAGTACCGCCAAAACCTACAGAACGAGCAAGCACACGAACCACTTCAACATCACCCGAAGACTCAAACGCTACCTGCAAATCAGACTCGGTAACTTTCAACGGATTCTTACCAGTTGACGGAGGAAACTGGAATTTTTCACCACGTAAAATATTTCTGTCGCGCATCTTTTTGAAAAAAAGCGCCTGAATGATCACGCCGTCAGGATTAATCAATATTAAGTTACCATCACCAAACAACTCTACAGCAAGCCGTAACAAACCAGTCTTTGTCCTAAAACCCAAAACAACAATCCGCTCAAACTCATACTGCTCAATGCTATCAAACCAAGAATCCCTCAAACACTGACGCAACATCATACAAAACGCTGGCGGCTCTGCAGGACTCTCCTCAGCATAAACAGTTGAATGAATTCTACGACCCGCCTCAACCACCAAACGAATAGGCGGCATATTGGCCTTATGCAACTTAAACACCACAGTTTTTTGATCAAACTGATAAATATTATTCACACGTGAATCAAGAACCAACATCTTTAGCTCTCTTACTACAGCTGCAACATCGAAACTTGTAAACTCACTCTTAGGCAACCCAAATACACCATAACTAAAGCATAACAGCTAAAAACACATAAAATAAAGTTTAGCTACCAAATACTATGTTACTATCTATGCTCGGTGAGAGAATTTTGAGGTACCCCTCATAGAGCGGTTGAAAACTGTAAAACCAGATATTACGCCTTCAGACCATTTGCGTGAGGTCATGAAAATGATCGTTAAGTGAAAAAGAAACAAACTTGTTTTTTTAAAGAGAAATCATTTATAGAAGACACATTTTATAATGGTAAAGTTTATTCATAAGAGCAAGAGGAAAAAAGGAAAATGAAGCCGATAACAACAATTTACTGGCTAAGAACGGCATTAGGAATTACTGCTGGAGCAATATGCGCAGCCTTATCAAAATTCATGGTAAGCGCAAACGTAGATGGAACAAGTGTCCTACTTTACTCAATCTCGCTCGCGTTATTGATTTACTTAATAACATTCCGTTTGCTAAAAATGAAGTTCCAAAACAAAGTTGAAACACCCTCAAAAATAACAATGACAGGCATAGGTATGTACTTCTTCGCTTGGATAGCCTTCTACGTATTATGCTACACAATAATCATTGCAGCCACAGGCGGAATACCTGAACCAAGCGGAATACCTGAGCCCACAGCCGAAATATCTTAAATATAAAAAAATAAATAAATATTTTTATTCTTTTTCAGCTACATCTTTTGTTTCAGTTTTAGTTATAGATTCAGAAGACGCCGTTTGTTTTTTCACTTTAGCAGAAACTTTATCATCGTTAAAAAAGTTAGCAATAGTTGCCTGACTCTTATCACTACGAACAGTTTCAATAGCGTCTTCACTAACATCAGCTTTTTGACTAGTTGCACCTGCAGGAGCAGGTATATCCATACGGGTTAAAATTCTCATACAATCGGCCCAAGCAGAAAAGTAGCCACGATCAAAATCGCCATGAAGCCCACTACGCATATTATCCAGAAACTCACGCCTGTAAGCATGTAACGATGCCTTATCGCTTAAATCTAACCTAGAAAAAAATGCGTAATTATCGTTAGCATTTTTCCTTGATAGGTACATTCCGTATAACGCACGGAAATAACCCCTATTCCATTCGGTTTTCTGCAGTTTCTGTTTTACTCTTTCCAGCTCACGTTCAGCTTCAGCGAATTGTCTACTAACGATTAACTGGAAATATCGTGTTACTAAAGCTTGAGGTATAGGCATACTTAGCGACCACGGGATTTAGTTGCTTTCTCTTCTTCAGAGACATCTTCTATTCCGTTTTCGGTAACTTTAAGGATTTCCTCACCTTCAGGCAAATAAGGACTTGAAACAAGCCTCGCAATGCGTATTTGACCATGAGAAGCACGACGCAAGTAAATACGTGTTTGACTGGTGTGACCAACAATGTTGCCACCTATGGGGTGAATGGCATCACCGAAGAACTGATCAGGTTTTGCCATAACCTGATTTGTTACAATTGCAACAGCGTTAAATGCACGAGCTAAAGCAGTGAGTTTGTGCATGTGCTTGTTTAATTTCTGCTGTCGACTGGCAAGTGTTTCTCGGCCTATGTATTCGCTACGGAAATGTGCTGTTAATGAGTCAATAATGATTAGTTTAATGTTGTTTGCCTTAATTATCTCGTCAGCATTCTCCAATAGGAACATTTGATGATCTGAAGTGTAGGCTTCAGCATAAATTATGTTCTTTACAACCTCTTCGGGCTCAAGACCTAAATGTTTGGACATTTGGACAATGCGTTCAAGACGGAAAGTGTTTTCTGTGTCAATATATAATACGCCGCCACTTAGGCCTCCTTTTTCAACGGGTAACTGGACATTTACACATAACTGATGACACATTTGACTTTTTCCACAGCCGTATTCACCGTAAAATTCAGTTATTGTCTGAGTTTCTAAACCGCCGTCGACCATTTTATCAATAGCTTTGCTTCCTGTTGTTAGACGGGCAACGCTTTGGCGTTGTTTTAATAATTGATCAGCACGGATAAAAGATACGCCAACTGATGAACGTGCTGCTTGTATTACTTGTGATGCTTTTTTCTCGCTTACACCCACGGGTTCAAGTTCTCGAATTGTTGCCATAGCTAGGGATTCTACAGTGCGGTATCCGAGTTCTCGGAGTTTTTGAGCAGTTGCTGGCCCAACGCCTGGAAGATCTTCTATAAATTCATATTTCTCTTCTGTTTTCTCAGTTTCTTGTGATTCATCTGTATTTGCAGGCATTAATGTCACACTTTATGATTGATGTATAGTCAGGTCTATTTAAAATAAGCGAAAAAAAGACGTTTCGGATCAAGGGAGAGGCAAGTTAAAGTAAAAATGAAAATACAGAAAAACAAACAACCTAAAGATAGTCTTATAAAACGCAGAATCAGAACGAAAAAATTTGATTTTCATGATAACGTCAACAGACCATTTTTCCATGGGCTGCTTTGTTTATGAAAAATGATTTTTGCTTATTTTGTTTGATGTAAATTACGGCAGTGCAAATATCCACCCATTTTTGGCATGTATAATAGAGATAATGAGGAGGTATGTTACTATAAAAGGACATGATGGCAGCTGATGTTTAACAATTTGTAAATCATAATTTAAAATACTGTAAGATAAAGCCTTAAAACTGCAAGCGGCATTTCTAAGATGTTAAGAGGATCATTATGAAGATTATCTCAGGTCCAGCTTCAAAAGAGCTTGCTGAAAGTGTTTCAAACATTACAGGCTACCAAAATGTTCCGATAGTGTCAAAGATTTTTCCAGACGGTGAGTCATATGTTCGGTTGGATGGCAGTGTTTTAGGTGAAGAGGTTGCAATAATTCAAACCACGTGTCCACCCATGCAGGATGGCAAGTTGTTTCAGTTAGCGTTTATGGCCGATGCAGCTAAACGAGGGGGAGCAAATAAAGTTACAGCTGTAGTACCATATCTTGCGTATGCTAGGCAGGATAAGCTGTTTCTTTCGGGAGAGGGTATAAGTGTTGAAACTATTGCGCGTATGCTTAGAGCTTCAGGTATAGATAATCTGTTAACGGTTAACATTCACTCAGAGCCTACATTAGCCCAGTTTCCTTTTTCAGCGAAAACAGTTAGTGCCATTTCTCTTTTGGCAAAATATTTTGTAGAAAAAGGCTACAAAAAAGCCTATGCACTAGCACCAGATAAAGGGGCAATGTATATTGCCCAAGAAGCGCAGCAGGTTTTAGGTGGAGGCGCAGGTCACCTAAGTAAAGTGCGTGATCGTTACACAGGTCAAACTATGCAGTCAGGTGAGGGCTTAGATGTTAAAAATCAAACAGTTATAATTTTTGATGACATAATAAGCACAGGCGGCACAATTGTTGGCGCAGCAAAAATCCTAAAAGAACAGGGTGCAAAACAGGTCTTTACAGCATGCGTTCACCCGCTGCTTATAGGTGATGCAGCAAAACGCATACTTGATGCAGGGGTTGAAGAAATCATTGGCACAGACAGCGTTCCGGGACCATACAGCAGAGTTAGCTTGGCATCAATTATAAGTAATCAACTTAAAGGCGCCGTCTAAGTGTCTAAACTTTTCTTTTTACTTTCAGGCGAAAACCCAACTATGCCCGCCTCTGAGGCAAAGGCAATTCTAGAAACAGAAGGTTACACATACAAGATAAATGAGTTAATGGATCAGGTTTTGCGGTTGGAAGCCTCAACTGAAAGCGTTAAAGCCATACCAGTCCGGTCAGCCTTTACAAGGCTTTGCGCGTTAGAATTGTTTGTTTCAGACGCAAACTATACAGACATAGCCAAAGTTGCTCAAGAGACAGACTTCAAAAGTGTCCTTAACCCGGGAGAGAGCTTTGTTGTAAGAATAAATCGGATAAAAAATTATGCTGATCAGACCATAAACACTATGGAGCTTGAAATAAAATTAGGACACCAAATACTCAAACAAGCACCTGAGGCTAAAGTAAATCTCAAACATCCCGATAAAACTTTTATTGGTATAATTACTGATGAAAAACTGGTTTTTGGCTTAAAACTTACTGAAATTAGCAGTAAAACTTTCTCAGAACGCCGTCCGCGTAAAAAACCGTTTTTCCATCCTTCTGCAATGCCCTCTAAACTTGCAAGATGCATGGTAAATTTAGCTCATGCTAAAACAGAGAGAACAATGCTTGATCCATTCTGTGGAACAGGAAGCTCGCTAATTGAAGCAACCTACATAGGATGCCACGCGTTAGGCGTTGACGCAGCCAAACGAATGGTAATGGGTTGCCGCAAAAACCTGCATTTCTTTAGCATAAACGCTGAGGGGCTAGTTTTAGCGGATGCACGTAAACTACCGTTTTTTAAAGTGGACTGTATGGTAACTGATCCACCGTATGGACGCTCAGCAAGCACGCTTAAATCAACTACACGAGAACTAGTACAAGATGTACTGACATCGGCTTACAGTTTACTACCTGAGGGTCACCGAATATGCATAGCTTCACCTAAAACACTAAACATTAGAACAATTGGCATATCAATAGGATTTAAACACATTGAATCCCATTTTGCTTATGTACATAGCACCCTAACAAGGGAAGTAGCAGTATTTGAAAAGGTGCCCAAAATTTGAGTATGAAACTAACATTTCTTGGAACAAGCGCGGCAATACCAACTCTAAAACGCAACTTACCTGCCACTGTACTACAGGGTCTAACTGAGCAGTGGATGTTTGACTGCGGAGAAAACACTCAACGTCAAATGATGGCTACAAAAACAAGTTTCCACAAAAAAACCAAAATTTTCCTTACTCACCTACATGGTGATCATGTTTTGGGCTTACCAGGTGTACTACAAACCATGGCGTTAATGGACCGAAAAGAACCAGTCCAAGTTTACGGTCCGTTAGGACTAAAGGACTTTCTGGTTTGCTGCCAGCAAACGCTCAAATTTGGGTTAACTTACCAAGTTGAAATCAACGAGATTGTTAAACAAGGCGTCATCGTTGAAGAGGAAGAATATTTTGTAGAAGCTATAAAATCAAACCATACAACTGAAAGTTACAGTTATATTTTTGAAGAAAAACCTCGACCAGGCAAATTTTTTCCTAAAAAGGCCACTTCTCTGGGTTTACCAAAAGGTGAATTGTGGTCTAAACTTCAAAAAGGCGAAAACGTGGCATTACCTAACGGCAGAACCATAAAACCAGATGAGGTTATGGGACCTAGTAGACAGGGAAGAAAAATTGTTTACACGGGGGACACAAAACCATTTGAAACCTTTGCAGATGCCGCTAAATGCGCAGATATAGTTATTCATGAATGTACATTTGATGACGCATTAACTGAAAAAGCAGTTATAGATGGTCATTCAACGCCATCGCAGGCGGCAGGTCAAGCTAAAGCGGCAGAAGCTAAAATGCTGGTGTTAACGCATATTAGCGCAAGGTATTCTGATGCAAAACTGCTCTTAGAGCAGGCAAAAAAGGTTTTTGAGAACACAATACTAGCTGAAGACCTTTTGGTATTAGAGTTGCCGCTTAATGATGCTAATTTAGCAACGTCTTGAGTTTCTGCAAACTTTCAGGCACATGGTCACAAGATTCAACAACCACACGTTGGTCGTAATTTAGTTTCTTTAGGGTTTTAGCAAACCAGTTGTAATCAATTGTACCGTAGCCAACGCCAAGATGATCGTCGTTGTCACCCTTGTTGTCGCTTGCGTGAATGTGAACAATTTTATCAGCAAGCTGGTTAAAGAATGGCTGTATTTGACCTTCAAGATGGGCATGTCCAATGTCTAACACTATACCTATGGGTAAACTGGTTTCCTTATAGAACCTGCTAAAGTCTTCAGGGCATGCCATTATAAACCAGTATTTGGCAGGCAGGTTTTCTATGGCAATGTTTACGCCGAGTTGTTCTGCTTCAGCGTAGAGTTCCTGTATGCTTTGCATGTTTTGTTTCCATTCTGCATCAGGATAGAACTGGGATATGCCTGTTTTGGCGCCTGGATGAAAAACCCATAATTTAGCATCTAAGGCATGTGTGTAATAAAGTGATTTTGTGAGACGTTTTAGGGCTGCATCTAGAATTGTTCGTGATGGAGAGGCAATATTTATGTCGGCAAATGGTGCGTGCACGGTATATTCTAAATCATAGCTTTTTGCAGTTTCTTTAAGTATACTTATGCGTTTTTTGTCTAGTTCATGTGCGCCATCATCTAAAATTTCGATATATTTTGTGCCTTCGTTGCTTAACTGTTTAATCATACGGTTAAAAGGTTCACGCAGGCTGTAGAGCATTGAAACGCTGACTTTAGCTTTAGACATACACAGTCCCTTTTGAGTTGTATTTCTGGTAAAAAGCCAAGCCGACTAATTAACTTTTTACAGATCAAAAGTTGCTTTTCTAAGACGCATAGAACCTCAGTAGAGGCAATGTGTGAGAAGAACAGCAAGTTACGGGTTTTCACAGTAATTATATGCTTTCTTTAGTTTAACTTCTTGCATAATGTTACATATGATATTAAAAAAAGAATTGTTCTGTAAGGGAGTTTGTTGGTAGTGATAGTTTACATGTTGGGTAAAATTGTTCGCGTTATTTTTAGTATATTGTGATTCATTATTTAATTAATAGTTTAAATTTATGAACTTTGAATGGGTTTTCAACATGTTTTTTTGTTCACAAGTTTCAGATTTTTACATAAAAATGTCTAAAACACATGTTTAAAACAGAAGTATCTATCTGAAAAATATGAAAAGTTTTTTATCTCATAGGGGAAAACATGAAACAGTACACGGTGGAAAAAAAATGGCAAAATGTCCAAAATGCGGAACAGATGTAGCAAAACCAAAGAAAACTTGGAAAATGGCTGGCCGACCAGATAAAACTGGAAAGCGTATGCAACTAGAAATCGGATTGTATGGATGCACAAAATGCGAAAATACATTCCGTGAAGTACTAAGCAAAACCAAAATTTAAAATTTCATTATACCCTTAATTTCTTTTTTTTTGATGCATAGAAGGATTTTATAGGCACTTTAACATTTGGTTTATAGATGGTAGGCAACAAAGTGGCAACCACATTAAGAAGACTTTGGAAAAACGAGATTTTTAAAACCGCTATCACATTAGCGTTAATTCCCATACTTGTAGCAGGTTTCTGGTTTGGACTACCAAAGGCGTTAAATACAGAAATTTTTCCGTTATTTGCCGTAACAAGCGGAAGCATGTGCATTCCACACGACAGCCAATGTAACCTTTTCTCACACACTTTTGAAAGAACCCTACATGTCGGTGACTTACTTATTATCAGAGGCGTAGATGCAAAAGATCTAAAAACCGATTACCCAGACAGCGACATAATAGTCTTCCGTAACCCAACTTCAGCACCAAATGACCCCAAAGCTAACATTGTTCACCGCATCGTTGACGTAGTTGAAGTTAACGGAACACTTTATTTCCACACTAAAGGCGACGGAAACGGATACCCAAATGTTTGGCCTCAGACACCAACAAGAAGCATTGACGACTGGCGCTCTACAACAGAAGATCCAAGCAGCACCTATAATGGTGCGATTTCAGAAGATTACATTTACGGCAAAGTCATAATGCGCGTCCCATGGATAGGCTCATTAGCACTACAATCTCAAAAATACAGCATCATACCAGTTATCCTGATTATACTAATCATTTTGCTGGTAACATTTGAATTCGTACTACCGCTAATAAAGAAGAAAAAAACTATTTCAGAACAACCAGCAGAACACCAAATGTAATTGAAAAATCACACAGTTCAATTACAGCTCTTAAAGTAAACATTTAAGACTGCTTTTGGTGCACAACTGATCCACGATACATCTTACCTAACTTTGACGAAGCGTATTATGCTGAATGGTTAAATCCACAGTAAACAAAATTGGAGCAAACTTTTGTGTGCCGTGTGAATCGGCAAGATAATAACTTGGACGTTGTCCACGTGGATGAAGTTTAAAAAGTATAAAGCCTGAGTGCGAATGCAGCTCTAGGCCTGTTTGGGTTGGATTGTTTAGTTTTTGGCGTTTATCTTACCAAGAATCAGTTTTGCGCAATCGATTTGATTTGGGATATTACCAGATTCGTCTTGTACGCGCCAGATATCGGGTGTGATTTCGTCGGCTATGTATATTTTCCGATTTTCAGCTAGGCCGAATTCAACTTTGAAGTCTATTAGGGTTAAGCCAAGTTCTTTTAGTTCTTTCCGCAGAACATCGCCCACTTTAACCAAAAGGTTTAACATTTTATCGTATTCGCCTTCTTTTAATAACCCTTTCATGATACATAGTCTTTCGCTGATAAGGGGGTCTCCCTGATTATCGTCTTTTAGCGTGACTTCAAGATAGGGTGGGTTAAAAGGAATACCTTTTTCTAGCGTAAATCTGCGACACATGCTACCCGCCGTGAAATAGCGAAGTACGAATTCAAGCGTTGGAACCGTGACTTTACGTACTTTCATCAGACCCTGTTCAAGATTCGCACCCAGATAATGTGTTGGAATACCGTTTGCTTCCATTACCTCAAAAAAATATTTTGATATAGCAAGCCCAATCTTTCCTTTGCCAGAAACACTGCCGCCCACCGTGTTAGCGCCAGGGTCAAAAACACCGTTCTCGCCAGTCGCATCATCTTTGAAAAATAAAAAATAATCTCCAGTTACTTCATCTAATAGGACCTTTTTTGTCTTGCCTTCATAGATTGTTTTCATTGATTTCCCCTTCAATCTCTCTTGTTAAAAGTTTGCATTACTAATTTATATTTAAGTGCTTATAAAAATGCCACTTATATATGGATAATGCCGTGTTTTTATCGTCTAAAATATAGTAGTTAATTATGGGTAATTGTAGTTATCTTATTATTGCTTGCATAGTTGAGTTTGTGCCTTTAGTTATTAAGAATGAACTTGTTCAACAGAAAACATCACAGTAGCGTTCATAGATGTATTTATAAAGTGTATATTTCATAAAAGGGACATTAAGCGGGATAACGATGGAGGGAACATATGCCACGAGTTAAAGCAACCATAAGTATAGAAAACGTTGTAGCGTCTGCAACGTTAAATCAAAAAGTTGACCTTAACTCTGTTGTAAAAGGTTACCCCGGAGTGGAGTACCATCCTGAAAAGTTTCCCGGTTTAATTTTTCGTTTAAAACGTCCTAAAACTACAACGTTAATTTTCAGTTCCGGAAAAATGGTTTGTACAGGTGCTAAATCAGCAAAAGAAGCACGCCGTGCAGTAATAAACGTAATTAAGGAACTAAAGAAAAGTGGAATAATTATCATAAGTAAACCAGAGCTCAAAATTCAAAATATTGTCGCCTCTGGAATTTTAGGCGGTATGGCTGATCTTGAAAAAGCAGCTTACACATTAAAACATACAATGTATGAACCTGAACAATTCCCAGGTTTAATTTACCGCATGGAAAACCCAAAAGTGGTTATTTTATTATTCGCAAGCGGAAAACTAGTCTGCACAGGCGCCAAGAAAGAAGAAGACGTTTATATCGCAGTAGAAAAACTACACGAACTACTTGAAGAAACAAACTTTATCTTTTACGAGTAAAGTATGTGTTTAGCTTCTTAACCAAGCGACGATGAGACTTTCAGCCAATGGTCGTGTAGGTTAATGCCCTATTTGATTCATGTGATAAATATTGTCATATAGTCTCATAGATAGGTATATTTCTGGTTTTTTAGCGGGTCCATGATTTTGTGCTACACCACCGGTTCTCAAGTGCCCATTCAACCGAATTGCTTGAAATTCCCTAAAAAAATTACTTACACGCATTGACGATTACATTAAGTATGATTTTGTTTTTATTGGGTTTGGCGGTTTTTGATGGTGTAGGCTATTTCGTGTCCGATTTTTTGTGGGTTAGCAATTGTGTTTATTTTTAGTGTGTTCACATTGTAGGTTTGTGGTTGGGTGGTGGTGTTTTTGAATATGTTGTCTTGGTCTTTTTTGAGGGTGTTTGTTAGTTCTTTGATTATCATGTTTTGTATGTTTGCTTGTTCTGGGGGGCTAAAGCCGTGTAGGATGAGTTTGTCGATTTTAATGTTGATTTTCATGGTGCCAGTTTCCTGTTAGGGGTTTTTCCATTTTTATGTATTCGATTTGTGTGGCTCGTTTTATGTGTTGCATGTTTATGGGCGTGTTTTGGTTTGCGGCGAGAAATGCGCTGTAGAGGGCGATGTTGCGTATGTTTCCGCCTGCTATGTTTAGTTTTGCTAGTTGGGCAAAGTTTAGATTGTTTGTGGGGGTTTTTGTGGGGAATATTCGTTGCCAGATTTCTAGGCGGCTTTTTTCGTCTGGGAAGGGGAAGTTTATGATGAATTTTAGTCGTCGGGTAAAGGCGGTGTCTAGGGCTTCTCGCATGTTGGTTGCTAGTATGGCTAGTCCGCGGTAGTTTTCCATGCGTTGGAGTAGGTAGTTGATTTCTATGTTTGCGTGGCGGTCGTGGCTGTCTTTTATTTCGGTGCGTTTGCCAAATAGTGCGTCGGCTTCATCGAAGAAGAGTATGGCGCCGGTGTCTTCTGCGGCGTCGAAGAGTTTGCAGAGGTTTTTTTCGGTTTCGCCGATGTATTTGCTAACTACGGCTGAGAGATCTATGCGAAATAGGTCTAGGTGTAATTCGTGGGCGATGACTTCGGCGGCTAGGGTTTTGCCGGTGCCGCTTGAGCCTGAGAATAGGGCACTTATGCCTAAGCCTCGGCTGCTTACGTCTTCAAAACCCCATTCTTCATAGACTTTATGTCGCTGTGCTACATGGGCAATGATTTCGGTAAGCAAGCATTTTTCGCGTTCGGGTAATACTAAACTGTCAAGAGTAGCTTTTGGGGTTATCTGTTGGGCGAGTTGTAAAAATTTGGGGCGACTAACGGCACACGCTGATGCCCATAGCACTTCTTGCACACTTAAACCCGCCTCCTCACCGTGTAGTGTGGCTTCGTTGGTTGCTGCTTTTATGGCAGAGGCGTTAAAGTTGAATTGATTAACAAGGGCTGAAACGGTGTTTTGAATGTTTGCGTCTTGGCTTTTTATGTTTGTTTGCCAAAGTGCTCGTTGTTCAGTTTTGAGGGGTTTATTAACTTGCAAGGTTACGGTTGCAAGAGTGCTGTTTTGGGTTTGCCAGCGTTCTCTTGTGGATATAAAGACGGGGTTTGAAAGTTGTTCTATGAATCGAAGAATAGCTTTTTGGGTTGGGGCATCAGCAGGGGCGTCTTCGGTTGTGATAAATAGTCCTGCGCCAAACAGGGCTGCTTCTCGTGTCCAAAGTTGAGCAAGGGTTGCAGCTTCTCGGGGTTTTTGGGGAATTAACTCGGCGGATAGTTGCCATAGGTTTAAATCTCGTATGGCAAGGGCTGTTTGTGCGATAGCGAGTTTGTCTGTTTCGTCAATGCCGCATAGTTGTATAATTGGTATTTTTCCTTTGTTGTCCTGCCATATGGAGAGGATTTTATCTACTATACGCATGTGTGATTCAACAGGTTGATCGCTACTTGAGACAGGTTTTATTATACCCTGCAATTTGCTGTCAAGGTAGAATATGCCTGTGAGGTAATGTAGTACTCGCTCAGAAATGCGTAGAGGAGCATTGGTAAGGGAAGCAGCTGTGTTTAGGTTAACTTCTAAGAGTCGGAATCTTCGAAGAGGGGAAGTGGGAGCAATAGCGTCCCAGTGGGCGTTGGGAAAACAGGATAGTGCTAAACCGAATGTAGGATAAACCATGTTTGGGTTGCCATGAGCCTCTGCTATGAGCATTTTAATTTCAGGGTCTATTTCTTGGGCGGCGCATAACACAATTATCTGTTTTTCAAACGTTGACAAACCAAAGAGAATGTTAAGGGTCTCAATAGATGGCAAACCAACAACAGCACCATCATAGTCATTTACAGGTACAGAGGCTTCAATTGGTAGAAAGGGTTCACATTGAGGACCGATGGGGTGCTTTAGCAGAGTCTTAACGTGATTAATACTAGCCATTAGATGTTTTTGGTTTATTTTCATCCAAGTTTCAGACATAACAAATCTTAGCCCTTTTTTATTAGAACAATGTTTGTTGTTATTTGCTTATGTTAATACTATTATTATCATTGTTAAGGGAGCTATCAGCGTTGTCTACTCGTAAACGAACAGGATAGGTACCCTCTAAGAGGTCTAAGATACGTGGAGGTATTGTTACAGTTAAGTTTTTTAGAGGATAATCTTTTGGATTTTTTGTAGTTAAATCCGCATTTATCACATAGTCGCCGATTAAAACGTTGACTTTTTGATTTTCAGCAATGCCAGGCTCAAAACTTAACGTTAACTCTCCGCCAGTTTGTGTTACTGATTTAAGGTTTGGGGCTAGTACAAAAGCGGCAACGTTTGATGTATGTCCTTTATGTCCTTCTACATCGTTTTTGTTAAAGAGGAGTTTTTGTAGAACCTGAACTTGTTTAACGCCTGCTAAAGTGTTCTCAGGAATAAGAAGTCTTATCTGGTTTTCAGAGAGGTCTTTGCGGTCTTTAACTTCAATTTCCTCACCGTTTAGTCGCACAAACACTTTATCACTACCTAAGTTACGACCGTTTATAACCAGTTTTTTTGTAGGGTCATACGTCATTATTTGAGGCTCTATTTTTTCAATTATAGGCTGTTTTAGGGGAACAAACCGCAGTTGACTTTTGCTTACAGGCAATGAAGGAGTAATCTCCACTGGACATTCAAGAAGAACCACACTAACAGTATATGCAACTGAGAGACAATAACTAGTTTGGAAAAAGGAGGACCAAAGTTTAGTTAACTCCTCAATAGATATAGGTTCTAAACTAATCTTTAAAGATTCAACCTGGTTAGTAACATTTGAATCAATCAAGGATGTGCCCTCGTTCATCTTGGAGTCAAGTATGGTTTCTGCAATTTTGTTTTTGGATATAATGGCATTCTCATGTAGAGCGACCATAGCACTAGAGAGTATTAACTGAGCCTTAATCTCATCATCAGATAAAGCGGTAAGAAGGTAGTGTAGATCAAGAGCAAGTGTGGGTTTAGCCACCATTTGGCCATTTTGGTTTCTTGTGGGTAAATCGAGGTTACGACAGGCAGCATTAGAAGTTACTTGATAGAGAAATAAATTTAAAATATCAGTATCATTAGAGGGCACTTTTAA
Source organism: Candidatus Bathycorpusculum sp. (assembly GCA_009778385.1). GTDB lineage: Archaea > Thermoproteota > Bathyarchaeia > Bathyarchaeales > Bathycorpusculaceae > Bathycorpusculum. The sequence goes on along the minus strand of WRJX01000085.1, from coordinate 1,463 downwards.
TTTAGCCGGTGAAAGTGTTTTAACGCTAGCAGTTTCTATGTTTTGATTGTTTAAAATTATATCACGAATGACTGCGGTTATGGTTGCTATAGCTTTATAATCACTCATACTAGTTTCTCTCCAATCGTTGTTTAAGATAATCACTTAAAGATAAAACAGGTTCTCTTGGCAAGCTAACAGGCTGCTCCTGTTCTCTTACCGCATGAACCTCAATACGTCCAATGTGTATAGTAACAGTGTTTTCCACCTCTTTCTGAACAGGAGGCTTAGAAAACACAGTATCTACAGGAAGTACAGGCTTAGGTGACTTTGCCATAATAAACTTACTATCACCATCGTTATTGTTATCGGTTACTTGAAGAACGGGATTTAATGATGGTGTAACTGATGTTGCCGTGGGCGTCAAGGTTTTTGAAGTAAAAGATTGTGTTTGATATGGAGAACTCGCGAGCGGCATATTTTTTTCAGGTTGATTTTTAGTCTCAACCATTTTTTCAAGAGGCGCCGAAAAAATATCTGCCTTATCAGCAGATGCTATTGGAACATTTGGCTGTACATCAATAATAGTAGATTCTGAGAAGGCATGATCTGTTTTTGCTATTAGTCTAGGCATAATTGGAACATCCGACTGCACATCAACAGTAGTAGTGTCAAGGGACTTTCTTCTAATTTCAAAGGTTGGAGAACTTTTGCTTGCTTCTTCAGCAACATCAACTATCGTGTCAGGGAACTCTCTAACTTCAAAAACTGGAGAAGCTGGGGGTTTTTTAGAATCAATGTTAGTTGAAGTGTTTTTAGGAGATAGGTCTGAAGTATCCTCAATATAGACAGGATGACTTTCATTAATATTGTCAGTAACACGTGGTTTTATTGTTGACTTGTTTATAGAATTCTCTTCAGACGTTAGGATTTTTTCAGGCTTTAGCTCTACTACATCAACCTGTGAGTTAAGGGATTCTGGTTCTGCTACTTCTTTGGCTACTGCTACTTGCGTTCTATCTTGCATCTTGAGCAGAGATTCTTTAGGCTGATACACATGATGATCCCAACTATCCTTTGACGCAGAGATGAGTTCATTAAATTCTTGGGGGATAATTTTTTGTTCGTTAAACGGCAAACGTGTTGAGACATTTTTATTTTCAACCACAGGACTCTCCTGAACGTCCATAGAATTACGTACAACACCTTCATAGAACGGCTCTACTGCTCTTTGATTACCCGTTACCGCTTTTAAGGCATCATACGAAATAGACCCATCCACACTACCTTGAAGAACTTCAGACCGTTCCTTAATTAAACCATTAACCACAGAACGCTTAGACAAATCCACCTGACCCACAGACTCCAAATCACGCACCTGAACCACAGGATAACCCGACTCAACCCCAGACAAAGAAGAAGAAGACCCATCCTTAACATCACCCAAAACTACATCATTTCGATCATCAGACAACACACGCACC
>WRJX01000084.1 GCA_009778385.1 Candidatus Bathycorpusculum sp. | reverse complement strand
TCTTCCAACCACCATAATTAAAAGTAAACAGGGCAAAAAGGCTTTTTCCATTGCACTTCAATGAAAACTCATTTTATAAGATTTATGAATTCTTCTTCGATTAACTAGATTTTTATGGCATTTAATATTGTATGCCACATTCTTTTTCTACTTTTTAGAGCCCACTCGCTCCCTAAAAACTAGAGGTGATAAATTGTTTTTCAGCCAATTTCAAAAAAACATGTCGGTAGTAACTTAAATGCTATTGCTCTAAAGAGAAATCTTTGAAAGCACTCTGAGGAAATGGTTTATGTATTGTAAGTGAGGTATATGTCGTTTGGAATTCTACTTGCTTAACGAAACCTTCTTTTCATACTTTTTATAATACAGAGACTTATCGGATAAAAAGAGAGAAACTGCCAAATGGGCAGGTTACCTATAGCAGTTGATTATAGGATATTTTAGGGGGAGTATGTGTGGATCAGCCAATGTTTAAGGAATCGTCTAAAATTGAAATTGTTAGTTTAATGGATAATACTGTGGATTTTACGTCTTCTAATCGTAATTCTGTAGCTAAAGCGTTATGGAAATGGCTTAGAGAAAGATATGGTGAAGAGTATGCTCAGACGCATAAGCAAATGCCGATGGCTGAGCATGGTTTTTCTATGTTGATACGGGTTTTTACAGGGGAGAAGTGTCAGAGTGTTCTTTTTGATACGGGTGTAAGTGATGAGGGGATAATTGTTAATGCTCAACGGATGGGTATTGATTTAAGTGAGGTGGGTCTTGTTGTTCTTTCGCATGGGCATTATGATCATTTTGGTGGATTGCAGGCTGTCGTAAAGGCAATAGGTAAACAAAATTTACCTGTTATAACACATGAGAATATGTTTAAGCAGCATGGGACGGATGGGCCTTGTGGTGTTAGGGCGCATCCGGCTTTTCCAACGCCTGAACAGTTAAATCCTGCCAAAATTATCAATACTAAGGAGCCCTGTTTAATTGCTAATCAGTCGGTTCTTGTAACGGGGGAAATTCCTAGAAGAACTAGTTTTGAGAGGGGTTATGGGTTAAATAGGGTTTTGAGGGATAATGTTTGGGAGTCTGACCGCTGGGTTTTAGATGATCGCGCGTTAGTGGTGAATCTTAGGGGGCGGGGTTTGGTGGTTGTTTCGGGGTGTGCTCATGCGGGCATTGTAAATACTGTGCGTTATGCGCAAGAAGTTACTGGTGTTAATGCGGTTTATTGTGTTATTGGTGGTTTTCATTTAGGTGGTTTAGAAAATGAAAAACTAATCCCACAAACGCTCGTTGAATTGAAGCAGATTAATCCGCAGTTAATTATTCCTTGTCACTGTACTGGATGGCGTGCAAACTGTGCTTTGGCAGAACTGTTTCCACAGGCATACATACATAATAGTGTTGGAAACCTCTATCAGCTAAATAGTAGCGAAATCTAACGCTTCTAGGTAAACGTGAAGGGTTAAATAGCAATTTCGTAATTTAGCAAATATATAAAACAAAGCAATATTTGAGGTAAGGTTTGTATGAAGGGTAAAGGTCCTCTGTTTATTGTTCCATTTCGTTGCACTTTTGGATGTGATAGCAACTGTGTCCATTGCACTTCTGGAGGAAAACAGGCGGTAGCAGATGAAGTTGACACAGCAGGTGCTAAACATATCGTTGATCAAATCAGTGAGTTTGGTGCAACTTTTTTTGGATTAACAGGTGGCGAACCCTTCTTACGTAAAGACCTCTTTGAAATCATCAACTACGCCAAACATAAGGAACTAAGCGTAAGCATAATTACTGATGCCCACAAAATGAATGATGAAACATTCAAAGCATTAGTAGACAATCAGGTGCGCATCTCAATAAGCATAGACGGTGCAGAGGAAACTAATGACGCAATTAGAAGCAAAGGCGCCTATAAAGCCGCAGTTTCAGCTATAGAAAAATTTTCCAAAGCAGGCTTACTTGATTGCCTTGTTTACACGTTTGCTAAAACAGAAAAAGGCATAACTAACGTTAACAAGAACGATGTTGTTCATGTAATTGAACTTGCCCGCAAAAACAACGCCCGTTGGACAGTTTTCCACGGATTTATTCCATTTAGCAAGGAAAGCATAAAAGCTGACCCCACACCACAACAGTATGAATGGGCATGCAATACCCTCTATGACTTAATGTTAGAGTATAAGGGTAAACCAGAAATCAATATTTATCTTCCATTCATGGCCCGTGTTGCTAAACAACGAGGAATACCCAATTTCGATGATTGGTATAACAACTTTTTCCTTGGCCGATGCTGGTTTGGCAAATTCATGAGCATAGCAGAAAACGGAGAAGCCATACCATGCAGCTACAATGATGTTTACCGCACAGGAAACGTCAAAAACAAGCCCCTAGAGCAAATCTGGAAAGACATGGAAAACAATGAATTCTTCGCTAAAGTTAGAGACAAAAACAACCTCAAAGGCAAATGCGGAATCTGCGAATACAAACAATTATGCGGTGGATGCCGAACAACAGCATTATTCTACACAGGCGACATACACGGCTCAGACCCACGATGCCCCTACATACCTACAGCACTTACAAAACAAACAACCTAACAACATAAAACAAGAAACAAAACAGACATATAACAGAATGTTTGTGGATTATGCTAATCTACAACAATTGACATTTTGCGTTTGTATTGTTATAATATTTAGCTAGTCACAAACTCTTAAAAATAAAATATCAGGTATAGCTTAGGTAGAAGGTTCAACAGTTTCGCTGATGAATCTATAGCCAATTTAATAAACCGCGTTTTAGGAGGTGAAAAAGATGTCTCGAACATTAGCAAATATCGGATTTATTTTAGCCCTAATCGGCAGCATACTTCTGATACTTGCAGGTATTGGTGCAATGTTTGGAATATTCTTTTTGATCTTCTTTCCAGCGTATGCTTTAGGCGCTTTCTTTTGGGGTTTTGCAATGTTTATCATAGGTATATTGGGTGCTATATCTTCAAGGTTTGTTCATAACATTGGGGCAGCCCTTTGGATAATACTGCTCGCGATAATTGCAAGCTTACTTGGTGCATCATTTATAGCATGGATAATGGTTATCGGCGCAATAATAGGACTTCTCTCAAGACTATAACCAATCAACAAAAAATATAGCCCATTCCCGTTTCTTACAATTTTTTAACTTTATTTTTTGCAAACATATCCATTTAAATGATAATTATCACTTATTTTATTTTACATTTCTATTTAAAATATACTAATAGTGACTTTGAACTAAACACATTAAACGTTTTCTATAATAAAAATAGTATTTAGTCAATACTTCGTTTTTTACAGGTAGGTAAGATAATTCTTTTTCTGCCTAACCAAAACCTTTAAAGAACGCCTGTGCGGGTTAAAATTAGAAATGATCCCTGCTTGGGCGGGTAGATCAGCCTGGCATGATCGCCACGTTGGCATCGTGGAGGTCGCGGGTTCAAATCCCGCCCCGTCCACCAAACAAATCTAAGTATAGTCGTATCAATGCATAATTTTTTGTCAATACTATACAAAAATGCGAATCCAGGCCATTTTGTTGATTGCTACAGACAACAGGAAAAGCAAGAGCACATCATAGCTAAAACAAGGAACTAACGCCAGCGAACGTATAAATTACACCTATGGCGAATCAAATTTCTTTTCCGTTTTTTGTATCGATTCCATCCGACGTTTTAAATTGCTCTCGCTTATCACCTTGATAGCTACTTCGTTTTGATACAGATCATCAATAACTTTTTGGAAAGTTATTTTCGTATGCTCGCTAACAGGTCCCTTACTAAAAAGACTATGTATATCGTGCATCCAAAAGCAAAAGATCAAGACTAGCAAGACTACGATAACTGTAACTAACCAGAACCCAAAGTTCGCAGTACCGTTATAGGGTAGGCTAAACCAGAACAAAATGCATACTACAACAGCGGCATACGTGTTTAGTGCATTAGACATCACAAAAGATGCAAGGCATTTTTCACGCCGTGATCTGCTGTTAAGGTAGGTGTAATAATGAGTTTCCCATTTTTCCGTAAGATACGGCTCTAGGGCGTATATTATGTAAGTTGCTATGAAAGTGTTGGCCTTGAGTAATACGCTTGTTTTTGCAGCTACAATAAGGATAACTGCAAGTAGTACGACGAAAAGAAGCGCCCCGTATGTCGGAATGACAAACGCCGTTACCGCGCCTATACCTGTAAACAAAGCAGCAAGCATTCCATGCATAAGATTGTTGTTTTGCCGTATATCCGCACGTAACTCTTCACGTTCCTTTTCCATGCTCTTTATACGCTCGTTGTCTTTGCTTTTCTCGTCTGACATGCTCTTTAACACCGTTTTTAAATGTTAACACATCATACTATATAAATAAATTAGGAACGTGAATTCGCTGTAATTTGCTGTCATAAACGGCGATTAAACAACAGTACAGCAATTTCGGTAAAAGAAAGCTGTGATTTTGAGAAGAGGAAACAGACGCAAACAAGTCTGACACGCTACGGGCTTTAACTGGGTCTTTATAATACTTGATGATGCTATAGAGGATGTTTCTTTCACTTAGTCTCTATTACTCGGTGATGTTTGACCTCTATAGTTTGCTCATAACAAAATTCTTAGCAAAGAGTTAAATTAATTGTTCGTTAAGGTTTTGCTATGGGATTGGATGATTTACAGTTGTGAGGTTCTTACGCCTTTAGGAGGAACTGATGCTCCTACGGTGTGGATGAAAAATAACAGAAAGTGGTTAAGCAACTATACTTGGCATACTTCAATAGTTAAAGGGGTGGGTAATGCCAGAAATGAGCTGTTAAAAAAAGCGGAGGCCCCGCTAGTTTTATGGCTAGATTCAGATGTTGAATTAGAATTTGATCCAGTGCCTGCTCTTTATGATGTTATGCATAAATTCAATGTCTCGGGTGTTTGTGCGGGTCAATTAACCGTTGGCAGCAAATGGTTTCTTCAAGTTGCTGCTGAGATGGATAAACTAGAAATAGAGAGGCATGGTGGCGTAAAAATTGTTGAAGCCCGAGCCTTTCAATGTGCCCTCTATAAACGTGAAGATCTTCTCAAGGTGGGCGGGTTTGATCCAGCCTTTGATGTTGCAGGAGAGGACAATGACGTAGTAAGGCGCATGATAGCAATGGGAATGATAGTCTTACATTGTAACAGGTTAATTGTTAAGCATCATGTTAATGAGCAGACGTATTGGCGTAAATTTAAAGGCTATCATAAGGGTTTTAGCCAGCTCGCTGCAACCATGGAAGAGCAGTATCAACCAGAAGTGCAAAGATCAGCATTTGATTTTAGCATGATTCGACGCATGCCCTTAAAGTATCCACTCTATAAACTAAAAGAAAAGCTTGCACTTATGTGAGGTGAAAATGTGATTACACCTAAAATTTTGACCTTTTTTGTCACAAATCGGTGCAATGCTAAGTGTAATCACTGTTTTAACTGGAAAACCCAGCCCGTAAACGAGTTAAGCCTTGAAGAGATTCGAAAAATTGACTTTAGCATTTTTGATTCTGTTTCCATTACAGGTGGGGAGCCAACCTTGCGAAGTGACCTGTCAGAAGTTTGTAGTCAAGTTGCTAAGAAAAAGATTTACGTAAACACCAATGGCTTAATGCCTCAACGTATAAAAGAAGTTATCGAAAAAGTTGGAGCTGGCATGGTTAATGCCACGGTTTCACTTGATGGAGCAAGAGATCTGCATAATCAGATTCGTGGCATGAATTGTTTTGACTTAGCAGTTGAAACTATCAGGTTGTGTCAAAGAGCAGGCGTAGAGGTTACAATTCTTACAACTGTTTCCCGCTTCAACATGACCAACATACCCATGTTGATGGATTACTTAAAAACGGAAGGTTTGTTTGTAAAGAAAGGTGATGTGGTTTTCAATATTGCACGTGGGCTTGAGCACGCCTTCAATCTTGACGCTTCAATGAGTTTTTATCATAATCCCCGAGACGATAATGTGGTGTTGACGCTTGCAGAAATCAAAACGGTCTACACTCAGGTTAAGCCGTATATGGTTAACCAAAATCGTGTAGTCTGGGAATACTCTATTAAAATGTTATCTAAACACAAAAAGTTAGTTACCTGTTATGCGGGAAACATGGATATGGTTCTTCATGCTAACGGAGATGTTGCCGCCTGTGAATACACAAAACCCTTCGCAAACATCAAAGATTACGATTTTGACCTGCTTGCAGTATGGAACAGTAAAGCCGCTCAAACAGCCAGAAACAAATTAAGCAGTTGCTACTGTGTGCATCCCTGTAATTTAAACACTGCAATTCCCCGAACGCTAACAGGCATTCTCAAACTCGCACCAGACATAGCCAAAAACAAGACAAAACAACTCAAAAACAAACTATAACACGCGATTATCCCTTTGATGGCCCCGCTATAGTACATGCTTGAGTTATTGGTTGTAAACTTGATAAAAACTAAGTTGCTTTATGGCGAGAACAGAGAAGTCGTATTGTAGAATAATCGTTTGGCCACATATGCTACAGAATGTGGAAGTTAAAGATGAGAACGTGTGTTACTGTTTGTTGGTCATTTCATTAATTTGTTGCTCCAGTGCGTGACCACGACAGAGAATTATTGTTTTGTCTACGCCGGGAACGGATTTTGCTGCTGCTTTGATGTTTGCGGCAAGTTTAAAAGCAATTGGGCAGAAGGGGCTGGTTGGCACAAATTCGACTGTAATGTTTCCGGGTTCTGTTTCTTTTACGTTTTCTATCATTTGCATTTCAGCAAATGTTTGTCCTGTTTCGGGATCAATAACTTTTCCAACTTCTGCACGAACTTTATCTTCAAGTTCAGTCATAACTGTAAAAGCCTCAATAGCGTATTGGGTGGCCATAAGATATAAACTAGTGGGATTACATACTAACCCTTGCAAATGTTATGGTGAAATGATTTGAAATTTGATGCCAATTGCATTTTTTGCAAAATAGTTCAAAAACAGGCGCCCTCAAGCATAATCTATGAAGACGATTCAGTTATGGCTTTTCTTGATATTAGACCTATAAATGAGGGACATGCTCTGGTTATCCCCAAAGAGCATTATGAGGGTATATTTGACATACCAAGTGAGTTACTTGGAAAAGTTCATCAAGTTACTAAAACAGTAGCTAATGCTGTTAAGCAGGCAGTAAATGCTGAAGGAATAAGTATAGTTCAGCAAAATGGGAGAGCCGCAAATCAAGTAGTATTCCATTTACATGTTCATATCATTCCAAAGTACGCTGGACAGAAGATAAAGTCTTTACATGAATTACAGATGGCTGACCATAAACAGTTGGATTTAACAGCAGCCAAAATAAGGCCATACATTTAATTTTCAACAGGTCGAGAATTATCCATCCAAGCAACATAACGCCTCGTGCGTTAGTGGTTTTTTACCTCATCAGATAGAGTACAGAGCCGTTTGCTTTTTTGGGCATTATTTTGCAATTTGTTTGAGCGGTTGCTTTATCGGGGTTTTGAATTATGGTTATCATTGTGATTTGCTGTTTTCTTAGTAGTTGGTGTAATGGAATTTGTTGTTTAAGCCGTGGGGGGTTGTTGGGTTTATGTTGGACTGGAATGTTTTGTGTTGAAAATATTTATAAGCGTGTATGCGCACGTGTGCTTTAGGTGAAGCGGTGCAAGCCCGCTTATGCACTGGTGAATGTATGCGCAGAAGCTTAACAGTAACCCCGGAAAACGACAAAAAAATATTGCTAACAAAGGGACGATTTCTCACAGGAGACTCCCCACTTGACATAGACTACACCACAATGGTAAACATCTTCATAGAACTTGGCCACAAACTCATGGCATCAGCATGGACAGACAACACAAACCCAAACGTCACCATAGACAAAACCGAAATAATTGAATCCTTCAAAAAACACGCCTTCAGCTCTGAACTAAAAGAAGAATCCGTAGGAGACCAAGTAGCCGAAATCATCTTCAGAAAACTAGTAGAACAAGCAGGTCTACCCGGCGCAACTCCTAACCAACAAGACCAAAACCAACCCCCAGCTGTACCAATGCCAAAACCTGAAGAAACAACAAGCAAAAAATACATCACATAAACTTGACTTTAGGAGCCAACATACATGGATAATAACAAAAAAGAAACCAAACCTCAACCTGAAACCCAGAAAGCAGACTTTGAAAAGCTTCTGGAAGCAGAAAAGAAACTTTCTGAAGAATACTTCAACAGGCTAAAATACATGCAAGCCGACTTTGAAAACCTCAAACGCCGCTTTGATCGGGAAACTGAGCAAATCAAAAACCACAGCAACGAACACTTAGTAACTCAACTCCTCGACGTCGTCGATGAATTAGAGTTAGCAATCAAAGTGGGAAAATGCACAGAAAACTCTCAAACCTCCCTGCTAGAAGGCGTTGAAATGACCCTTAAAAAACTCAAAAAAACACTTGAACAGCAAGGAGTTACAGAAGTGGACTGCATAGAGGGCAAAGTTTTCGACCCCACAGTAGCAAACGCTGTTCTCACAGAAGAACGCGAAGACTGCAAAGACTGCACCATTTTACAAGTTATCAGAAAAGGCTACAGTATGAAGGGTCGAGTGATTCGTCCAAGCATAGTAAAAGTTTCAGTTAAAAATAAACCAAAAACAGAAAATCAAAATAACCAAACGGAGAAAAAGTAAATGAGCAACCAAAAAACAAGTGAAAAAGTCTTAGGAATAGATTTAGGAACAACCAACTCAGCAGCTGCCATATTCGAAGGCGGCCACGCAACGGTCATCCCAAGCGCAGAAGGACCAACAATGGCCGGAAAAATGTTCCCCTCAGTAGTAGCCTTCACAAAAGACGGACAACTCTTGGTAGGTGAACCCGCAAAACGACAAGCCACCACCAATGCTGAAGGCACATTATTTGAAATCAAACGCAAAATGGGCAGCGACTACAAAGCCCAAATCCACGGCAAAGAATACACACCACAACAAATCAGCGCCTTCATCCTACAAAAAATAAAGAAAGACGCAGAAACATACCTAGGTGGAACCATTAGAAAAGCCGTCATCACCGTCCCAGCACACTTCAATGACAACCAACGGCAGGCAACTAAAGACGCAGGCGAAATAGCCGGACTAGAAGTTATGCGTATCATCAACGAACCAACCGCCGCATGCCTCGCATACGGCATCGACAAACTACAACACGAAATGAAAATCTTAGTCTTCAGCTTCGGCGGAGGAACTCATGATGTCACACTAATGGACTTTGGCAAAGGAGTCTTCCAAGTACTAAGCACCAGCGGCGACACACAACTCGGCGGAACAGACGTCGACAAAGCAATTATGACCTACATTCTAGAGGAATTCAAACGCCAAACAGGCGTAGACGTTAGCAACGACAAAATGGCCATGTCAAGACTAAAAGACGCCGCAGAAAAAGCCAAAATCGAACTCTCTACCCTAATGAGCACCGACATTGACCTACCCTTCCTTACCGCAGACGCAAATGGACCAAAACACCTCCATATAACACTAACAAGAACCAAACTAGAATCCCTCGCACAGCCCATCGTTGAAAAAACAAAACCAACCCTACTAAAAGCCCTTGAAGATGCCAAATTAACCCCACAACAAATCGACAAAATCATCCTCATCGGCGGCATGACCAGAATGCCCCTAGTCCAACGCTTCGTTGAACAAATTCTAGGCAAATCACCCGAACGCGGAATCGACCCAATGGAAAGCGTCGCCATCGGCGCAGCCATACAAGGCGGAGTAGTCACAGGCGAAGTCAAAGATCTATTACTACTCGATGTTACACCACTAAGCCTAGGCGTTGAAACCATGGGCGGCGTCATGACCAAAGTCATCGACAAAAACACAACCATCCCCACAAAACGCAGCCAAGTCTTCACAACAGCCGCAGACTTCCAAACAGCCGTCACCATTCACGTACTACAAGGTGAACGCACAATGTCATCAGACAACGTCTCACTAGGAATGTTCAACCTCGTAGACTTACCACCAGCACCAAGAGGAGTCCCACAAATAGAGGTAACCTTTGACATCGATGCAAACGGCATCCTAAACGTAACCGCTAAAGACCGAGGAACAGGAAAAGAATCAAAAATCACAATCACCGCCTCAACAAAACTAAGCGCAGAAGAAAAAGAACGCCTAATCAAAGACGCAGAACAATTCGCAGAAGCCGACAAGAAAAAGAAAGAAGAAGCAGAAACACGCAACACCGCCGACAGCCTAGTATACACAGCAGAGCGCACAAAACAAGACCTCGCAGACAAACTATCCACTGAAGAAACCGCTAAAATTGATACCGCCATAACAGAACTCAAAAATGCACTTGCAAGCAATGACATGACACAGGTTAAAGCCAAATCAGATGCACTTCAAAAAGTGCTACAAGAAGTTGGAACCAAAATCTACCAGCAAGCCACAGCTGAAGCAGCAAAACAGCAACAGCAACAGCAACAAGCAGCAGGTTCACAAGAACAGGCGGGACCAACACCACCTCCAACTGGCGAGGCTGGTCCGGGTTCTAACAGTGGTGAGCCACACGTAGTAGATTCAGAAGACTATAAAGTGAAATAAAATCAACTTTTTTCTTTTTTTCAATTCATATGTAATGTGGGGAAGATAGAATGGTTAAAGTAGAAAATGAATGGATTTCAGGAGAAATTTGTGCATTTAATAGTTGTGTGGACTCGTTTGAAAAACAATTAGGCACAGGGAAATGGTATAAATTTAAGTCTTGTGCTACACTGAGAGTTCAAGTTAATCACTAGTTGACGGTAAACTAAGATGGCTCAGAAAAGGGATTACTATGAAGTTTTAGGCGTTCAGAAAAACGCATCAAAAGATCAGATTAAAGATGCCTACCGCAAACTGGCAATGCAGTATCATCCAGATCGTAATAAAGAGGCAGAAGCTGAAGACAAGTTTAAAGAAATCAGCGAAGCCTATGCGGTGCTCAGTGATGACCAGAAACGGGGGCAATATGATAATCTTGGACATGCAGGTTTTGACCAGCAATATAGCCGTGAAGACATTTTCCGAGGGGCAGATTTTGATTCTATATTCCGTGATATAGGTTTTGGCGATTTGTTCCGCACAATTTTTGGGGGAGGTTTTGGTGGTGGCTATGAGCAGACTAATCGAGGTCAAGACATAGGTTATAATTTAGAGATTACCTTAGAAGAAGCTGCAAAGGGCGTAGAAAAAGAAATTCAGATTCCGAGAACTGAGAAGTGTGATGTGTGTGAGGGTTCAGGTGCTAAGCCGGGTACTAAGGTAACAGTTTGTTCAAGATGTAATGGTGTAGGCAAAATTCAAAACATGCATAAAAGTGGGTTTGGCATGTTTGTTCAAGTTGTGGCTTGCCCACAGTGTAGAGGCAAAGGAAGACTTATTGAAACACCTTGTAGTAACTGTAATGGTTCAGGTTTAGTGCGTAAGAAGCGAAAAATCACGGTTAAAATTCCAATGGGCGTCGATGATAACTCCCAACTGAGACTTCGAGGGGAAGGTGAAATGATTGCCGGCGGAGGCGAACCAGGGGACCTTTATGTCATAGTTCATGTATTGCCCAATCAACTGTTTGTACGTGATGGTGATGATTTGTACCGTATAGAAATGATAACTTTTCCGCAAGCAGCATTAGGCGCTGAGATTTCAGTACCAACTTTGGATGGGCCAGCAGCTGTAAAAATTCACCCCGGGACACAACCTGGAGAAGTTGTCCGCGTTAAAGGCAACGGTATGCCAAGAATGCGTGGTTACGGTAAAGGTGACTTAATAGTTAGAATCGGTGTAGTAATTCCAGAAAAACTCACAACCCAACAGCGAACATTAATTGAGCAACTAGCAAAAGAATTCGGAACCGATGTTTCTGCAAAGAAAAGCAAATTCCGATTCTAACACCTTTTTTACAATAACAATATAAAAATATTGACTTTATAGTTGCAGGGTTTGCTGACAAGTTACGGCAAAGTTTTTAGCAGACATTAGGCTCTCTTAGTTTTTGGGAGAAAAGCATGGTTAATTTGGATGTAGCTATATTAGAATTAATTATAAGAATAGTTTTAAACATCATTGTTATTGTTCCAGCGCTATGGATTTCAGGCATATTACTTGTTGGCAGACAGAAAGCAAAATTCAGCGATGCCCTATGGATTGTTATACTTGGAACAGTGGTCAGCTCAATATTTGGCTACTTTTTTACAGGAATAATTGCTTCTTTAATTCTAATGGTAATTATTCTGGGGCTAGTGAAACACTTCTTTAACTGCGGCTGGTTAAAAGCGCTTGCAATAAGTATCGTTGCAGTAATAATATTCATAATAATCGCAGTTTTACTGGCATTAATCGGCATAGGCATTGGCATAGGATTTGGTTTTTAACATAAAAACTAACCTTCCTTTTTTAAAAGAATCTCCTTTTTGTTGAATTTTTTTCAAATTGAATCAGTTAAATCAAGCATTCATTTTTGTGTGTTTCTTTCGTGTATTGTTACCCAAATGGTATCGCCAGGTTGTTTGCCTATTTTGGCGCGGATATCTTTGCGGATTCCGAGGATATAGCAGATTGAACCGTCGGGTTTTTTTATACCCATATTAACGATACTGCCGTCATAGGGTTCATCGTTAAAGGTGGCATGAACAGCGACGCGCCCTTTGCCAAATTCTTCTTTTAAATCAAACGGCATAGCAACATATGCACCGTCCTGATTGGGCACTTTTTGGATTACCGCATTAAATTCATAGTGTTTTGTATTCATGTTAACTACCTTATGATTGTCAAATATCATGTTCAGGATGGCCTTTAACATTAAATGAAATGCCATGTCGTTCGAATAGGGCAATGATTTGGTTATTTACAAGTTTTTGTCCAAATAGTTCTCTATACCGGATCGTTTTTTCTTTTCCAGCTGCTTTTAGTTTTGTTAGCTCTGCAGGAATTGTAGACATACTGCTTGTCAATTCATCATATATATCTTCAAATGCAGCCAAACGGCGAAAAGCCTCCGGCAAATCAGACTCTGACACGGTAAATTTTGCATTGTTTTTTATTGTTAAACGTTTCATCATTTATCACCAAATAAATTCTTATTTTTACGCCAATTTCGCCAATTTTAGTGTAGTGTTAGCGTTTCTCACCGTAATGGCACGGTACATTGCTTTATCTTGGGATATTTTAGCCCAGCGCGTCCGGGAAAACGTTGCCATAGGGGCTGACCAGAAAATGACCCTATTATAGTAAGCCACCTTTTCACACGCCTCCTTGACCACGCCTACATGATCACAAATCTCAGCTGCCGACATAGGTGGAATAACAAAGAAAGCATCATGCCTTGCCTCCGGCGATTTATTCCACCACTCTGGTGCATGAAGTAACGCCTCGGCCAAATCAACAGCTGAAATCACACAAACCAAAATATCCAAACCAAACGTCTCTACAATCAATGCCTCACACACAGTCTTAACGGTGACTCCATCTAGAACACTATCAAAAAGAACATTTCCACTATTGATGTAAGTGATAACATTTTGAAAACTCCGCTCAAAAGCAGCTTTCAAATCAGCCATAACAATTTTATTATTACCACCCACATTGATACCTCGCAACAAAGCAATATAACGTACCATATACCCTCTCACTTCCACTATTTCACATAATAACCCTATACTGCGCTTCAAACATAAATTTTATCCATTAGAATTGAAAAACATAAAAAAGAAGTAGCCAAAAGGGAAGGTTGTAGTGTTTATTCAGCGTCTGCAGATACAGTTATGGGGTAGGTGTATTCTTTCTTTTTTACAGGGCAAATGGGTAGTACAGTTTTACCGCTAGTTTCGTTAAGAACTTCAGCTATTCCAAGATATACAGCACTTAAACCGCAGATAGTTCCTTCTACACCAGTGATAATGTTAAACCACATTGGGTTGCCAAGTAATTCTCTTGTTGCTAGCATAAAGAACAGTATAGCTAAGCTCATGAATACAAATTGGAGGCACCTATTAGTTTTTAGCGTTCCAAAGAACATTCCAAATGTGAAAATACCCCACATCGAAAAGAATGCAGCCATTGCAATGTTATCGGCAGGTGTTACTGCTCCAAAAAAGGGCATGCTTGGCATAAGAATCATCAGTACAAGAGATAACCAAAATAATCCATAGGATGAAAACGCTACGGTACCAAATGTGTTACCTCTACGATATTCCATGATGCCTACAATTATTTGTGCTAAGCCGCCATAGGCTATGCCCATTGCAAATACCATACTGTCTAAAGCGTATAAACCCTCATTGCATAGATTCAAAAGAACGGTTGTCAAACCAAAAGCTAGTAAACCTAGAGGTGCTGCATTTGCTAATTTATAGTTGCTCATTTTGTCACTTTAAGTTATTGGTAAAAAAAAGTTTTAGAGTGAGTTTTTAACTCTTTCTAAGAGTTTTTGGTGTTTTCTTCTTAAAAGCTGCAACAACACATTTACCGATTTCAATGCTACCAAACACTATAGCACCACATGAAATAGCAACCACCCAATCGATTAATCGTGGGGTCTGTATACCAAAGAATGGCTGTATGCCTGGCACATAGAGAATCACCAGTTGTAGTACAAATGCGGCTATTATAGCGCCCCATAGATGTTTGTTTTTAAAGAGTCCAACTTTGAACACTGGATATCTTAATGAACGCATTGAAAGTGAAAGAGGTAGCTGTATTACAATCATTGCTGTTAACAGCTGAGTTCTAGCTTGAAGCAGATGTAATTCGCTCATCCAGGGTAAGTTTGAAAAGTACGCTAAAAGTAACAAAACTGTCATAAGTGTTGTTACTGCTGTAAGATACACTTTAACGTCTCGGGTAAATATGCTCTCGGTTGGTTTACATGGTTTACGTTCCATCAGGTCATGGTCGCCATGGTCAATGCTTAAGGCAATCGCAGGCAAGCCATCAGTAACAAGATTCATCCATAATATCTGTACAGTAGTTAAAGCGATAGCCGCGTTATTTACTGCTCCAATATCTGAGCTAGGCGAAAATATGCTAGCCAAAAAGGGTACGCTAACTACTGCAATGAACATAACAAGAACTTCCATGATGTTACATTGAAGCAGGTATGTAAGGCATTTTTTGATGTTGTCAAAGATTTCTCGACCTTCTTTAACAGCTCTAACAATACTAGCAAAATTATCGTCAGATAACACCATATCGGCGGCTTCCTTGCTTACCTCAGTACCAGAAATGCCCATAGCTATGCCTACATCGCTTATTTTTAGTGCAGGAGCATCATTAACACCATCACCCGTCATTGCTACAACTTGATTCTTTTCTTTCCAAGCCCTAACAATACGTACCTTATGCTCAGGAGAAACCCTAGCATAAATCACTATCTCTTCAACAACATCTGCAAGCTCCTCATCTGACATGAGCTCTAATTCTCGCCCAGTCACCACAAAATCGGCCTCTTGTGACTCATCAATCAAATTTAGCTCTTTACCAACAGCAGTAGCAGTAAGTTTATGATCCCCGGTAATCATTACAACCCGAATACCTGCATTCTTACAAACAGCAATAGCATCCTTAACCTCAGGACGTGGTGGATCAATCATACTCATAATACCAACAAAAACAAAACCTTCTTCCTCCATTTCCTCTGTAAATTCTTCAACATCACAAGACAACTCTTTGTAGGCAAACGCTAAATTACGCAAAGCTTGCTTTGCCAAAAATTCAGTATGATGGAAATATTTGACCTTATGTTCTTGGGCAAACGATTGAATTTTTCCATTTAACAGAATTTTGTTACAACGCTCAATAACCACCTCTGGAGCGCCCTTCATGTAAGCAATTCTCTAACCATTTTTAATGTGAATGGTAGTCATGCGCTTACGCTCAGAAGAAAAAGGCACCTCACCTACACGTGACATTTCTATATCAAGATCATCTTTAATAATACCGGCTTTTTGTGCAGCTACAACCAATGCACCCTCAGTTGGATCACCTTTTATAATCCATTTCCCTGTCTGTGTATCCTGCTCAAGGCCAGAATCATTACATAAAACTGAAATTCTAAGCAACTCTTTAAGACTCTCATCAAGAGTAACCTCGTTATCTTCATTTTGAAATTCACCCTCAGGGGTATAACCAATACCTGTAACATGCACAGCTTGCTCATTAACATAGATACCTCTAACCGTCATCTCCCCTTTAGTCAAAGTACCAGTTTTATCACTACAAATTACACTGGTACTTCCAAGAGCTTCAACAGCTGGTAAACGCTTTACAATAACACTAGACTTCGCCATACGATACATACCAATACCCAATGCACCAGTCACTATGGCAGGCAACACTTCAGGCACAGCGGCAACAGACAAACTAATAGCCCAAAGAACCATCTCCATCAATGGAAACTTTGCAACAAAAACACCAATAAACAAAACACTTAACGAAATAATTAAGGCAAATATACCAACCCATTTACCAACACTAGCTAAACGTTTCTGAAGAGGCGTTGGCTCCTGCAAATCAGTCTGAACCAACTGTGCAATTTTACCAAACTCTGTATCCATACCTGAAGAAGTTACAACTGCTCTACCTCGACCATAACAAACCACCGACCCCGTGTAAACCATAT
Organism: Candidatus Bathycorpusculum sp.; assembly: GCA_009778385.1. Lineage (GTDB taxonomy): Archaea > Thermoproteota > Bathyarchaeia > Bathyarchaeales > Bathycorpusculaceae > Bathycorpusculum. Next base: position 9,510 of record WRJX01000084.1, on the reverse strand, counting down.
TTTTTCGGTCATTAAGTTGAGTTTCTACAGGCATAGACTCAGTAAACTTGTTAACCGGTGAAGATTCCCCTGTTAAAGCAGCCTCGTCATTTTTCATTGTAAAAGTTTCAATAAGTCTACCATCAGCAGAAACTTTGTCACCTGCATAAAGCATCAATATGTCGCCAGGAACAATTTCACGCGCAGGAATACGCACCTCTTTTCCGTCACGTAAAACACCAGCAGTAGGAGCAGCCATTTTTTTAAGGGCCTCCACAGCCTTTTCACTACGATACTCCTGAGTAAAACCCAATAATGCACTTGCAATAACTATAGCTAAAATAAGCACGGCACCAAAAATTTCAGTCATAGAATTCTGATAAATACCAACACCCGCAGAGAGTGCCATCGCAAACAAAAGAATAACCATCAAAACATCAGTAAACTGACTTGCCAAAATTTTTAACGCTGATCTACCCTTTTCTTTTCTAAGCTCATTAGGACCATATTGGTTTAAACGCTTTTGCGCCTCATGAGTAGTTAGACCTCTAATGTTAACGTTAAGTTCATTTAGAGTCTGTTCTCCAGTTTTACTATGCCACTCTTTATCCAACCCTAAGTCCCTGCCTAAAAGAATCGCAGTAGGTAACACCGATTTACATTAATATGTTTCCACCTCTAACAACCAAACACGCCATCAAAAATTTGGTTGTGTCTTCTAATCGGTTAACTTTTCGACAGGTTAACGATGGTGAAGCTTGATAGTGGTATGTCAAATACATTGGTTATGATTTTTTGTGTCTTGTCATAATTAATCCTATGTAGTTGGTAAGCAATACTGAGAGAGTTTGAACGCCCGATTCGTACTGAATACGGGATGTTAGCTCCTCGGGAAAAGACAACAATTAAACACCATCAATACACACATCAATACATATTTAATCGGTTATATTATGGCACAAACAGCACTCTTCGGTCATGAAGAGATTATAGATGTTAATTTAACTAACTATGGAAGACTTGAATTTTTTACCGAGACAACAAAACGTTTAAAGCTCCTGTAAACCTTTTAACCGGTCGCGAATTGCATCACGCACGAAATCACTGCGATTTTGATAACCGCCTTTTTTGAGCGCATTATCGATTTTATTCATTAAATCAAGCGGAATACTCACGGTCGTGTAATCACGGGTTTTTTCCATTCCAATTTTGCCTCAATGTCAATTAATGTATATTAATGTTAAGTTATATAGTATAATATTTATGAATGTTTCTATTTATATAAATTACAAGTAATTTAAATGAAAAAAAAGAAAATGAAAAAAAAAGAAAATACACAACAGTAACCATACCAAATTCTCTCATGTCACGAGTGGACTTAGTGGTCAACAACGAAAAATATGGCTACCAAAACAGATCAGACTTTATTCTAGAATCAATCAGAAAAAGATTAAGGGAACTAGGAATACTCGAATAAACCAATACATCCATTCAAAACGTATTTTTTCAAACTTGTTTTCCAAATCAACCCAAAGCTCCCCGAAAGTGCTCTTTGACTCATTAACATCGTCAGCTTCAACAACCATCGCACTTTTATTATATAATTCAAACTCACAACAACATATAAAAATTTACAAAAAAGCTCTACTCAAATTAAGTTTATAACGAATTTTTTGAGTCGTTAAATTTTTCTTTGAGACATAAAAAGAGAAACTATTTGACGTCATTATCAAACGATTGAATTTCTATGAGTTGTTGTGATCAAAGTTGGAGGTTTTATTTCACGAAGTCGTCAAATGTCCAGAAGTGTTCTTCTTCTTGGATGATGATATCTTCAAACATGCATTTTGTAGTCGTATCTTGACGTTTTAGTGCTTCTGCAATGATTTGTCGGTAAAGTAAAATTGTGTCGCTTTCCAATTTGTGGTCTAAATGCATGAAGTCATCAGCGTTGTTTCCTACTATGGGTAATGGATCTGGCGTGTATACTGCTTCGCCTTCGAGTAAGTAGATACGTTCGCTGATTTTTTCTAGATGATCCATTTCCTGCATAAAGATACCTTTTAGGATGTCGCTGACTACTTTGGTTTTGTTTGTGTTTTTTACTGTTTCAAGGGGAGTGTCTTTGGTTCTAAGTTCAAGAAACGCTTGTTTTTCATGCTGGTTGATATACTGGATTATTCCAGTGATTTCAGCAGCAATTGCCTTGTTTAGCAGTGCAAAGTAATCATCAGTGTAAATTTTTCGCCATTCAGGCAAAGAAACTCTGTTTAGTTCCTCTTTTTCGTCTTGGAATCCTGTGTACTCTTGGAGTTTGAAAAGATGCTCCTCTTCTACACGGTAAATTTTTTCAAACATCTCTCTTGTTTTCCAATCACCTATTTGGCCTGCAGTTTGAATGATTTCCCGGTAAAGCGTTAAGGCTTCTTCTTCAGCTTGAACACCGTTTTTGGCAAACTCACTTATACTGTTGCCGATTTGTGGTGTACCAGCTTTTGTGGTCGCTTGTCCACCAAGGTAATAGATACGTTCCATGATATCGGCGGTGTGTTTCATTTCTTGAATTGCAAAATCACGCAGAACTTTGCCAACTGCATCATAAGTGGTTTGGGCTAATAGAACGTTTTCGGGTAGTACCTTTTTTATTAGTTTTTCCATTTTTCCATGCTGTAGAATATATTGGATTGAAACTTTTATTTCATGCTCAACAGCTCGGTTTAGAAAATTAATATATTCTGGCGTTATTTTTAATGCCATAAAAATTCAGAACTCCTTATAAAAAAGGAGCCACTACATAAATATAAAATTTGTTATGCAAGCTTTAACTGGTCAAGTTTTTTATTCTAATGCATGAAATCAAGTAGATTCAAGTTTTTACACGTTGGTGTTAACGGAAAACTGATGGTAAATTTGGTGCCAACGCCTCTTTTACTTTCAAAATCTATTGTGCCATTTTGTGCCTCAACAAGCCTTTTAGCCACTGCCAACCCAAAACCTTGCCCTTTAGACTTTGTAGTCATAAGAGGTTGAAAAATCTTGTGCCTAATCTCGTTTTGGATTCCAACACCTGTGTCTTCTACTGAAAGTTTTAGATTACGAGCACCCGAGCAGGTTTTTATGGTTAGTTTACCTCCTTCAGGCATAGCCTGCATAGAGTTAGTAATTAAATTCACCAGCACTCGTTTAAGTAGTAAGGGATCAAGTTTTATCTTGGGAACTTGCTTGTCAACTTGCACATTTAAGTGAATATTTTTAGGGAATGTTAATGTTGTAATCGAATCTTCAATGATTTTGCTGACATGTACTTCGTTAAAATCTGGCCTTAACGGCCGGGAGTAGTCTTGAAGGTCGCTAACTATTTTATTTATGTAATCCACTTGTTCTTCAATAAAGGCTATGCTGTCATAAAGGGCACTTTTTATTTTAGTCGACGGCATGTTCTTCATTTCATTTTTGGCTAAATAAAGTTCACAAATGATAGCCTGCAAAGGGTTTCGAATATCGTGTCCAACCATGCCAGCTGTTTGTCCGATTGCGGCAAATCTTTCAACTTCTTTTAATTGTTTTTTCTGCCGTTTAACTAGTTGCTCGAGCAGCTGAGTATAATCTTCGACTTTTGGCTGATTATCAATAGACGGTGTTGATGGAACTACTATGAGTAAACTGTCCTTGCCTAGAATAGGCGTAGCAGAATGGATAGAAGGCATCCTGAACCAAAACCCGTTTCTCTATTAATTTATCGTAAAGTATACGAATATAAAGGTTATCTAAAAAACCAGTTTCAACGTTTGCATAAGACGATTTTGTCGATTCATTATTAAATTTTAAGTTCATTTTTATAAATTTTCATTTAATTGAATATTTAATAAAACAAATTTTGTATAACAATATATTCTAAAAAGTTATAACATATAAAAGTTTACAATAAAAGAAAAAATGAATTAAACTCTAAAAAATGCAATAACCAATTACAATCGCTTTAAGGGTGTATTTTCAGCAATTTATGCGACAATATGAATAATTCGCCCCTTCCAATAGTTGGATTTGAATGTTGGTACTTCTCGATTGAAGGCATTCTTGCACCAATTTATGGCATCATGATCTATGGCGGTATAAGAGTAATTACAGAAGCATTCAATGTATGAATATGAAGGTACAAATATTTCTTGGCTTAGACCGTCTCCCAGCGTCAATAAATACGGTAATTTTAGAATTATTGATAGGAAAAAATAATTACCGTAGTAACATTGAACACCAGCCTGCTTACAAGTTTTCTTAATCTACTAACACTAAACTTTTAGTCTGCCAATGGGTAGCATAACAGTGATGTTAGTGTCTAACTGGGTTTCTTGACGTGTAACGATAAAAAATGGGGCATGCTTTGTTTCTATAATGATATTTAGCTTATTGATACCGACTGCTAAACCGCTGAACCTTCTTAGATTTCATTAATGTTTTTAAGTTGTTTTTCTCCATTTAACTATAAGGAACTTGTTCTAAAAGCCGTTTTGTGGTTTCTAATGGTTACAATTACGCTTGTTTATCCTTTCTTTCAACCAAAAAGAGACAACTCAATTTTCCGTTTCCCACCTCTGGGCTTAGGTTACATGGCATCTGCACTACGAGAGCATGGTTTTAGCGTAGCTTTAGTGGATTGTACTTTTCTAAACCACAAACAAGCACTTGAGCAAATCAGACGGTTCAAACCTAAAATTCTCGGCTTTTATTCCATGTTTTCAATGAAACAAACTACAATGAAACTTGCTCAGTCGCTACGTGAAGATTGCCAGTTACTTGTTGCGGGTGGACCCTTGCCGACACTTGATCCTGAAGGCTTCTTAGACGTCTTTGATGTTGTCGCTGTGGGTGAAGGCGAAGAAACAATTGTTGAAATAGCAAACTGTGTCGAGCAGGGTTTAGATATTAGCGGAGTACGTGGAATTGTTTACAAAGTTAATGAACGTCCAGTTTACACAGCCAAACGTGAATTTATACAGAATTTGGATACTATACCTTTTCCAAGTCGCGATCTATTTGACAACCATAGTTACAAAGCTTACTATTCAAAAAAATTCGGTTATACTACTACGCCGATAATTTCTTCTCGAGGTTGTCCTTTTAGTTGTGATTTTTGCAGTAGACCGGTTTTTGGTCAAAATTTGCGTGTGCGTTCGCCAGAAAATATTGTTGCAGAAGCTGATGAGGTTGAACGTTTAGGTTATGAACAGGTTTGGTTTGCTGATGACTGTTTCACTTTGGATAAAACTCAAGTTTTGCGGGTTTGTGATTTGATTCTTGAGCGTCGTTTGAATTTAGGATGGGAGTGCCTGTCTCGTGTGGATACAATGGATTTGGATACTGCTATTCAGATGAAGAAGGCTGGATGTAAACGTGTCTTTTTTGGTATTGAATCGGGGAATGATCAGGTTCTTAAGATTATGCGTAAGTGTGTTGATGTTTTTCAGGCAAGACATGCAGTTTATGCGGCTAAAACGGCTGGGCTTGAAGTTGGTGCATTCTTCATCGTTGGGTACCCTGGTGAAAATGATAAGACTATTCTTGATACGATACGTTTTGCAACAGAGTTGCCACTTGATTATCTGTCTTTTACGTTACCTTATCCGATTCCGGGAACTCCACTGTATGATCACATAAAACATATCAGTGGCTTATCTACAAGTAATTGGGAAGAAAACAAAAACTGGAGTCTAATCCGCCATAAACTACTTTGTGACTCAGGCTTTAGTGAAAGAAAACTAAAATTTGCTATCGGTAAAGCTCAGTTGCAATATAGATGTAGAAAATACGTTGGCGAAACAGGCTATAACATCATCGGACGACCGTTCGAACGTGTAACTGATTGGGCTTTTACAAAACTGAAATAGTTAACACATATGCGTTTTAACATATGTATTTGAACTGTTTTAAAGCTATAAAATTTCCCGTTAAAGAGCAGGGTTAAAACTGACCTTTGAGATTCTATGTTAGAACCTATAAGAGTTATAGGGTGCTAATGGTTGAAAAATATGCCAACAGATCATCATCGTCATTTAATGACGAAGAATAAAAAAAGGAAAGGTTAGCTGATTTGTAGTTTCTTTGTTTCTTTTGGTACTTTTTTGGGTAAGACTATTTCAAGTATGCCGTTGCTAAGATTTGCTTTAGCATCATCAGATAGAACAGCTTCAGGAAGGTGAATTCTACGGTAATAGGTTTGAGCAGCTCTTTCATGACGTACATAGCTCTTCTGTTTCTCCTCAGCTGTTTGAGTTTGTTTTGCCTGCACCGTTACTACGTCTTCAGTCACTTCAACGTCAATATTTTCCTTGTTAAATCCAGGTAAATCCACAGTCAAACGAAAGTCTTTTCCACGATCCTCCACATCCACTGATGGCGTCATTGTTTTAAATGGACGCATAAACCGTTCATAGTGCACCCGAGGTGACTGTCCCCAAAAGCCTTCAAACTCCCGCTGAACCCAGTCCATCATCCGGTTAAAATCACGTTGAAAATCTTTGGAAACATATGGAACCATTTCCTCCTCGGACTCTTCCGGTTTAATTTCACTGAATTCATTTTCTTTTTCATCATAATGATGGCTTATTTTATTTTTTTCATCTTCAGACAAAAATAGTTCACCGCTATATTGGCATTTGAAACTTTATAAAAAACATATGTTGGCACATTATGATACAACAGTAACAACAAAAAAGGAAGATAACATACGATGTGACCGACAAACGCTTACATTACTGACTTAAAAACAAAACAATCACTCTAAACTTGTAAGAGCTTTTTGTGCCCACTGCGCATCTCGCCATAATGCCCTACCAACTGCAACCAAATCCACTTTACCTTCACTTACCAACTGATTAGCAAACTTTGGCTCCGTAATGCCACCTACACCAACTACAGGCACATCCACCTTCTGCTTAATCGCCACTGCCTGTGGAATAAAATAACCTTTTACCTGCTTAAACTGTTTAGGATTACTGCCACACATACCACCTGAAACATCCAAAATGTCCACACCTGCTACCACAAGTTTCTGGGCAAAAACAATCGCGTCCTCTATATGTGTACCGTGAGGAGCTAAATCATCAGAGCCTAAGCGGTAAAGTAACAATTTATTTGACCCTATTCGACTACGCACCGATTCAGTAACACTCAAAGGAAAACGCATACGATTCTCCAGACTACCACCGTATTCGTCGTCACGTTTGTTTAGCAAGGGAGAAAAGAACTGATTAAGTAAGTAACCATGAGCACCATGAAGCTCAACCCCATCAAAACCTGCTTTTATGGCTCTTTCAGCTGCTACGGCAAACTGTTCGGTGATATCGTTGAGTTCACAGATTTCAAGCATGCGAATTTTTCCCGCTGAACTAGGTCCTGCGGGTTGGTTATGGATAACTTTTTTGTTTGCTACTCCACCTGCATGCGAGATTTGAACTATCGCTGGAACGCCTACATTGTGGAGGGCATCAGCAAGTTTTTCGTATCCTGAAATTAAGATATCATCATAAATACCTAGTTGTTTTGGCCCAATTTTGCCCAGTAAGTCAATGTAGGCGTGCTCCACTATGGGTAATCCAATGTGTGTTGAACGTCGGACGTAAAAGTTGACGAGCCTAGATGTAACTGAGCCATCAAAGTCTGCACGTCCGCTTTGCATAGGTGGAAAAACAATACGATTTCTTAGTGTGTATCCTTTAACACGTAGGGGTTCAGATAATTTAGACAAGCATCGGGCTCCTTTTGTTTAATGTTTGCTTATGCGAGATATAAGAAGATAACATGCGTAAAACTGTTTTTAGCAGATGAGTGGGATAAATCTTTTATTACAAAATTCCATAAATGGAAGTATGTTTAGTGGTAAAACAATCACTGTTACTCATGAGGCCTATAACGCTCTAATTAGAGAAAGAAAAAACAATGAAACCCTCTCAGACATCATTCTGCGTTTAACAAAAAGTAATATGTCTAAGAACGTTTCTGGGATAAAACGGGTTGTTAACCCAGAAGAAACGCCCAGCAACGTTGACTGGTGGTATAGCAACTCTGATCTGCTCTGAAAAGGTTAGATTTCTTGGATTTTAGGGTTTGCATCACCGGGTATGCCAATGTTTAATGCTTCAGTGATTTGGGTCATACAGTCTACGTTGGAGAGTTTGTTAAACAGTTGATAGTTAACCTTTCTTAGAAATGCTGCATCTGCTGAAACAGGAGAGTCGGTAGCAAAGATGCCTACATCATTCATTATTGACGCGCCAGGGCTTGGGAGACAGTCGCAGTATTGTGTAATGTCTTTAGCAAAGTTTACGTATGATACTTTGCCAGGTTTGAAAGTTTCAAGTATACCAAAGGCGGCTGATGCGAGTGCTTTGCAAATATTTTCTTGATTAACAAATCTAATAGCTTCCAGGGGGCATTCGCTTCTGCATATGGGACAGCGCATACACAGTGGAGATGTGTTGTGTGCTTTGCCTTCAATAATTTCAGGTAAATTAAAAGGACAGACAACTTTGCATTTTCCGCATCCGCTACATTTTGTTTGGTCAATTTCTAAACCTATGGTTCTGTGTTGTTGTAGTTTTCCTGCGCGTGGTGTACAGCCCATAGCCAAGTTTTTAATGGCGCCTCCAAACCCGCTAAGTTCATGACCCTTACAATGTGAAACTACTATCATTGCGTCGGCTTCAATGATTGCGCCTGAAACTTGAATTTCGTTTAGAATGCCACGGGTTTTTATGGTGTGGCTGTTTTCACTTTTTAAGCCGTCTGCAACTATGAAAGGTGCCATGTTAAACCCGTTCATTAATGCAGTTTGTATGTGGTCATAAGCATTGTACCGTTGTGCAGTATAGAAGGTGTTTGAATCTGTAAGGAAGGGTTTTCCGCCTGCTTCTTTGATTTTTTGGATGATGTGGTGAACAAAGAAGGGTTGCACATAACTTGGGTTTCCCAATTCACCGACATGTAGTTTGACGGCAACTAAATCGTCTTTTTCAATACAGTTAAAAGTTCCAGCTTCCTTGTAAAGCCGTTCAGCCTCCAAAAGCAAGTTTTGATTAGCATCCCATGGCACAAAATAAACAGTCAACACAAATAACTCCTATAAAGAAAAATACGGCTATTTGTGACTTATAAAAGAATATCAGATCAAATCGGTTAGTTGATGTTAAAACAAATACTTGTTAGAAGATAATTCATTCTCATAAATTAACACACTGACATCCTTTTTAACTTGGACGTTTTTTTTATAAAAACTTCCTTGAAAATCCGAAAAAATAGTGATATACTATGTGAATTGTATTTTTGTTTTTATATAGTTTGGTATGTAAAAAAAGAAAAAAAGGGTTTGGTTGTTTATTTCTTTCTGAAAACAAAGCCAACAATAACTATTGTAGCAATTATAGCTACTGTTGCGCCGATGAGAGCATATATAGCAGTATAACTTTTCGTTAACTATATAACTAGCGGTGTGTATTTGTGTTGTGGTGTTTGTATTGCCTAATCCTGTGTCGAATG
>WRJX01000083.1 GCA_009778385.1 Candidatus Bathycorpusculum sp. | reverse complement strand
CCGGGCTCCCGCTCTCACGGCCCGCACCGGTAAAAGGCTTGGTGAGCCATTACCTCACCAACAACCTGATCGGTCGCGGCCTCATCCTTGGGCGACTTCACGAGCATAACGTGAAGCTTTTTCAGCGAAGACTCATTCCAGAGTTCTTCACCCATCAAGAATTAGCCCCAGTTTCCCGGGGTTGTTCTCGTCCCAAGGGCAGATTAGCCACGTGTTACTGAGCTGTATGCCGCGCCTCGTTTTGGCTGAGGCGCACGACTAGCATGTCTTAGTCCTATCCCGATAGCAGTGGGGTCCGGCAGGATCAACCGGAGTTATGACACTCCGTGCTGATTTCTGCGGATCATTATGTTTTTTGTGTGGTACGAATATTAATATGCACTACATTCTCTCTCGCACTATTGTGCTTAACTGGATTTGGAGGGAGAAACATTCCACTCTATACGTCAAAGCCCAATTCAGACCTAACATGAGCAATTCTATCAGGTCCACATACATGTCCCCGCAATTGGAGGCCAACTCCGTCATTCCTGCAAGGCAATCGCCGTTTCGGTAGGGGTTGAGCCGCCGCCATATGTTTTAATTGCGGGGCGCAATTATAGCTGAATTCTATCAGAAGGTACAGTATTAAATATAAACGTTACGCTTTCCCAATAGGGAATACTGTCAATTTCACCTTTTTTGGTGAAAACCAACTTCAAAATTCAACTATAACTACAAACAGTAAACTAATGCATTTACTGTCTTAAAAACATTAAATTTCCCCCCACACTAACATGGTTTAACAACATGAATTCCTAAATGACTGCATCTGCAAACTATTTTCTACCAATTTTTGCACACAAAATTTTTGCGGCTCACCCATAATGGTTACCCCCACCGCATATTTGCAAAACCTCATGAAACGTACAGGAACAAAAACGCAAAAAAACACATAAAAAAGCGCGCGAGAAAGCTTTTGTGGTAGACTGATTTTTAGCACATTTTTGGCTTGTTTCTCAGTCAGTAGGCTCCATTTCCCTTAAAAATATAACCGATAAAACAAAAAAATCAACAATCTTGCCATTTTCTAATATAAGCGTTTATAGTATCCAGTAGTTCTTGCCGTAACTGCTCATCAACCACCTTTTCTTTCCATAGACAATCAATTTGTTTAGACAAATCTTTATCACAAAACTCGTTTTGAAGCCATTTCTGAAAATCTTTTCTTTGCATATGAAAGTCTATAGAGTTTTGGTCTATAATACGCAGTTTTTCAGTGAACTCCTGAATGCTGGTAGCAGTTATACCTGTGTAGTTACCACCTTCGAGACAGAAATGGAACCCTTCCTCAAAAGGTAGCCTATCGAGAATATCTACGTATTTGATGTTTGACGGTTTTTGAGCCATAAAAAACATCTAAAGTGTAGTGAACATCTGTATTTTAGTTATAAGTTTGTGACTGAAAATAAACAACATCAGGTTTGCAGATTAGATGAAAAAATTTTCTTAACATACACTTGTTAGGTATAGAGTTAGTTTAAAGAGGCTAATCTTTAAGGGTTTTAAGCATGCTTCCTAACTTGTAACCTTGCAAATCCAAAGTTACATATTTGAAACCCAACTTTGACAGCGCGTCTGCAATTTGGTCCCAAACCACCAGTTTACAGAGAAGAGGAAACTCTGTTTTTGGAACTTCGATTCTTGCCAATCCATCGTGGTCTCTCACTCGAACCTGTTTTACGTCTGAAATTTCTTTTATAACCTGTTCGGCATGATCGATTCGAGTTAAATTTTCTTGAGTGATTTTTTGGTTGAACGAAATTCTCGATGCGAGGCAAGCAAGTGCGGGTTTGTTATGAACGCTAAGACCCAACTGTTTTGCTAATTGTCGTATTTCGTCTTTACTAAACTTGTTTGTTACCCACGGACTATAAACATCTGTGATTTCCTGCACGGCTTTAAATCCTGGACGATGGTCGTTAAGGTCGCTGTAGTTGGTGCCTTCAAAAACTGCTTTAAGGCCTAACTGACTGGCTAAGTGTTTTATGCTTGTTAGAAGTTCTTTTTTACAGTAGTAACATCGGTTTTCTGGATTGGCACTAAAATGGGGGTTTAACAACTCGTTGGTTTGTATGGTATAGAGTTTTATGCCTATTTCAGCGGCAACTTTTTTTGCGCTCTGCAGCTCTTCTGAGGAGTAAGTTGGAGATTGCGCTATTACTGCAACAGCTTTCTCACCTAAAACCATGTAGCTTACAGCAGCTAAGGTGGAGCTGTCTACACCACCCGAAAAAGCAATAGCCACTCCGTCTTTACCTACATCAGCAATGTAGCTTTTAAGAAGTTCAAACTTTTGATTTACCGTTTCCATACTAATCACTTATCTGTAGAAGGTTTCTTGCTTTTGTCGTAGCTAATTCGGAAAGCTCTCTTAGGGGCAACCCTGTTTTTTCAGCTAAACGTTTCAGGTCCTCAAACTCTGGCTTTAAGCGGATTATTTTGCCTTGGCTATTTTTTGAGATTTTGATTTGCACGGTTTCCTTTTGTCCGGCTATTGTTAGGTCAATTGAGTAAATGTCTCGCGTAATTACGTGCCTTTCACAGTAGTATACTCTTACGCCTAAAGTGCCTGTTTCTTCAATCAAAACTTTTGTGAGATGTTGTGTATCTTTTTGGTCTGCTATAACCTTGATTATTTGGGCTGGCCTATTCTTTTTGGTGAATATGGGCACGATACTCACGTCTTTTGCACCCTCTGAAAACAGACGATCAACCACATAACCGACAAATTCGCCAGGAGCATCGTCAATATTGGTTTCCAAGACAGCTATCTGATCACGTATTAAAATGGTTTCTAATGGTTTTCCCACTGTTATTCGTAAAATGTTAGGAATTTCTATGAACTCTTTATCGCCTGCACCATAACCCATCTTAACTGGAGACATCTCAGGATAGAAACGGGTGACTTCAGAGACTAAATTGACAAGTATTGCAGCGCCAGTTGGGGTTGCAAGTTCAGATTCTATGGGCCCGCCTTTAATTGGAAAATTTTTTGACTGAAAAATGGCTATTGTCGCAGGTGAGGGGCTAGAGGTTATACCATGAGAGAACTTAAATAAGCCGCCTCCAACTGACACGGGTGTAGCATAAATTTTTGCGTTAAAAAATCCAAGGTCGTCCAGTGCAACTGCAGATCCAATGATTTCGGCAGCTGTATCTACCAAGCCGACTTCATGCAGGTGCACGTCATGTAAATGGTTACCATGCAGGTTAGCTTCGGCGTTTACAAGGGAATGGATAACGTTTGAGGCGAACTGTTTTGCTTTAGATGAAAGATCGAGGCATTGTACGGCTTTTTCTACAATTTCGATTAATTGTTTACCATCTTTAGGGGTTTTTCCGTCGGCTGTAACGGAGACTTTGGTTGCTCGAAAACCTTTTGACATAACATGTTTGATGTCTATTTTGATGTTTGAGTAGCCGTATTCTGTGGATTCGAGGCTTTTAATTGCACATGTGACTTTGATGGCGTCTGCTCCCAAGTCTAAAAGTGCACCTAAAACCATGTCTCCAGCGACACCGGCAATTTGGCAATCAATAATTACTATGGAAGAAAATTCAGTCATTTAGACTCCACCTAGCATTATTTTAAAAAGGCAAAAACGATATATTGATTGTGGTTCTTGAGCCAATAGGAAAGATGATCATGTTTACGCTTAAGGAGATTTTAGAGAAGACTGCTTGTTCTGAGTTGACTGTTGAGGAGGCAGAAAAACTGGTTCGTTTACAGGCTATTGCTGAGCTTGAGGGTATAGCTAGGATTGACTGCAACAGGGAACATCGCAATGGTGTACCAGAGATTATTTTGGCTGAAAATAAAACAGTACAAGACGTGGTTGAGATTTCCATGAAAATGCTTGAAACAAACGGTAGGGTAATAATAAGCCGATGTACTCCACAGCATATTGAAGCCTTAAATGCTGCTGTACCGACAGAGGCTATTTGCCAAGTTAACCAGAAAGCTAAAATGGTAATCATTAAAAAGAAAAATTACACATTTGTAAATTCAGGGGGAAAAATTGGATTACTTACCGCCGGAACTTCTGATATTCCTGTAGCTGAAGAGGCAAAAGTCATCGCGGAAGAAATGGGATGTATCGTTTACACTGGGTATGATTTGGGTGTAGCTGGAATTCATAGGTTACTTGAACCGCTTAAAGATTTAATCATTAAAGATGTTGATGTCCTTGTTGTTGTTGCAGGTAGAGAAGGGGCTTTGCCATCAGTTGTTGCAGGCATGGTTAACGTGCCAGTTATTGCGGTTCCGACTTCTAACAGTTATGGCTTTGGCGAAAAAGGTGTAAGCACCCTTATGGCTATGTTGCAGTCATGCTCGCTTGGAATGGCAGTTGTAAATATTGATTCAGGCGTCGCTGCAGGGGCTGTTGCTACTTTGATTGCTAACCGCGTGGCTAAATTTAGGAAATAAGCGTGAGTTTGTTAATGTATTGTTTGTATTAACATGTTTATGCTGCTTTTTACTATCTACTATTGCAAACAAGTTTTTTGTGTTAGTGATTTAGAGAACGTTTTGCCTGTTATGCTTGTTATGCAGTAGGATGTTACGGTTACCGTTAGTAGTATAATTCCATTAGCAATTTCTTGTAATGCTTTGGTGAAGCCCCTAACGTAACACAGACAAAATTAAAAACAAAAAATTGGGTTAAAAAGAAAATTATGCTTTTGGAGCAGTTTTTTCAACTGCACTGTTTAAGCTTGTCATTTCTGCGTTGGCTTTACGGATGAGGTCACCAATGGTTTCTTTTGTTGGAACTGCTGCACCGACTGATAATGCTACTGCTTTCTGGTGTGCTCTTTGCAACAATGGTTTAATTGTATCTTTGCTTGCATAACCAATTTCGAGTGCTAATGCGAGAGCTTCTTGATTACTTGTTTCAACACTCTTTCGGGTGGCTACAACATCAACGACAAGTTGGTTACCAGTAATAATCAAACCGTTGTCATAGACTGCACGCATGGATATACCTAATTCTACGGATTTTATACCGAGTTTTGATAGGACACTTGCAAGACGATCGTTGATGGCTTCACCTCTACGAACGACAAGAGTGTCTTTGCTTACCCATACACTGCCGTTTTCGATTCTTGTTGGCAATCCTACAGCATTTAGTTGGCTGATAACTGGTCCGGGTGGTTGACCTGTATTGCTTACCGGAATGATCACGTCCATTGCAGCTATATCACCTGCTTTGGCGAAAGTTTTTACTTTGCCTTTTTCAAGCAAAAGTGCAAGCTTGAAAGGATTTAATTCAGTGAACATGAAAACATTTGGACCTTCAAGATAGTCCTCAAGCGGTGATAGCTCAGTTTTTTTCATTTCTTCAAGGGCAAGCTTTACCAATGTGTTCTTTAGAACTTTAAAAGTAACTTGACCTTTCATGCTCTTTTTGAGCTCTTGCAGTTGTGAAGCTCGAACCTTTTGTAAACTGGCAATGCCAATTGACTTACAATCCTTCAGTACGTCAACTATTTCTTCTACTTCAGATGATTTTTGTTGTAACACTTGTTGTGACGGCATATTTGTTTTCCTCAGTTATGGTTTAATTTTAACAGGTTCACCCATGGATGTCTTGATGAACATGTACTTAACGTTCTTAAGACCACGTTTCAGTTTTACATCCAAAACACGAAGGATAGCTTGAGCATTTTCAACAAGCTCTTCATCATTCATTTGTTCAGTGCCAAAGGAAACCTGAATAATCGGTTGAGTACGCATACGAACAACAACCGTTTTACGATTTTTTGCAAGAATTGTGTTAACGTCAGCATTTAGCGGAACTGGAATTGGCATTTTACCTCTTGGACCCAAAACTGGACCCAAAATTCTACCTACCAAAGGCATCAAAGGTGCCTCAACAACAAATATATCGTAATCTGTCGCTAATTTACGTAATTCCTTCTTTTTACCGCCTAACCCTTCAAGGTCAGCTTTTTCTAAAACGAAATCAGCTTGAGCATTGCGTGCTTTGAGCGCAAACTCGCCAGAAGCAACAATACAGACCTTATTTGGCTTTCCAGTTGGCTTTGGAAGTTCTACAACCTCCTGAATTTTACCTTCTGGAGCTTTCATGTCAATCTCTTGAATATCCAGTATCATATCTACTGTCTGGTTGAATTTTTTGCCGCCAGACTGCGTCTTTGCCTGCTTTACTGCTTCTAATATTGTCTTGTTATCTAAGGGCATTTTTAAGCCTCGAATCAATGAGGGATTGGAACCCACTTATAAAAATATTCGCCTAACATTATGGGCTACCAAATAGCTGTTCATATGTACCAGCATCAATATCCTTCTGCACGTCACGTGGATCTTTGCCTTCAACAGTTACGCCGATACTCACACAGGTACCAAGTAATTCTTTAGTAGCATCTTTAGTAGTTGTTGATAACAATTGTGGAGCCTTAATTTTCGCAATACGTACCACTTGCTCCATAGATAGATCACCAACTTTAACACTGTTAGGTGTACCTGAGCCTTTCTCGATTTTTAGTTCAGCAACAATTAATGCAGATGCCGTTGGAGTACCAACAGATACTTCGAAGGTTTTATCCTCAGTATCAACACTAACTTTCACTGGAACTTTCATTCCAGCGTATTCTTTGGTAACCTCGTTGATTTTGTTTACAACAGCCACGATGTTGACGCCTAATGGACCAAGAGCTGGACCAAGAGGAGGACCTGCATTAGCTTGACCACCGCTGACGATTAATTCTACAACTTTTTTGTCTACCATTTTGTTTCACCTTATGCTTTTGCTTTTTCTACAAGTTTTACATAATCTGAATGTACTGTAATTGGCAAAGTAAATGTCGCCTCGAGAAGCTCAAGGGTAACTTCACCTTTTGACTTGTCAAGTCGAGTGATTTTTGCACGCATACCTTTGAATGGACCACCAGTAATTTCTACAACATCATCTTCGCCAAGATCTTCCATAACTGGTTTACGTACAATATAGCGTTCAATTTCATTAAAGCTAACTAAACCAGGAATACGGGAACGAACATGTCTGACACCTGTAATAGCTTCTTCTACAAGGTGTGGCCCATCTGCTTCAATAAACACGTAACCTTTTAAAGTGTCAGGTATCAGAAGAGCTTTCAGTGGAATATTTGCCATTTCAACTTTTGCAGTAATTAACCTTGCAACATTACGTTCTTGTCCAGTGGTTGTTTTTACCACGAAAATTTTGGTAGGTTGCTGGTCATCTTTTTTCTGCATCGAGAAATTTCCCACCTAACGTTTAGACTCCACCCAATGCAAACGAAATATACTTGATTGCAAAACCGACTAAACCTACCACGCCGATACCTAAAACACTAATCTTTATTGAGAGCCAAAGCTCTTCGCGTCCAGGTTTCACTGCCAATTTCAAAGTTCTCGCGCATTGTGCTAGGAATGACTTTATACCCATATTTACCGCACACTCATGATTTCTTTTTCTAATAATAAATGTTGCTGTAACTTTTAAGAGTGGAAACCTTAACAGCACTTACATTATTAAACTTTCAGGTCTAAAGTTAGATTTTACGGTAAACAAGACCAGACGCATCTAAAGCCAGCACTAAATCATGTTTATCCTCGCTTTTTATGCCCCTCCAGTCCAGCAACACTTCAGAAACTTGCTCTAAACTGCGTTCAGCACAATGTTTAAGCATAAAGACATCCACGTTAGCAACAGCATACTTTGGAATCATGTGACCGAAAAATGTTTCATCATCCAAAGCCATCTGGGTAAATTTTTTATTGTAATGAGTCCCCCCGATGCCGATGACAGCTTTTTGAGTTGGTTTTGATTCAAAGTTTTCTATTGTAGAAATTGTGGCACAGGCCACGGCACAGGCTGCTTTACAATCAGTCCACTGATGTATAGAGCTACCAAGTTCAACAAACATTGTTGGCACATTTAATGATGGCCCATGATGAGTAACCTCAAAAGACACTTCATAGTCCAACAACCCAAATTTCTGCTGAAAAAACACAAGCATTTTCAATGTGTCCCTCATTGCAGTGGCTGGAGAAACAGAAACCGTCCGTGGCAAACCACCCAAGTCGGCATCTGCAAAGTTTCCCGGTGGGTGCACAGTTAATGTGGGTATACCACTTTGGCTACTGTGTCTTGAAATGAAAACTATTAGCTCAGCGTCCGGAAAGTTTTCTGGAAGATCTTGTGCTTTCACTGATTCTTCATGAAGCCTGATGAGAGTAACTGATTTTTGGTTTAGGCACGCAGTGTAAACGGGATTGTTTTGGAATTTTTCAGGGGCCTTTTGGAAAGGGTAATGTTGCAGGATTTGGTTGGCAATGTTTAAGCTTGCAATGTCTTTGTTTGACGAAACCAGTAGGATCATATGTATCATTTTTGGGTACAGGTTTTTTGTTGAAAAAGGTTTCCGCACTCAAACAAGGTTTTATTATGTTAGTTGTAATTATTTAAAGAAAACATTATCTTAAATTTAGAAAAACATTATTCATTTTAGCCATAAATGCATGATTAGGAAAAGATAGTGCATAAGCCTTATAATTACTAATTTGGTTACGCAGTACCTGATAAAAAGAGGCTAACGGATGCATTTACTTAACTTTAAAGAATTGCCCAACCAAGAACTTATACAATTAGTCGATACAGCAATAGCAATTAAAAAATATCCACAAAAATACGCCAAAACGCTAGAAGGTAAAACAGCAGCCTTAGTTTTCCAGAAAACCTCCACACGTACACGTGTCTCATTTGAGGTTGCAATGACGCAGCTTGGCGGTCATGGTCTTTTTTTGGATTGGAGAGCCACCAATTTCACAATGGCAGATCTTTCTGACGAGATGGGTTATCTGTCACGTAATGTTGATTGTATTATGGCAAGGTTACTTTACAATTCAGATTTAAACAAGATGGCAAAAGCTAGCTGTGTTTCAGTCATCAATGGATGCGACGAAAAATATCATCCTAGTCAAGCCATAGCTGACTTAATCACTATGAAAGAAAAAAAAGGTACTCTACTAGGGGTAAAGTTGGTTTACGTGGGCGTACACAACAATGTTGCTAATTCTTTAATTGAAGCGTGTACTAAGACAGGTGTAAAAATCACAACTGTTTGTCCCATTTTTAATGAAACTTCAAGAGACGACGAACTCTTAAAAGAAGCTAAAAAAACAGGTCTTTGGAAATCCACATTGGACCTGAAAAAGGCGGTTTCAGAGGCTGACTTTGTGTACACTGATACTTGGGTGGATATGGAATTCTTTACTGATCTCAAATACGCTGAGGAAAAAGAGAAGCGTATAAAGTTGATGATGCCATATCAAATTAATGCTGAATTGCTCAAAGGTACTAACGCTTATGTAATGCATGACATGCCGATTCACCGTGACTATGAAATCACTGTTGACGCCATTGAAAATCCAAAAAGTGTCATTTATGAGCAGGCAGAAAATAGGCTATACTCGGCTAAGGCAATTTTGTTAAAGCTGATTGGAGCCTAAAAAAATCCAATTTTAAAACCTTCCTAAAAATGTTAAAGCAGTACTTAATTGGTTGTAATAAAACAAAAACTGGTTTTAGATAAGTTTAAGAAACGTTTTGTAAACACTTCCAACGAAATAGGAGCTACATAACCCGAGCTCAAGGTGGCAGACGACCTCTACAAAAACCGCCAACCATTAAGGATAATTAAATTATATCTAATGTCGCCGTTCATAATGGTGTGTTACTTTAATAAGCCATCTAAACAGTATTTGAGTGAGCCGAAAAAGAATGAATTATGCAGTTATTGCTGATGCTTACGGAAAAATTGAGGCAACCACCAAACGCCTTGAAATGGCAGACATACTAGTAGACCTGTTAAGAAATACGCCTAAGGAGGTTGTGGCTAAAATTGTCTACCTTACACAGGGCAAACTATATCCAGATTTTATGGGCATAGAAATAGGGATAGCAGAAAAGTTAGCTATAAAAGCCCTTATCCGTGCTTCGGGAAGAAAAGAAAGTGAAATATTATCTGATCTTCAAAAAACAGGCGATATGGGTCAAGTAGCAGAAATCCAGCTTACAAAAAAAAAGCAGTCTACATTTTTCTCCAAAATACTTACGGTTGAACATGTTTATGAAACGCTTGATAAGATGGCAAAAATAACTGGTTCAGGTGCTGTGGACACAAAAATTGCAGTTTTAGCTGGACTTCTTTCAGATGCGTCACCTAAAGAGGCAAAGTATCTTATACGCACTGTCACGGGCAACCTGCGTTTAGGTATTGCGGATATGACGGTATTGGAAGCGTTAGCAATTGCGTATGGTGGCGGTAAAGAAACACGTGGACCAATTGAACGTGCTTACAATATTTGTTCTGACCTTGGCAGAGTGTCAGATATTCTTGTCCGAGAGGGTTTAGAAGCAGTAAAAGAGATGCAGGTGATGGTCTTTGAACCAATTCGACCGATGTTAGCGGAAAGATTGCCTTCACCAGAGGAGATTTTAGAAAAGCTTAACGGTAAATGTTTAGCAGAATACAAATATGATGGAGAACGCATACAAGCTCACAAACAAGATGATGACGTTACCCTTTACTCAAGACGTCTAGAGAACATTTCCAATCAATACCCTGACATTATTGATTTAATTAGAAAACAGGTGAAAGCTAAAGAAGCGATTTTTGAAGCTGAATGTGTTGCAGTAGATATAGAAACAGGTGATATGAGACCTTTTCAAGAGCTTATGCATCGCCGTCGCAAATATGGCATAGAAACTGCAGTTGAACAGTACCCAATTTCTCTATACACCTTTGACTTATTATTTGTTAACGGAAAAGACCTGACCTGTGAACCTCTGACGTCTAGACGAGCAGCCTTAGAAGAGGCATTAAACAAAAATGTACAGCTTCAGATAGCCTCACAAAAAGTTATCAACAACCCCAAAGAGCTGGAAGACTTTTTTGAAGAAGCTATAGAAGGAGGCTGTGAAGGCTTGATGTGTAAATCCATTGCTAAAGACTCAGTGTATCAGGCAGGAAACCGTGGTTGGTTATGGATAAAATACAAACGCGATTACAAAAGTGAGATGACTGATACTGTTGACTTGGTTGTGGTGGGCGCTTTTCATGGCAGAGGCAAACGGGCAGGAGCATATGGCGCATTATTATTGGCAGCATACAATCCAGAAAAGGACACGTTTGAAACCATAACAAAATGTGGCACAGGCTTCACCGATAATGACATATCTGATTTACATACGATTTTACAAAATCACGTTATTGCTCGTAAACATCCTCGCGTTTCGTCAATGATGGAAGCTGATGTCTGGTTTGAACCATTTGTTGTTCTTGAAGTTTTGGGCGCAGAGGTCACGTTAAGTCCAATTCACACGTGCGCTATGGATTCAATCCGTAAAGACAGCGGACTGGCAATCCGTTTCCCGAGATTTACTGGAAAATACCGCACAGACAAAAGTCCACAAGATGCCACCACTTCAAAAGAAGTTGTAGAAATGTATCAAAATCAGCTTAAACAAATCAGTCAATCCTAACAGGGATAACAAGACTAAAAACTGATAAGCTTCAAACACTAAAGATACCAGTGAGTGAGGGAAATCTTGTGGCTTTAGACCCAGAAAAAATGAAGACTATCATTGCATTTAAAAAACGTTTAGAAAACCAACTTGAAGCGTTAAATGTTGAAACTAAAGAAGTTCAAGCAGCATTGGATATGGTTAACACAATACTGCTTGAAAAGGGTTTCAAACGTGGAGATCTAAAAGAGGTTCCGCCTCCGAATCTGCCAAAAGAAGTAGTACTACCAAAACAGGAGCCAATATATGAGAGTTCAATTGATATGCGCCCTGCCCCAATCCTCACAGTGGCAGTGACATCTCAGGACAGAGAAAACGTGTTTCCACTAAAAACAATGAATGATGAATCGTTGGCGTTAATCTGTTTTGACAAGGAAGCTATGCATGTACTGCCTGATGAAAGCAAGCATTTTAGCGCCAATACTCCACCCTTCCAAAACTTTTTGGTGGAAAAAGTTCTTGCTAAAATGAAAGAGAAAGATACTGAATTTGTACGCAACAACCAGTTAGAAGCCAACAAGGCCTTTACTTATGACATTATCAAAGAAGAGGACTTGATCCGAGAAATAGTGATACGTAATGTTGATGATGAACGTTTGAAGGAGCTAAAGTCAAGCATCCGCTGGACATTTGAGAAAATGTATGAAAAAATGAAGAGCTAAAAAAAATTTATTGTAAATGTTTCTCGATGAGGGCAGTTATATTTTTTTTAGCGCATAACCCAACAAGGCGTTCAGCTTCTTGACCATTCTTGAAGAGTATTATTGTGGGTATACTAAAAACCTGAAATTTCTCGGCTGTAGAGGGGTTTTCGTCAACGTCAAGTTTGCCGATTAATACTTTTCCAAGGTATTCCTGCGATAGTTCAGCTATTGTTGGTGCTAATGCTCGGCAGGGGCCACACCAAGTTGCCCAGAAATCAATGAAAACAAGTTTATTGTTTTTTATGGTTTCTTCAAAATTGGTGTCTGTAACATTGAAAGGGGTACTCAATTTGTAACACTCCTATAGTTAAAATTTTCTTTTTTGAACAATATAAAGGGTTCGTGCAAAACGCAAGCTGTCGGTATCAAAAATAGTCAAAAAAGGAGGGCTATTTATAATATTATGGTTTTTAGAATAAAAAAGGTATATAATTATCGGTCTTTTGTAAAAAAGAAAAGAGAAGAGAAGGGGAAAAGCAGTGTAGGCATAATCAGCCTCACTGTTATTAATTGCTGAAAATACCAAAGTTATAGGTTGATTTGCTGTAGAATGTTTTTTTTAATAACTAAAAAAGAATAAATTTGCATTTGAAACAGATCATCAGAAAACAAAAAAGAGGATGAAAAAAAGTTTTACCTTTCTATGCTTCCGCGTAGCAGTTGTCCATCTGCAACTTGTCCTGTGTCGGCATAGATTCCAACAGCAGCTATGTTTAGTCCACCGGCGTAAATTTGTTCAAGACTTAATTCTATATACCAGTATGGGTATAGTTCTGCTGAGTTACCGCGAGTGTGTGGTACAAGTTGGACAGATAGCGGGGTATTTGTGGTTTTGAAACCTGAAACTTGTTGACCTTCAATAACCCAAGTCATAGTCTTCACATAGGTTTTTGCGATTTCAATTGCTTCTTCTTGTGTTACAGAAATGGCGCTATTACTTTTTTGGAACAGGAAGTAACCATCTGTCATGGTAGTTAGTATGTTGTTTTGAAAAGTCATCTGTAAACCTTTGGTTTGGTAGTCTATACCATTTTCAGTGAACATCCAAAGCAACTCGGCAGAGGCACCAGAAATGTGAATACTCAATTTCATATTGCCTTCAGTTACCGTCATGTCTTGTGTTGTATTCACTTTGCTTAGAAGGTTAAGCATATCTGTTAGGTATGCATCACCAGAATACTCTTTGTAACTAGACAAAATCCCGTGGGCATTAAGAATGAGATTGTTAGGTTCGTTTTGGGTAAAAATCGGAGAGCTTTCAATCAGGGTAAGCTCGTATCGGGAAAAATGGCCATTTCTGAAACGAAACATAACATTCAAATTGCTGACACTACTCTTGAGGGAATACATTGCCTCTTCTTCAGAGAACCCTCCAAAGTAAGGTCGCCACTGTAAATTGTTACTTAGCAAAGTAACAGTATAGCTTCGGATATCAATATTAGTGACATTATGCAAAAAATTGGCAATTTTGTTGGTTCCCATACCCCAAGACATCAATTGCTGGTTTTCTGCATAAAGAGCTTGCTGTGATTCTAACAGTTGATTATTTTGATTGTATTGAATAGCAGAAAAACTTGCTAAAAGCATAATCACAATTAACATCGCACCAAAAATAGCGCGCTCCTTAAAAGCCAGCCAACGACGCTTAGGCTCAACACTATGTACATCTTCTACACCTTTCAGGGCACTAACACTAGCTTGTCCAAAAGTAGATAATTTATATTGACCATTGTCCAATTTAGAAATTAGTTCACCAAGACTTTCAAGATGATAAGTCAGGTTTGGTGTTGAAATACCAAGTGCTTCTACAAGCTCCATGAAAGTCATAGGCTTAGAATCAAGCATACGAAGAATTTTGCGTCTTATAGGATGCTTAAACGAACTGAACATTATCGAATAGATTTCGTCTTCAGGAGTACTTGCCATCCTTGCCACTACATATTAAATAACATATTAAGCTATAAATTTTCATTTAAACAAGAATAAAAAATAGGCTATACTATGTTTATCCCTAACTTCTCAATTAAGTAATGTGTTTTCTTTATAAGTCTCATTTTTCAGTTATTTTTACAATTAGAGCCATTATTACATCTTTTTAGAATTAAACTCACATTACTTATTATAGTAACATGGTTTTACCGTAAAAAGTCCCTAACACAAAAACAACCAAAAAACAAAACTAAAACTAACACCTATCACTTAAAACGAAGGTTAGGGTTCAAGCGAGCATACTCATAAAAATGAGTACAAAATGGTTTAAAAGCTTAGCTAAGAAGTACTAAGGTTGTAGGAATACAAGCGACGTGTCATCGCCTAGTCAGCCGTTATTTGCGGACTGAGCTTAGGTGATGCTGACGTTTTGAATGTCGAAATATCGTTTTGCTAAAAAGCGCAAACGTTCGGCGTTTTTGCCGTTTTTGCCTATAGCGACGCCCTTGTCTTTGGGGTTTATGGTGATGACTGCCATTTTTTTGCCGTCAGTGCGTTCGGTGACGCGAATTTCGCGTACTGTTGCTGGTTTAAGGGCGTTTTTTATGAATTGAACTGGGTCTTCACTGTATTCGATAATTTCGTGTTTTTTCCCAGTCATTCGTTCAAGTGTGTGAATGTTTCGTCCACCTTTGCCGATGGCTACGCCCACTTGACCCTGACTTACGATGAAAATTACTCGTTCTTGTTCTTCATCGATGATGCAGTCTTTCACGCTTGCGCCGCTTATGCTTTCAAACAATGCGATATAACGCATTTCGTCGCATGTGATTTTTATGCCGGTTGTCATTGCTCTCCTCCAATTGTTTCTTGAATTTCAGATGTTTCTATTATTTTGAGAATATCTGAATCTCCTGATTCCCTGATGCTTAATGCAGAGATAATGAACAGTTTGCCTGCGACTTCAGCTAAATCCATGGATGTGCCTTTGTAGGTTATCACGGGAATTTTTGAGATTTTACCATAGTATTCTACATCATCTTTTATGTCTTTTGGACAGTTAGAGGCTAAAAGAATTAGTTTAGCCTTACCAGTTTTAGCGTTTTGCAATGCCGAGTTGGCTCCAAAAGAAACTTTGCCAGTCTTGACAGCTAATGCAATAGCCTTATCTATATTTATCATTCAGTTTTTCCTCCATCTTTTTCTTGTTTCTCGAATGTGGACATGTACAATTCAACTAGACCTGTGCCGATTGGTATTGACTGCCCAACTATAACGTTTTCTGTTACTCCAGCCAAAGGATCGCTTTCACCTTTAACTGCCGCTTCAACAATGTTTGGAATGGTGATTTCGAATGCGGCACGAGCTAAGACACTTGCTTTCTTGCCGCTGATACCATGTCTACCGATTTGTTGTACATCACCTGTTGTGGTCATCATGTCTGCTACTAGCATGACGTGTCTTACGTCAACGTCTAAACCTTGGTCTTCTAACACGCCTTTTGCTTCATTGACCAATGCATTTCTTGCTGCTTCAACTCCTAAAGTTTTTGCGATTTCGTGGATGTTGTTTGTGGATGTTCTTGATGTATCTACACCTGTAACTTCTAAGACTTTAGCAAGGTTTGAGCCATCAGTGCGAATTACCCATTCACCGCTTTCTTCTGTGACTAGTACACGTTTAATGTCTGGAACACCTTTAATGTGCGCTGCAGGTAGTTTAGTTAGCATACGTTTTAGTGCTTCAGCTTTCTTTGGTTTGATTTCAAGTGAATCATCAATTACTGTTACTGTAGCGTTTAATGTTTCAAGGCGTGCTTTGGCTTCATCCATTGTTATACTGCGGTCAGCCATCATTGTACGGTTGAGTTCAACAACTATGGTTTCTTTAACGGGGTCTTCATAGATTGCTGATGCCAAATTTTCAAGTGATGTGTAAATGATGTCTCGTGCTACTGCAACTGCACCTTCTTTGCTTTTTGCGTTTTCGCCTATTAAGTAGATGGTCATAATGGGTGTTGATGGGATTCGGCGGGCGTCTACGATTTCAATGAGTCGTGGTAAACCTAAAGTGACGTTTTGCTCTTTGACACCTGCATAGTGGAAGGTTCTAAGAGTCATCTGTGTACCAGGTTCGCCAATGGACTGAGCTGCAACAATACCAACTGCTTCTCCGGGTTCCATTAAAGCGCGTTTATATTGCTCTGCAGTTAGAGTTGTAGCTTTTTCTACACCTTCCTTGCTTAATTTACTCTTTGAGAGAGTACTTTTAAGCTGGTCAAGCAAAATTGGAGTAAGCTGGTTTTCAACATTTTTAAGTTGTTTCTTGATGAAATCTGCTGGTGCTGCTTCACCCTTTCCTTCACCGATTTTAATTTGCTCAATGAGTCGACTAACGTTGACTGCTTTACCATGATCACTTTTTGCGGGGTCAACACCATCTTCACCATAGCGGAATTGGATAATGTCTCCAGCTGAATCACGAACAGTGTTATCGTACTCTAGACGGATGTGTTCAAGTGCGTTAATGAGCCTACGCTGCATGTAACCACTTTGCTGAGTGCGCACGGCAGTGTCGACTAGGCCTTCTCTGCCACCCATAGCATGGAAGAAGAATTCAATTGCGTCAAGACCTACCTGGTAGGAGTTGTATACAAAACCTCTTGCTTTAGGTTGAGGGTCGTTCTCTTTAAAGTGGGGTAATGCACGTCCGGCATAACCTCTAAGGATACGCTTGCCTCTGACTGATTGTTGGCCAACGCAAGCGGCCATCTGACCAATGTTAAGGCTTGAACCTCTCGCACCAGTTCGAGTCATGACTATGCCTGCATTTTCCAGTGTAAAGTCTTCGTCTGCAATCTTGCCTGATTCATCTCTGGCTGTTGAGAGTTCATGCATGATGTAGATTTCGAATGATTCTTCTAGAGTTTGTCCAGGTAAACGTGGGAGGGTGCCGTTTTGGAAGTTAGCAATGTGTTCGTCGATTTTTTTCTGTGTTCGATCCATGGTTTTTGCCATGCGACTACGTGCTCTTGGTGAGAGTACTAGTTGATCATAGGTATAGCTAAAGCCTCTCATTGAAATGAAAAGTTTTAACAGGTGAGTAATATTGTTAAGGAATGCTCTTCCTGCTTGTGTGCCGTAGTCTTTTATGATTCTGTGAAGTAGGCTTTCTGACTGTTCAGAGCCTATGCTTCGTCTGTCGATAGCACCTGAAACTAGTTGTCCATTACGCACTACAACGTAAGCATCATGTTTGCATTCGTCCTCGTCACATTTAGTGCATCCTTGGCAAATGTTTGCTTTCAATACATAGTTTAGAGTTTTTGGTAGAAATAGGCTAAAGATTTGTTTACCTGACCACATTGGTTGTGGTTCTTTGATTTCAGGTTCTGGAAGTTCTCCAGTGTAACCTGTGGTGGTTAGTAAGCGGTCTACTTGTTCACGGCTAACATAATTGCCTTTTCGGGTAAAGTAGTATGCGCTTGTGACAAAGTCTCTTATTGCTCCAATGATTGGGCCACCAAATCTTGGAGAGAGAATTTGATCTTGTACCTGCATAAGTAGTAATGATTCGGTTCTGGCTTCTTCGCTTTGTGGAACGTGAAGGTTCATTTCGTCGCCGTCAAAATCTGCGTTGTATGGTGGGCAGACGCAAAGGTGCATACGGAAAGTCTTGTAGGGTAGAACTCTAACGTAGTGGGCCATAATTGACATGCGGTGAAGTGATGGTTGTCGGTTAAAGATTGCTATGTCGCCATTCTTTAGGTGGCGTTCAATTACAAATCCGGTTTCTACTGCTTCGGCAATTTTTGTGCGGTCAACAACGAATTCAAGACGGATACGTTTGCCGTCTGGACGGATAATGTAGAGTGCACCTGGATAGTTTTCTGGACCATTTACTACGTATTTTTTCATCTCTTCAATGTTCCAAGCGGTTACTTTTTCTGGAACGGATAAACGAATAGCTACGTCTTGTGGTACGCCGACCTCGTTTATGTCTAAGTTAGGATCAGGTGAAATGACTGTACGGGCTGAAAAGTCGACACGTTTACCGGAAAGATTGCTTCTAAATCGACCTTCTTTGCCTTTTAGACGTTGGCTAAGTGTTTTTAGTGCTCTGCCACTTCTGTGTCTTGCAGGTGGAATACCTGAGGCCTCGTTGTTAAAGTATGTTGTAACGTGGTACTGTAATAGTTCGCTGAGGTCTTGAATGATAAGGGTGGGTGCACCTGCTTCCATGTTTTCTTTTAGGCGTTGATTAATTCTGATAATGTCTACAAGTTTGTGAGTTAAGTCGTCTTCAGAGCGGATGCCTGACTCTAAAGTGATGGAGGGACGAACATATACGGGTGGGACCGGTAAAACTTGCAGAACCATCCATTCGGGGCGTGCAACTTTGGGGTTAAATCCTAAAACCTCAAGGTCTTCATCGCTGACACGTTCAAGGCGTTCACGAATCATGCTTGGGGTAAGTGGTTCAGAACCTAAGTCTGTTGCTTCAACAAATTTTGTTGGCTTCTCAAAAGTAATCTTGTACTGAACTGAGGCGCAATAGGGGCATTGTTTTACTTTGATATCAGTCATAATTTCTTTGTAGACTTCATCTGGAATAGTGCCGAGCAGTTCGTTGAATCTTTCGATTCTTTGACGTGCTTTTTTGGATGCCTCCTCAGAAAGTAAGATGCGCCCACAACTGCGACAGGTGGATTTTATCAGGTCAAAAATGATTTTGGTGAATTCAATGTGTACTATGGGTACGGCGAGTTCTATGTGACCAAAGTGTCCAGGGCATCGAATTGCAGTGTTTCCACAGGTTTTACACCGTTGACGTGGTTCGAGTGTTCCTAGACGTCCATCCATTAAGCCTGCAGTGATTGGTGCACCATCTTCGTCGTATGTATCTGGCGTTTGGATTTCAACGACTGATTGTTTTCTAAGGTCTTTTGGTGAGATTAAACCGAACGAAATTTCGTCAACTACTTTATGAATTAGTTCTTCCGATGCCATGATTATGCTTTCTCCTTAAGTCTTAATTTTGGTGTGATACAGAGGCTCTGTAGTTCCTGTAGCAACAGTTTAAAAGCGTAAGATACAGTAACAGGAGCAATTTTTGCTTTTTCATCACAAATTTTGCAGACATAACGCCTTTGCTTCATGTCAAAATAGGCTATTTGTCCACAGTTTTCGCAAATGAATAAAGTGTACTTGTCGGACTCTTCAAGCAACCTGTCTCTTAGCAACATAGCTGCGCCGTGACCTATGAGGCAGTCTCGTTCCATTTCTCCAAATCTAAGACCACCGCCTCTAGCTCTACCTTCAGTTGGTTGACGAGTGAGCATTTGAACTTGACCTCTGGCTCTTGCATGAATTTTGTCTGCAACCATATGGTGAAGTTTCTGATAATAAACAATACCAACAAAGATGTCTGCTACGAATTTTTCACCTGTTGCACCGTTATAGAAGACCTCACTACCTGTATGGCTGAAACCCAGCTTTACCAAGTTGTTTCGAACTTCGGTTGGGCCTTCATTTGCAAAGGGTGTACCATCACCTGGTTTTCCGCGAGATGCTGCTGCTTTTCCTGTTAAGGATTCAATAAACTGACCGATGGTCATTCTTGAGGGGATGGCATGTGGGTTAATGATTAAATCAGGCATTATACCTTCGTCGGTAAAGGGCATATTTTCAGGTGGAACAATTAAACCAATGACGCCTTTCTGTCCGTGGCGGCTTGCAAATTTATCTCCGAGTTCAGGAATTCTTTGATCTCGTACTCGGACTTTGACAAGTTGGCTTCCTTCACCAGATTCAGTGATGAATATGCCATCGACAATACCAGTTTCACTTGGTCGCATGTCCACGCTAGTGTCACGCATTGAGGGGCCTTTTACTTCAAATTCTTTGTACTCTTCAAGGAATCTTGGTGGGCTAATTCTACCGATTAAAACGTCTCCACCGACCACTTGGGATTCGAGGCTGATGATTCCATCTGGTTCAAGCAAACGATAGTATTGTTCACCTCGATAGCCACGTGTACCAGCTTCTGGAACGGTGAATTTATCTTTTAAACCGCCAAGGTATTGACGACATTCTGCCTCGTAAATACGGTAGAAAGTTGACCTGAATAATCCACGTTGAATCGATGCTTGGTTGAATATGATGGCATCTTCCATGTTGTATCCTTCAAAACTGAGCACGGCTACGACACAGTTTTGGCCTGTTGGACGCTGCTTGTAACCCATAACTTCCATGTTTTCTGTTTGGACAAGCGGTACTTGTGGGTAGTGTAAGATATGACTACGTGAATCGGTTCTATTATGGAAATTTGTTCCGTAAACACCTAGAGCTTGTTTTGCCATTGCTGCTTGGTAAGAGTTACGTGGCGACTGGTTATGTTCTGGATAGGGAATTGTTGAAGCACAAATACCAAGAATTGTATAGGTTGCGATTTCAAGGTGAGTTGTTTCAGGTTTAATGTCATCATATGATAGGGCAATAAACGCGTTTTCTTCTTCCTCAGCGTCGAGATATTCAATGTACCCTGATTTTACAATGTCCTCCCATGACCAATCACCAAGTCCAATTTTTTCTATGTGCTTAGGCTGGAGTTTGGGTACGCAATTCTCGACGATGATTAAAGGACGTCTTACGCGCCCTTCGTCAGAGTTTGTATGGACTTCCTCAGTTGAGGTCTGTGATTTGTTAAAATAGGTAATGTTTACTTCTATTGAAATTTCGCCTGAGCGTCGTTTCTCACGGAAACTTTTAACCATCGTTTGAGGCGAAGTGTGGTAGCCAATAATGTTGCCATCAACGAAAACTTTGGCTCCTAAAACTCGCTGGTCAATTGTTGCCTCTGCTGCGGGGATTGTACCCATTTCAAAGAGAATTTGTTTTATTCTGTCAGGATTTACACCAACAGCAATTGTGGCAGATAGCGCTAAATTTTTGACAAGACCACAATTAGAGCCTTCAGGGGTTTCATTTGGACAAAGTCGGCCCCAATGAGTTGGGTGTAAGTCTCTGGCCTCGAAGTTTGGTTGACTTCTGCTCAAAGGTGACTGGAGACGTCTTAGATGACTGAGGGTTGAAATATAGTTGGTCCTATCAAGTAATTGTGTAATGCCAACTCTTCCTCTACCCCAGTTGCCTGTTGCCAAAGCATGTTGGAATCTTTCTGTTATTATGCCAGGTCTTACGGCTGCAGATACTGTGATAATTGGACCTTTAACGCCTATGCGTTCAAGCTGATATTTAATGTCTCGTGTTAAGTTGCGGAATGAGACACGGAAAAGGTCTGCGAGCAATGGGCCGCCGAGGCGTAGACGTTTGTTTTTGAAGTGGTCTTTGTCGTCTTGTTGGCGTATGCCCATTTTTAGTTGGATAACTCGGTATGCCATTTCGCCTAGGAATATGGCCTTTTCTTTGCGGTTTGCGTCGCTTCTACCCAAGTGTGGTAGGAAGTTTTTGTCAAGGGCAGTTTCGGCTTTTTGAAGTCGGTATTCTTCGACTTGTCCGTGGGCGACACGGTTACCAATGAAAAGAATAGCATCAGAAGGTGTGTCTACACCGACTGCTTTTTCGAAAGAAGCAGCAAGTTGTGCTTGGATATCTTTATCAAGGCTTACTGCTTCTGCGATGTCTTTGTCTTTTTCCATGCTTAATGCGCGCATGATAACGACAAATGGAATTTCTGTTGGCACACCGGGCATTGTCACATAAATTGCATCGTCTGATTTTAGTTTAAGTTCTATTCTTGCACGGAATCCAACAGTTGTTGAGAAGATTTTTGCTTGGTAAACTGGGCTGGTTCCTTTGTCGTCTATGTCTACGATTACACGGTTAGGTGCAAGGTCTTCCATGGCTACGATAACACGTTCGGAGCCGTTTACAACAAAGTATCCTCCAGGGTCGTCTGGGTCTTCGCCAGCTGCGATTAATTCTTCACGGGATAGTTGACTAAGGAAGCAGAGTTTGCTTTTCAGCATGACTGGGATGTTTCCGATGTAGACAAGTTCGGTATCTTGTTCACGTCCGTCTACTACGGGAGTCATTTCAAGCGCAATTGGTGCGCTGTAGGCGAGGTTTCTTAGGCGTGCTTCCATTGGGTAGATTTCGTGTTTTGTTCCATCTACCTCGGTTACATAGGGGCCTGTTATTCTGCTTTGTGGGTCGATTACCCAGATTTGACCTAGTTTCACTTTATATGGGTTATCTGGGACTTCTATGGGGATTTCAGCCACTTCACCTACGACTTCTTGTAAGCCGTGGTCGATAAACTCGTTGTAGCTATCGAGATGTTGTCTTACTAGACCTTTGTCGTTGAAAAAAGCTTTTAGTAATAAGTGTGTATCTTCTTTCTGTATTTCTGTCATGTTAAACAGTCTCCAATTAAGTTAAACAAGTAAATGTGAATCTTTGTTAAGCCGATTCTTCTCACGTGAAAAAATTTCTCCTATGTTTCTGAGGGCACAAACACATCTCCGCAACCTCCTTATAAACATTGTTATAGCGGTTGCGTCTAAACTGTGGGTTGACTAAACTTTCATAGAGTCAAAACATAAAAATAACTTTTTTGGAACGCGTGAAACGGTTAAAATGCGCGCGCAACAAAGAAAAACAGTGAATTGTAGCAAACAAACGTAACCTGCAAGTCAGAGAAACTTTGAAAGCAAAGATAGCGGTTTTTCAGGCAAAAAACCATAAATAACAGATTTTTATGGCCCGAGGAATAAATAACATGAACACTTAGGCTTTTTAAGCAGGATGGGTATAAAGAACGTTGTTTTAGAGTTCATCCACTAAAAGAAGCAAGGTTGGTAATTTTATAAGTGAAGCAGCTAATCCGGCTAAGAACGTGGTGACCAAAACGGTCAGTATCTAACTATTTTGTATTTGTCTCTACCAAGTTGACGTTTACGTTTCTCTTCAGCTTCAGTTATTTTAGAGTTACCTGTTTTTACTTGGTAAGTTTTGGGTTTGTCGATTTCGTTGCCAAAGAAGTCTCGCTCTTGAACCACAAAGTCTCCGTCTTTACGAATTTTTGTGCAATCATTACCTTTCATTGCTTGGTCAAACGCGAAACGGTCACGCGCAATGTCACCTGCCATTTTTCTTGGCGACATGGTAAAACGCCTGTTAGTGTTCCCAAATCCATAAGGACGTTTATCGGTAGAGCTTTTTGGCAAGTCAATTGACCTTTGGATGCTATTTGAGTATGTTTACTTTAACTTTTCTATTGCCCATTTTTTAGCTTCAATTAAATCTGCCTCGTTTGGTCTGCCACGCCTAGTGAAACCAAATGTTTGTCCCAAACAAATGAAGTAGTCGGGTTCTAAGTGCTGTCCCTTTACTTCAAGGGCTTTTTTGACGCCTTCGTAAGCAAGTTTATTACTTGCACCGCCTCCAGCCCAGGTCATAAACAATATGAAGCGTTTGGCACTGCCCAAATCTGCCTCTTTTATGAAGTTTAACAGTTCTACATATGGTTCACCACCCCTTATGCCTGTGCCAAGAAAAACTAAATCGTAACCATCCAAAGGCGTACTTGAGGGGTCAAAGTTTTTGGTTAATTTTATGGATTTGCAGTTGATGCCTTGGGCGATTGCTAATGCAATTTTTTCAGTATTATTTCGGTGAGTTGAATAGATGACAATAGGGTTCATAGGCTTAACCTGTACTTATAATATGGGAACTAACGTTTAATAATTTGCACTGATGTTGATCCATAAATGGTGTTAACTGTTTTTTGGATGATTGGCATCAAGTTTTCTTCAACTTCATATCCAATGCAGTTACGTTGGTTTTGAATTGCGGCTTTCGTTGTTGTGCCTGAACCTAAAAATGGATCAAGTACAGTATCACCTTTTATGCTGAACATGTTAATTAGTCGTTCTGCGATTTTGTCTGGGTAAGCAGCGGTTCTACGTTCAAGCTCATCTGCGGTTTGTCGTGTGCCTTTTAGGGTCCAGATTTGGCTGAACCATTCATCACGTTGCTTCTTGGTGAACTTGCTCTCGTACCGTGTTTTATCGTGAGGTAGAAACTTGCGTAAGTTTCCCTTTCTGAAAAGCAGTATAAATTCGCAGTCCAATGTTACGTAAGCGTTTGGAGGTAGAAAACCCGAACCTAAAAACGCGCCTTTACCTTTATAGTGGGGTTTGGTAGTAAGTTTCTTCCATAAAATATATGGCAGTGTTATAAAACCAATTTTTTCACAGGCCTCAATTATACGGCTATGATTGGGAAAAAGCTGGAATTTGCCATCTAAACGTCTTGTGGCATCACCGATGTTTATGGCTGCAATGCCTCCCTCAACAAGGACACGATATGTTTCTTGCCATGTTTTTGTCAAGTTTTCATGCATTAAATCATAAATTTGCTCAACAACACCCGACGTGGACAGATTTTTCCAGAGGGCATCTATTCTTTTGTCTATTTGACAGAACTGAGCATCCCACATTTGAATCATAGGGTATGGCGGTGAGGTAAGCATTAAATGGACGCTATGGTCTGCGACTTCAGGCATTGTTTGACTGCTACCTATGATTATTTTGTGTTGGGTTTGCAAAGAGTATCTGAACAGTATTTAACGCGGTTATCGTTTAATGTTTTTTGGTAAAAAACGGTTTAGACGTGATTAACTGTAAAACTACAAGAGGTTTAAGCAGGAAGTTTTAGAAGATATATGCAGGTAGATTAGAAAATGAGTAGAGCCACGTTTTGGCGATTCTGACGTTAACGGTTATACCAAATCTAAGTTTGCATTAGATTTGCCTACTGGGAGTAATCAGATGCTTGTTTTTTTAAAAGATACATTAGGTATTGATGCTGACAAATATAGAACTATTCTTGACTTGCTTAATGTAAAAACTTTCAAAAGCGGTTTACGCAGTAGTTTATAAAAAAACGTTTGTTTTCCATGGTTGAATTGAGCGTTTGTAAATCGCATTTTCATACGTTTTTACTTTTCATGCTCTAAAACGTATCTAGAAAAACAATCATATACTTAGTAGGTAGTTTACGCTAAAAAATAGACGCAGTTAAGCTGCTTGTTTGTAGGAAATAATATAATAAGGAGGAACTAACCTTTTTGTGTTTATCTAACAATTTTGGGCTACGGTAACCAAGCCAGGTCAAAGGTGAAGGACTCAAGATCTAGGATCGCTTTGACATAAGGCGCTCTGATGGGAAATCCTTTCCCGCAGGGGTTCGCAGGTTCGAATCCTGCCCGTAGCACCATATAAAACC
>WRJX01000082.1 GCA_009778385.1 Candidatus Bathycorpusculum sp. | reverse complement strand
ATTCGACACAGGATTAGGCAATACAAACACCACAACACAAATACACACCGCTAGTTATATAGTTAACGAAAAGTTATACTGCTATAGTACCACAGCTTTCTAAATAAAAAGGTTCAGAAAGTGGAAAGTTAAGCCGCCGATTATTAATGCTGTGCCAATGTTTGTCAGCGAGATTAAAGTTGCTGTTTTCCACCCGAATTCTTTGCCAAGTATTGCCATTGTTGAAACACATGGAATATAGAGCATGGCTACCAAAGCCATAACCACCAATTGTACTGAAGTGAAGCCTAAAAGTAGATTTGTTGTACCAAGTATTACCGTTGCACCTAAGATTATTAGTTCCTTGCGAACGATACCGAGAAGTAGTAGTGCACCGGCAAATGCTGGCAAACCGAGCCATAGAACTGTAATGGGATAAAGTGCATTGCCTATCGGTGTTAGTATGTCATAGAGGTATAACGCTTGGATAAGTGCGCTACCAACTATGTAAATTGGAAAAACCACATAAATAATTGATTTTGTGCGCGCCCAAGTTTGCTTTAGAACAACTTTCATGGAGGGACGTTTGAAACTGCTCAGTTCCATAATTAAACCGGTAGATTTTCCCGGAACAGCTTTCATGGCAATTCTGCCCATAACAAAGATTATAGCGATATTAACAACATACAGTAGCAATGCCCAGTGTATACCAACAAATAAGCCGACCATGCCGAAAAGTACGATAGTTCGGGCTGAACAGGGCGCAAAAGTTATGGCAAAGGCAGCAAGGAGGCGTTCACGCCGAGTTTCCATGATTTTACAACTATGAATAGCGGGAACACTACAACCATAACCAAGAATAATTGGAATTAATGCTTTGCCATGTAATCCGACTTTGTGTATTGCGCTATCCATCATGAAGGCAACGCGAGTCAGTAACCCAGAATCTTCGATGAACGCCAACAGCAGGTAAAAGGGGATGACAAAAGGGATAATTAACGTTAAGCCTGCGTTGAATCCCCCCCCATAAACCATTAAAAATAATACTTAGAATCGGAGCTGATGCTGATAATTCAGGATCAACTGGTTGAATTAAATTTAAGCCGTCTGAAATAAAGCCTGATAGCGCGTTACCTACAAAAAACGTCCAAAGCAGCAAACCACCAATCACACCTAAAACAGTTACATACCCAAATACGCGATGGGTGGTGAACCATTCCAGTTTATCAGTGAAGGGATGCCAGATTTCGTCCTGTTGAAGAGAGGAAGCTACAATGGAGCTTGCAAGTGCGTATCGTTCAGAAGCAATGATTGAGAAGCATTTTTCTTGACAGCACTTTTCAAGTTCTGCGATCATAAGCTTCGATTGTAATGTGACGGTTTTTGATTTTTCAGTGATAAGTTTTGTAATTTCAGCGTCGCCTTCAAGCAGTTTGATAGCTACTCAGCGGGTCGGATACTTCAAATCGAGGTTTTCTTTTTCAATTATGTATTGTAGTTTTTCGATTTGCTCTTCAAGGTCTTTTCGATATTTTAGATGCTTAAGTTTAGGCTTATTGGTTACAACCTTCACAGATTCTTTAACAGCTTCAAAAATACCCTCACCACGAATAGCTGTAGCAAAAACCACAGGGACACCCAACATCGCTGATAACTTATCTTTGTCAATAAGAATACCCTTGTTTTTTGCAACATCTATCTGATTTAAGACTAAAACAAGTGGGGCGTTCATTTCTAAGAGCTGTAGCGTAAAGAATAGGTTGCGTTCCAAAACTGAAGCGTCAACCACGTTAATGACAGCATCAGGTTTTTCCAAGGCAATGTAATCTCGGGAAACAATTTCTTCCATAGAAAACGTTGAAAAGGAGTAAATTCCAGGTAAGTCGATGACTTTAATTTCGTACCCTTCAAAATTCAAGGTGCCTTCTGCTCGATCAACAGTCTTTCCTGGCCAGTTACCAATTATCTGATTGGATCCAGTTAACTGATTGAAAATCACACTTTTACCTACATTTGCATTTCCTGCAAGAGCAAAAGTTATCTGCTTATCCTTTTTTGTAGCAGTAGATGATGTTTCACTTTTCAGCTCAGTAGGTATATTGGATGACATTGTGCGTTATCCTCCTTTTTAGTCTGCAATTTGTTCTGGCTTCCACAAACACATTGCAGGCTATGTCTTGTCCTAAAGCCAGCTTGGAACCTCGCACAGCGACTTCAACGGGTCCATCCATTGGTGCTACTTCGACAACGCGGATTTTTGTTCCAGGGGTAAGTCCCATGTCTAAAAGTCGTTGAAGTACCTTATGCTCACACCTCGAATAAAACTGATTTTGCCAAATTTGCCAGTCTTTAATTCTCGTATGGATATGAGGTTTTTGTCACGCCGTCCGATTTGCTCTAAACCTTTTTGGTGTAGTTGAATGCATTCTTCGCAACTTGAAAAAGGCAAATCGCATGCAGGTATGATTTTACCGTCGTCGGGACAGGTACCGGGATGTTTTAGAAAACGACACAGTGATTCCTCTGCCTCGTCTGAGAGGGCATGTTCCATTTGGCATGCTTCAAGATGCACTCTATCATTTCCTATGTGTAACACGTTTGATAGGAAGCCTTCAAGTAGTCGGTGTTTTCGGGTTACTTTTTGGGCTTCTTTTACACCTTTCTCAGTAAGTGTGCTACCGTGATATGGTGAATATTTTATATAGCCTTCATCAGATAGTTTTTTGAGCATTTCTGTTACGCTATCGGGGGCAACACCAAGTTTTTGTGAGATGTCTGTGTTGTTTACTACCTCTCCGTTCTTGGATAGGCTGTAAACGACTTTTAGATAATCTTGTGTTGATTTTTGTATCATATCCCCACCTCATTTTTAGGTTCACCTAAATTCTACACGAGAACACATATAAATTTTTAGGCTAACCTAAAAAAAATTTGTTGATAAAACATTCTAACAGTCACCAACACAAAAATCTTCAGAACCCAGTCTATTGAACACCTCACCGCCTGCCAGTAATGGCTAAATACTGCAAACTCTAATCCGTTGAGTAATTAGCGTGAGAATCTAACAATGAAAGACCTACCAAACATAGTCTCAGACTTGATAGAAACAACAAAAAAACATGAACAGTACCGCGACAAAGAATGCATAAACATGATTGCCAGCGAGGGCATCAAATCACCCGCTGTAAGCCAAATGCTTGACATGTCACATGATCTTGCTACTCGCTATGCAGAAGGAGAAAACGACCGCGAAGGACACGTAAAGAAACGTTTTTACCAAGGTCAAAAATACATGAGTCAAATCGAGGACTATGCAACAGATGCTATAAAAAGCCTGTTTCGGGCTACTTGGGCAGATGTTCGGTTAATTTCTGGCACTCATGCAAACACGGCAACTTTCAAGGGTTTATCTCTATCATCAAAAAACAACAAGATGGTTGTAACTCCTCTAAGCTGTGGTGCTCATATAAGTCATGACTATACGGGCTTAGCAGGTAGCATTTTAGGTATAGATAACATCAATCACGTTTATGACATTAATGAGTTTAACATTGACCCAGACAAGTCAGCTTATGTTATTCGTGCAGCTAAGCCAGGCATTGTTACCTTTGGAGGCAGTTTGTTTCTTTTCCCACATCCAATTAAGGAGCTTAAAGAAGTATGTAATGAAGTAGGCGCATACATAGCCTATGATGCAGCACATGTATTGGGTTTGATTGCTGGCAATCAATTTCAAGATCCTCTTCGTGAAGGCGCAGACTTCATCACAGCCTCCACACACAAAACTTTTCCAGGCCCTCAAGGCGGCGTAATTATGGGTGTTCCTGATACACCAGCTAAAGAGAAGGCTGTACGAAAAATTCAGTATGCAGTTTTTCCATTAACAGCCTCAAGCACTCATCTTGGCAGATTGCCGGCATTAGGTATTGCTTGTCTTGAAATGAAAGTTTTTGGCCAAGAATTAGCTACTCAAATTATTAAGAACGCTCAAATTGCAGGCCAATACTTGTATGAGAACGGTGTCAAAGTTGTTGCAGAGCATAAAGGCTTTACAAGGTCACATCAGATTGCTCTTGATGTTAGAAGTTTTGGCGGCGGCAATAAAATTGCTCAAGAGCTTGAAGACGCAAACATTATCCTTAACAAAAACTTGTTACCTTATGATGACCAAAGTGACAAAGAAAATCCTGCTGGGTTACGTGTTGGCTTCCAAGATGTAACACGACACGGTATGAGAGAAGGCGACATTAAACATCTTTGCGATCTAATGATAGATATAATTAAAGGCAAACGCACACCGGAGCAAGTTAAAGTAGACGTTATGGCTCTGAAAAAAGAGTTTGGTCAAGTAAAGTATGGCTTCCAAAGCGTTGAAGAAGCCCTAAAATATGCCAAGTCGTAACGTTTCAAGCTTATTTTCTTTTACTTGCAGGTTTCTTTAGTTTTTTAGCCTAAAGATTAATTAGCACAGAATTATTTTTTTAATGCTGAAAGTTCATGGACTTAATTTACATACTTATGCCCATTGTGGTTATTGGTTTTTTTATCTTCTTTATTTTGCTACCACGGTATGGTCCACATTACACTTCAAGATTGGTTTGTCCAAATTGTCGAAAAGGGTTTAATTTTCATTGGGTTCCAGGAGCAACATTAACTTCATTGCGGTATGGTAACCGTCGACGTTTAAAATGTCCCTACTGTCAACAAATTAACACTTTTAACATTGCCTCAACAAGGGTCAGTCAACCAAAGGCTACACGGAAAGCATAAAACCTCACTCTTGTTTAGGAGAACTTTATTAATTAACAAATACAATCAACCTTCTGTTAACTCTCTAAAGGAGACTCTTGCAGTGAAAGTACTCTTAAATGATGGTTTAGAAACTCAAGGCCTAAAAGTTTTCCAAGAAGCTGGAATAGAAACAGACACAAAAAAACGTGATTTAAATGGATTAATTGCTGAAATAGGCCAGTTTGACGCTTTAGTTGTAAGAAGCGCCACAAAAGTTACGCGTGAAATTATTGAAGCAGGTGCAAAAGGAAAGCTCAAAATCATCGGGCGCGCAGGAGTAGGTTACGACAATATAGACGTAACAGCTGCTTCCGAACACGGCATTGTTGTAAAAATTGCACCATATGGAAGCACCAACGCGGTTGCAGAGTTAGCCATCGATTTAATGCTAAGCATTTCACGCAATACGCCTCAAGCTCATCATTCACTTAAAAATGGGATTTGGATAAAAAAGAAGCTTGAAGGAACTGAGCTTGCTTATAAAACCTTAGGCATTATTGGATGTGGCAGAATCGGTCAGAAACTTGCTCAAATCGCTAAACGCGGTTTTGATATGGAAGTTTTCGGTTACGACATTTGTCCCAACCAAGAAAGCGGAATCAAGTATGTAAACAAAGAAGAACTCCTCAAAAATTCTGACTACATTAGTATTCACACAGGCGGCAAAGACATCATTATCGGTGAAAAAGAACTCACCCAAATGAAATCAACAGCCTTCATCATAAATACATCCCGAGGCAACAACACGGACCAAACTGCACTTTACAATGCTCTTAAAGAGAAAAAAATCGGTGGCTACGCAACAGACGTTTACAAAGAAGAACCCAAAGCAGAAGGTGACCCATTCAACGACAAATTAAAAGAACTAGACAATGTCGTGCTAAGCAGCCACCTTGGCGCATCAACAGTTGAAGCCCAAGTTGAAACATCTACGGAAATCGCTCGTGTCTTGTCAGGTTATCTTATGGGCGGAGATTTTACCAACGCGGTTAACGCAGGTGAAAATATCGAAGTAGAAGAAAAACAAGTCTTCACCCTCTTCATACATCACAAAGACGTCCCAGGCGTATTTGCAAACATCGACAAAGTCCTCGCCGAAAACAACATCAACATACGCGCAAACTACAGCCGCCAAATAAACACAGGCCACGCCATAAGCGTCTACGTACTACACCATCAAGTAACGCCAGAAATTGTCACACAACTAAAAGCAATACCAAACGTCTGCAACGTCAAATTCTAAAAAAATCCCTCTTCACATTTTATTTTTTTTCCATAAGTCTATAACCAACATACAAATTCTGAAGAGCCTACACATATTTTTGCAGCTGTCCATAATTGTATGGTATTCACAAAAACCTAAGACCACAGATTGACATAAAAACCAATAAAACCAACCCTACAACACAACCTTGTATGCGGGTTATAGACATATGGTTTTTTTAAAAGAGACCCAGTTAGACGATTCTTCAGCTAGTACCGTTACATTGTTAAATTTGGGATTCTTCAGCAGAAAACCACCTTACAGTTCCCTGTGGATTTCTTTAAAAGGGTATCATCCGAAAATTAGTAGTTAATTACGCCTATGAAGTTAACAAAATCAAAGATTCCGTTGAAAAATAAGTCATCTATTGACTTTTTGGTGGTATGATTTCAGCTTGTTCACTATTTATTCCGTGCCACTTTATTTTGTAGGCGAGACGATTTAATATGCTAGTTATATCGTTAACTCCTTCGGCTTCAATTATTTTGGTTGCTTGGCTAAGTGTTAGCTTTCCTGACTGTTTTAAAGCGCTGTTGAGTATGTCTGATATTTGTTGGAGTTTTTCTCTACTTACTAAACCGTTAGATATAGATACGTAACCTGTGGGGGGGTTAGCGGTTAATACTGTCTGCACAGATTCAACTGAAACGCCTATTCTATCGGCAAATTCGGCGTAATTTAGTATTGGCTCGGTAAACTTGATGGGCATTTCTTCTATCATTTTGATTTCTTTTGCCTTGACCTCTTCAAATGCGCTTTGAAGATAGCGTAGAATTGGTGCTAACGAGATTTTGTCTCGATAATAGATAAAATGCAACTGTGGACGCTTTTCCAAAGAGACAAGTTTCTCACAGGCTAAAGCTTCATTGACTACTAGTATCATTTTAGCATCGACCCGTTTGAGTTTTTCTGCT
This sequence comes from Candidatus Bathycorpusculum sp., assembly GCA_009778385.1. Lineage (GTDB taxonomy): Archaea > Thermoproteota > Bathyarchaeia > Bathyarchaeales > Bathycorpusculaceae > Bathycorpusculum. The sequence continues at coordinate 18,082 of WRJX01000082.1, read as the reverse complement.
TTGCGATGTAAGTATTCTTCAGTCCAAAAACCAACAATTTCCAAATAAATTTTAAGACCTGCGCGTTCAAGTGAAAAATCAGGTACAATAACATAGTTGCCTGCCAAAACAGGTTCGGGTTCACGCTTAAGAGCCCATCCAGAATTTACGGCTCTAAACTGGCTAGCAAAGCTCTCTTCAGCAGCACTATCGTAAGTCACCAACTGAAAATTAGGCATCCACAACAACGAACCGAGCTTTGTGCTATCCACTTTAAAACTACACACTTCATTTGTGTACTTCCACAGTATCTTAGCGTTTATATCCCATTGCTGATTCACAATGATCGCGGGTAATAATTTGGCTATGTTAATCCCATACCGCTTAGTAAGTTTGAAGAGGCTAGATGGACCATCTATTTTTACACAAAAATTGTCCTCCTGAAAAACTTCATAGATAAGCCCTAGTTTTTTAATCGAATAAAAGATTCTCTGCCAGTTACCTGAAGCTTTAAAACTTAACTCGCTACACTCAAAAAGAAGGGTCTGTGTTAAACTAAGATTATACTGTTGAAGTAACTCTACCGCTGTGGGGGCGTCAAATTTTTCAAGCATCAACTCAGCATCTAAATCAGCATATAACTGCTCTTCAACAGCCTCAATTGACAGCGCCATTTCAGAAGCAACAACCTCAACAATTTGCTTCCGTCTCTCTGACGTTGTAGGTAATCCATATTTTTCTGTTGCTTGAAATATTTTCTTTCTCAAATCAGAAGGGTTTATTTTGCTGTTACAAATAAAGCGACTTTTGCGATCAAGTAGTAAAGATAGAGCTCTAACAAAACGGTATTCATATCCTTGATTTTCTAACTCGGTAACAAAAGTCGTGAGAACTTTTTTCTTCTCTCCAACATGGTTCTTGTATAATTCGATAAGACGATTTGCAACGTCTATATTTTCAGAAGATAGTTTTGCATAACGTGGCTGTATTTCGCCCTTTCGCTTATATACTACAAGCAAGCTACTGGGTAACATTATTGTGTTTCTCCTGCTGCTTTAGGTGTCGTCTGCGGCTGATGTTTACTTCTACAGTTTCCTTAGAAATTATTTCCACCAGTTTAGCGGTTTTACCATCCTTTTTTCTTAGAAGTCGCCCCAGCCGTTGTACAAACTCCCGTCTGCTTCCCGTTCCGCCAAGCACTATACCAACTGATGCATCAGGAACATCTACGCCCTCGTCTAGAACCTGTGAAGTAACAATTACCTTGTAAGTACCGTTTCCAAAATTTGCTAATATCTCCCGCCGCTCCTCTCTTGGTGTCTGATATGTAACGGCGGGTATAAGAAAACGTCTACTAATAGTGTATACCAAGTCATTGTATAATGTGAAAATCAGCACCTTCTCGTTTCTGTGTGTTTCAAGTTTTTCTGCAAGTAAGTCGAGTTTAGCTTCAGAGTTAACGGCGGTTTTTAAGGCTTTATTTCGTGCGAGAAGGGCTTCTCGAGCATGGGGGTCTCGGCCGGTTGTCATAATGAAGCGCTGAAAATCAAATGCAGATTTCAACACAATCCTTCTTCCCACAAGGTAGTTCTTAAAAATTGCCATATTCTCCTCGTAAGTTTGCTGTTCTTGTTTAGTTAACTCTACGGCTATTTTCTCATAGGTGTAGTCTGAGAGGTGTTTTCCAGCCGTTAATTCTTCAATAGAGACCGAGTAAACTGGATCACCGACTAACAGTGGAAGAAGGTTGTGTCTTTGGTCGCTTCTTTCGTATGTTGCGGTTAAGCCCATGCGGTAGGGTGCAGCATACATCTCAGCAATTTGCATATACCCCGGTGAAGCTAAATGATGTACTTCATCAAAGATCAGCAGCATAAATTTGTTGCCTAAATGGGCGGCCTGAGAATATGCTGAGTCATACGTTGAAATTGTCACCATCCGCACAATATTTTCGCCACCACCTATTACACCAGCTTCCACATTAAGACAGTCTCTTACTCGCTTTTTCCACTGGTCGAGTAAGTCTAAAGTGGGAACAACTATCAAAGTCTGTATTTTAAGCAAATCAATTGCCTTGAGGGCAATGAATGTTTTTCCAGCGGCGGTTGGTAAAACCAACACGCCACGTTTATCTGCAGCTAACCATCTATCTAACGCTTTATTCTGATAAGCCCTCAACTCAATGCTGCCTTCTAACTGCTCAAGAGCAGGCAAATTTGAAACAACATCTTCAAAGCGAATGTTACTTTCTCTAAAAAAGTCCAAAACATCCCTGTAATGACATGCTTTAATTCGGTAGCAGCCACTCCGAGGGTCCCATTTGCCATATGGAGTTCCAACATCCCCCTTTAACAACAACGTACCCTTGTCAAACCACAAACGAAACATAAACAACAAATATTTTAAACGTCATCAATTAAACTTGCGCCAAAACACCTCAAGAAAGCAAGGCATAAAGATGTCTTAAAAAAGTGTATATAGAAGCTTGCTTGTTAACGGATACAAATGAAGCTTGGTGTGTTATTTTCGGGCGGCAAGGATTCCATGCTTGCTTTGCATTTGGCGGCAGAAAAGGAGCAGGTAACTTGTTTGATCACAGTTGTCTCAAAAAATAAGGAAAGTTACATGTTTCACACGCCCAATGTGGGCATTACTGAGTTGCAGGCTCAAGCTTTAGAGTTACCGTTGATTTCAGTAGACACTGAAGGACACAAAGAAAAAGAACTTTGTGATTTAGAAAAAGCAGTTTTGCAAGCTAAAACTCAGTATGGTATTGAGGGTGTGGTTACGGGTGCGGTAGAGTCGGTTTATCAGGCGACTAGGGTTCAAAGAATTTGTAATAGACTATGTTTGTGGTGTTTTAACCCGCTGTGGAAGTATAATCAAAAAGCGTTACTTGAAGAGCTGCTTGAACGCAGGTTCAAGGTGGTTATTTCTGGAGTATTTGCTTACCCGCTTAATGCGTTGTGGCTCGGAAAACAGTTAGACCAAGGCATGATTGAGCAGCTTTCGAAATTGTCAGAAACATATGGTATAAGCGTTACAGGTGAAGGGGGAGAAATAGAAACCACCGTTTTGGATGCACCCATGTTTAAGCAGAAAGTTGAGGTTATTGATTTTGAGTCAATATGGAATTACACGTCTGGAGTTTACGTAATCAATAAGGCTAGGTTGGCGCCAAAATGATACTCATAGTTGACATGAACTGGAAAAAAGATTCATTAGCATTTAATGAGTTTGTCCAATCCATAGTCAACATTGTTAAGCCACTTGAAGATTGCACAGTTAAGCATTACATGGAACTTAGGATTTCTGAGCTTGAAATGTTCAGTAAAATTATTCTTTCAGGAAACGCCCTAAAAGATAGCCAAGTATTCGAGCACATCGACAAGTTTAGCTGGATTAAAACTTTGAACTGCCCAATCCTTGGAGTCGACACTGGAATGCAGATAATCAGCCTTGTCTTTGGAATACCCTTAATGTCTTGCCGACAGATTGGCATAACAGAAGTTCAAACAGTAAAAGATAACCCACTTTTCGAAGGCACTTTCAACGTTTACACACTGCACAATTACAGTGTTTCGCCCTCAGAGACCTTTGATGTTATGGCGCAGACGGGTAAATGCATCCAAGCTATAAAACACAAGCAAAAAAACATTTACGGTGTGCTGTTTCATCCAGAAGTTAGAAATTCTCATGTTTTAGAACAGTTTGTAGTTTTTAAAAAAATGTAGCTTGCAACTTTTTGTGTTACTATCGGGATAGGTTAAAGCATAAAAGTAGCTTTTTATGTAGTATAACTTAAGGAGTTTTTGATTTTGGTTATTAAAGTGCCACTAGAGAAACTGTGTAATGTATGTGACCCTAATTTTTTGCAGTGTGAATCAACCATGAACCTAAAGCCACTCGTTGAAATTGTTGGACAAGAACGGGCGGTTAGGGCTTTAAAATTTGGTTTAGGCATTAAAAATCATGGTTTTAACATTTACGTTTCAGGCTCACCTGGAACAGGTAGAAGAACGGCAGTAAAAAATTTTGTTGATGAGACTGCTCAGACACAGCCAATTCCACCTGACTGGTGTTACGTTAACAATTTTAGTAATCAGTATGAACCTAAAGCTATAAAATTGCCTTCTGGAAAAGGAAAAACCTTTCAAACAGATATGAAACAGTTTATTGAAAACATAAAATCTGCTTTACCTAAAGCGTTTGAAAGTGAAGATTACATTAAACGTCGAGAAGTAACTCTTAAAGGCTTAGAGATTCAACGCAAAGCCATAATTGATAAGTTGAGCGCGAAAGCTCAAAGCGAGGGGTTCACAATTCAAAGCTCCCCTGTGGGGTTATTACTTATCCCAGTGTTAGATGGCAAACCGTTAGCAGAAGAAGAAATTTTAGCGCTTCCGCAGAAAACTAAGCAGAAACTTCAAGAAAAACATGACAAACTTGAAGCTGAACTTCAAAATACGATGCGTCAACTTATTGATATGGAGCGTCAAATACATGATACAGTAAAGAAACTCAACCGTGAAGTTGCACTATATGCTACGGGTTCTCAGATTAATAGTTTAATAGAAAAGTATCAGAATCTAATAGAAGTAACAGATTATCTTAAAGAGGTACAAAACGATATTTTAGACAATTTAACCCAATTTATCCGCAGAGACACTGAGAAACAGCAACAGCTACCATTTCCCTTGCCTTGGGCGCAGGAAGAACCTTTCAAAAAATATGAAGTTAACGTCATTATAGATAATTTTAACACCAAAGGTGCACCAGTGGTAATGGAAGTTAACCCTACGTATCACAACCTTTTTGGCAGAACAGAAAAAGAAGCTCAATTTGGTGCATTAACCACCGATTTCACTATGATTAGAGCAGGAGCTCTGCATAAAGCAAATGGAGGATACTTGATTGTACAGGTTGAAGATTTGCTTAAAAATCCCTTTGCTTACGATGGTCTAAAACGTAGCATACGCGACAAAACCATTGTAATTGAAGAACCTGAAGAGCGCTATGGCTTTATAAGCATAAAAACAATAAAACCCCAACCAATTCCGTTGACCGCCAAAATCATGCTAATCGGAACACCATATCTTTATCAGTTAATGTTTTCAATGGATACTGATTTTCGGGAACTCTTTAAAGTAAAAGCCGAATTTGACACAGCAATGGATCGCAATGACGAAAACATCAAACAACACTCAACTTTCATCTGTACACTTTGCAATAAAGAAAACCTCAAACACTTTTCCAGCTCAGCGCTGGCAAAAATAATCGAGTACAGTTCAAGACTCGCAGAAGACCAATACAAACTCTCCACACAATTTGCACTCATCAGCGATTTAGCAAGAGAAGCCAGCTTTTACGCTACTGAAGAAAATGCAGAATTTGTCACCAACGAACATGTAAAGAAAGCAATTGAGGAAAAAATTTACCGATCAAAGCTTGTACAAGAAAAAATTCAAGAAATGATTCAACGCGGTTTCTTTTTAATTGACACAGCTGAAGAATGCATCGGCCAAACAAACGGTTTATCTGTAGTAGGCTTGGGTGACTTCGCATTTGGAATGCCTTCACGTGTAACAGCAAGCATTGGTCTTGGCAGAGAAGGCGTAGTGGACATTGAACGGGAAGCAAAAATGGGTGGTCCAATCCACACTAAAGGCGTTTTGATTCTAAGCGGTTACATTAACGACAAATATGCCCGCGATAAACCGTTAAGCCTTTCAGCACGACTGGTGTTTGAACAGAACTATGAAGGCGTTGAAGGCGACAGCGCATCAAGCACGGAACTCTACACGATTCTTTCCGCACTTTCAGGGTTACCAATTAAACAAAACATTGCCGTTACGGGTTCAGTAAATCAGAAAGGAGAGGTTCAAGCTATCGGCGGAGTCAACGAGAAGATTGAGGGATTCTTTGAAGTGTGCAAACTCAAAGGTTTAACAAACCATCAAGGCGTTATGATTCCTGAAAGCAACGTTCAGAACCTGATGCTTAAAGAAGAAGTTGTCGAAGCAGTCAAAGCAGGTAAATTTAACATATACTCAGTTAAAACTATTGATGAGGGTATTGAAATGTTAACTGACAGAAAAGCAGGCATACGACGTGATGATGGAACTTTCGAAGAAGGCACAATAAATTATTTAGTTGACAAACAGTTGAGAACTATGGCAGAGCAACTTAAACAGTACGTATCATTTGACAAAGAAAAACGCATTGACCCCTAACAGTACAAACCTTTTCTTATTTTCACGTCTATAGATGCACATTATGCATTTCAAGTTAAAAATTTAAACAAACAACTTTCTTATAATGAAAAAATGGTTTGGTTGATAATGACAGCAACAACAAGGCTAAATGAAACAAATTATTAATAGTTACTTCTTCTATGATTGTTTGTTTATTTTTAGAGAAGAGTAACGCATATGGCATATCAAACCAGTTCTGCAACACCCAAAAATGCAGAGCAGAAAATCAAAGCAAGGCTACATTATCATCAGTGCCATTCCGTTTGAATAAAAATAAAAAATCTTTACATCAAAGGATTAAAGACTAAAAAGCACACCCAATTTTTGCACTAAATACAGTAGAACTTATGTGTGTAGTTGCACTGATACAGTCACAACTCCATTTATACTCGCGAAACGAATAGTTATTTGCGAGAAAAATAGCCATCCAAGAGATACACCCACGCTTGGCAGGTCAGCTGTTATTCAAGCCGCAAGATCGGTGGACCTAACTGCTCGGGGCTTTTTTTGGTCTGCGGATTGATACGAGGGGCGATCTGTCCAAGCCTCCTTTTAGTTACATAGTGCATCATCTTTTTTCATCTGCACATTAATTGTTAAGAGGGCTCACACATAGATAGTTACGCTAATTTTTTAGGATTTTGTTGGTTTGACGTTTCTTTTTAATTGATATTCTTGCATTTTATCTTTTTTTGCCCATTTATAGACTTGTGGGTCATTTTATATCATGTGTCTATAATGTGTCTTCTAAAAGTAAACACTTTCATAGTTTATTTTCACTTTTACTTAAACAGGTCTCTCCCCTCTGCAGGAGTGTAGGATGAACTTTGTGTTTATATGTTATTTTTATTCGTTAAGAGCAGGTTATAATGCATCTTTGGTAGTTAATGATGAGTTACAAAAGTCACATGTGCCCAAAAGTCAGCAAAGGTGAAATCAGTGTTTTCTCAGCTCTAAGCATAGAAGGATTAACCGCTGGTATGGTAACACAGAAACCAATTATTTTAAAAGCAACCATACCCGATTTTTGTTGGTTTGATCTTAAAAAAGCAGTTTACCTTGATGGACGGCAGGTTCACGGAAAAGATAAGCAACAACAGAAGGATATGGAAATTGTTGAGTTGCTTGAACAGCGAGGGTGGGATGTTCTACGTATTCCTTATGACCCACCATTAACCGTTTTTGAAGTTGAAGAAATCGTTGGAGCTATAAGGCGTTTCATTGGTTCAGACGAAGAATAAAGTGGTAACATTTTTCTTACCTATTGCATTTAATGGTTTTGTGCAGTTTTATGCTCCAAGTTTACAGGCAACTTAAAGATTGGCTCAGTCATACCAACCGAGTGGTTATTGCAGGTATTGGTAATCCTATACGTAATGATGATTTTATAGGTACAAAAATTGTTCAGCAACTACAAGGTAAACTTCCAGATAATGTATGCTTAATCGAATGTGAAACAGTACCTGAGAACTACATTTTTGAAATTAAAGCATTTAAACCGTCACATGTTCTGTTAATTGATGCGGCAATGTTGGAATTGGAGCCGGGAGAGGCTCGGCTGGTTTTTCCTGAACAAATGACGGCTTCTTCAGCGTTTAGTTCACATGCTTTGCCGTTACGGATGTTTAGCGATTACCTTAAAGAGACCACAGGCACCAAGATTGCTTTACTTTTAATTCAACCTAAAAATATTGAGTTCGGCGAAACCATAACAACTGAGCTTAAAAAGGCAGCAGAGCGGATTGAATCTTTACTAACAGAATTACTTTACACTTTAGCATAAATCTGCGATTTCTTTTTATTGATGTCTCAGCTACAAAAAACTGGAGCGTTCATTCTATTGAGTACTAAAATTGATTTTAAAAGAGAACTAAAACATCTGTATAATCCGTCCGCTAGAGAAGTTAGCATAGTTGATATTCCAGCCATGAATTTTTTGATGGTCAACGGCGAAGGCGCACCCACATCACCACAGTATATGCAATCCATCGAGGCACTATTTACGGTGTCTTATGCCCTTAAATTTATGGTTAAAAAAGTCAAAAGCTTCGATTACGGGGTTATGCCACTTGAAGGTCTCTGGTGGACGGATAATATGAATGAATTTACCACTGCATCCAAAGATAAGTGGAAATGGACCAGCATGATTATGCAACCGCAATATGTCCAAGAAGCAGATGTGAAAACCGCGATTGAGCAAGTACTCAAGAAAAAAGAGTTGCCAGCAATAAATAAGATTGTATTTGATAATTTCCATGAAGGCTTAGCAGCACAAATTCTATACACTGGACCATACGCTGAAGAAGGACCCGCCATCACCAAAATACATGAATATATACACAAAAATGGGCACGAATTAAGCGGTAAACATCATGAAATCTACCTCAACGACCCATCCAGAACATCACCAGAGAAACTAAAAACAATTTTAAGGCAACCTATGAAGTAAGTAAATTCTACTTCAAAACGTTTTTTGATCCGAGAACGCAGACTATTTTACAGATCAGAGTATTCTTCAATAATCAAAAAACATCAACTCACAATACACAAACACATAAACACTGTAAAGCTAGATTTGTTGGGTTTGTTTTGCAAGTTCGGCGATTTGGGTTCGGAATTTTTCTCGCATCTTGGTAAAACGCATGGCAGCTGAAGGATGGATAATCTCAAAATATTCTATGTTTTCGATGCGGGGGGTTTCTTTTGCGCTTGCCCCAAGTAGCACGATAATTTTTGGTTTGATTATGGCGATTTGTTGAGTTAGGTATGGCAAACATGTGGCAACTTCGTCAGGGTAGGGCTTTCGGTTTTCTGGTGAGGTATGCTTAACGATGTTTGTTATGTAGACGTCTTCTCGTTTTATGCCGAATTCGGAGAGTGTTTTTGTTAAGAATTTTCCTGCTCTGCCAACAAATGGTCGTCCTGTTTGGTCTTCTTCTGAGCCCGGGTTTTGTCCAATAAACATGATTTTAGCATTAGCAGTACCTTCACCTGGGACACCTTGTTTAGATGTTTGCCATAAGCGACATTTTTTACATTTTTGAACCTGTAAGATGATTTCTTCAAGTGACATAAGCAGACATCCTTTTTGTAGTTGCATATTGACAGTCACACATCCTTAAAAAATTCGCGCCCTCAAATAGTTTTGAATTTTGTAAGCCAATTTTTCAACTTTGAGTGCTGGGTTTAAGTTGTTATGAGGTTGCCAAGTTTGGTTGAAGAGTATATTTCTAAGTCGCTAATGGAAAGCGTGCCTAGAGTATTATTTCGGGTCATTTGGGTTTTTGAACCTTTTGCTCCGACAGCAATCACGTTTTACATTAACCAGCGGCTAAGACATTACAAAGAGTCGAGCGCCATATGCAACTATAAGGCACATACTAAGAGGCTTGGCAAATTCCGTTACCGAATTTCAATGGATATTGATCTTACAGGCAAACAGGCAATTCGTTTGGCAGGTAACGTTTTTCCAAATCATCTAAGGCAATTTAGGAGGTGGTTTTCATGACTGAAACAGCAATGCCGCAGAAAAGCGGAAAATTAAAGCTTACAATCGAAATGGAAGTTAATGATGAACTGATGGACGTGATAAAAGAGTCAATGTCTAAAGCTAGCACCAAAATTCCAGAAATGATGCGAAATAGCGAAAATAAAGAATAAGAAAAAACTAATTTCCCTTTTTTGTGCTATTTGCACATATTTTATAACAATCAAGCCATTGGTTAAAAGAGTGCTTGTTTATGAAGTTCTTAATTATTCAAAGGGTGAAACGGGAAGTTCCCATAGAGAAATGGTCTCGACTTTTACCCCTGCAATTCAAATATTTTAATTCACTTGAAAAAACCAAAATTTTAGAGACATATTATCACTTGATTGGTCAACAGGGCAGTATGTTAATTGTTAACGCTGAATCTGATGAGATACTTTCAAAAGTAATAGGGCAGGATCCAATGTTTTTTGAGTGCGAACACGAAGTTTATCCTTTAACCACTCGACAAACTCATGAAAAACAAATCAAAGAAATGCTTGGTGTGGACATCAGTAAGGTGTAAAGGTATAGTTTGTTATGGTGAATTCAGTCTGGATGGTGCTAAACATCGTTTAAGTTAATTCAAGCTAGATAACCGTAACAAACAGGATACAGACTCAAAGAGTAAATGTTCAGTGTTCATTTGATGTTGGATATTTCATTATCTGATTTTGGTAAAAAAGGCAGTTAAATTTCAGCCTTCACGTAGAGCTCAAGCAAGTCACGTTTAAACCGTTCTGGGTTATCCTTGTAAGCTGAATGCTTAGCGTCTTGATAGATAATCAGTTTAGAATTGGGTAATTTATCTGCTAAGGTTCGCATGTCTTCGCTGGCAATTATGCGATCCTCTGAACCCCAAATAATCGTTGAAGGAAAGTTAAAACTGCTGTAAGCTTTTACCAAGTTTTCTTCAAGCGTACGGGCAGGACCAATCAGCACAAGGCCCTTTACTGGAAATCGTGATGCAAAATGAAGCGCCATGTTACCGCCTATGCTCGCGCCCACCAAGATAGGAGCAATAGGACCGCCAAAAATATTTTCTATAGCATCATAAGCGAAGGTTACGTTTTTTTCTACGTCATGGGTTTTAGGTTTACAAAAGTTTTTTTCACCATATGGCATGTCAAGGGCGAGGTAAGGAACACATTTATCGTCAAGTAAGTCGGTTATACCTATGCGTTGCCAAATTTCAATGCTATAAGATAAACCGTGCAAAAAAACTATTGGGACGCCTGGCACCTTGTTAACGAGCACGGGACATTTGTAGTCATTGAGGTTTAACTTTTTCTCCATAAGGATCTGCCTGTGCTTTGGTTAACGCTGTGGACTCTTAAAAACTCTATTTTGTCAATCAGGTTTCTACGAAAAGCTAATAGCGGATAAAGTTCTTCTATTTATGGTGAATTTTTTGGTTATTAAAGTTGGCGATAAAGCGCCGGATTTTACGCTCCCCTCTCAAATGGGTGACAATGTAACTCTCTCTGAATATTTTGGTAAAAAGAATGTTGTTTTGTATTTTTATCCTAAAGATGAATCTCCCGGATGTACCAAAGAAGCCTGTAGTTTCCGAGATAACTATCAAGAATTAACTAGTCTAGGCGCAGAAGTCATCGGTATCAGCAGTCAAAGCGTTGAATCACACATGAAATTTGCTACACATCACGGCCTGCCATTTATACTACTCAGCGACAAAGACAACATAGTTAGGGAATTATACGGCGTCCATTCAACCATGGGAATCATTAAAGGAAGAGTAACCTATGTCATAGATAAAACAGGCATTGTTCACAGTATTTTCACCAGCCAAATTCATGCTGAACGCCATGTAGAAGAAGCAAAAAAAGCTCTAAAAGAAATAGAAGCCTCACCTACTTGAGAAGAAACAATGTTTTGTTTCTGTTTTGAAGCAGCTATGAAATAACGGTTTAGATACAAAAGCAGTCTTTGACAATCTGCGCTTAATGCTGAGAAAGGTGTTAGTGTTTAAAGAAAAAATATATGTTGAATATAAAAAGGAATGATTTGAACTTGTGAGTTGATAGTGTTTTGCAGTATCTAATTTAGGATTCTACGAGCTCGCCTATGTATTTTATTTTTTCAAAGATTTCTGAACCGTGAGGTGCCATGTCCAGGTCTTCGGTTAAGTCTTTGCCTGCTTGGTGCATGCCCATATGTTCACCGTCAAGCCATATTGCGCTGTCAGTAGCGTCGTATACTTTTCCTTTATATGCAAAATATGCTGGTTTTCCATCTTTTCCATTGCTTTCTTCTAACTCTTTCTTAGTGATTTTTCTTTCTGTCAAAAATGTAGCCTCCACTTTTCTAATGGTGCTGCATTGTTTTAAACATTAAGGCGTTAAAACCTGTTTAAACTCTAAGAGCAGGTTCTATAAGTGTCTGATAAGTTGCTTTCAGGTTTATATTGCCTACTCCAGTGTCTAAGTTCATGTTGATGTTGCATTTAGAAGGGAAATTATTTGATTGAATCTGTGATGGGAGTCCATTAAAATTTTGCATACTGACGTGTATTTCACCAAGTCCAGTGCTAGATTGGATTCTTGCAGCCACTTCGTTATCTATTAACATTTGATTAAGATTTACGTTCCCTGTGGAAGTGTGAGCGTTAACTTGTAAGTTGCCGTTAAACGTTTGTGTTTGATTAATAATCATCTCTACGCTGCCTACACCTGAATTTAAATTAAGGGTAACGTTTTTGTTAATGTCTACTTGATCCATACTAAACCAAACTATGCCAGTTACTGTTGAAACCCTTAAATCACCCTTAACTATGGTACCTTTCTGCAGATTCAAATTAGTGTTACCAGTTGTTACTTCAAGTGTAAGCGATGAAATCTTGGTGTCTGAACCAGCCTCCATGTAAACTTTACCCACATCTGAATGCACGTTAAGCGTCAAGTCTGCTTTGGGGTTAATGTATATGTTACAGATCACGTGTAGGTTTTCAGATAATGGAAAAATATTTTGTGAAGAAACAGTGGCAGTAACCATTTGAGTGTCATTGGCGGTACTGTTTTGAACATTAAACTTTACAGGCTGGTCTGAACTAAAAATGTTGGTGCTACCAGTTGCTGAAACATCCATCTGGATCATGTCATCGCCAGTTAGGTTAGTGTAAATGTAGATATCACCTACATCAGCGTGAAAATCCAAGTTTAACTTATTTAGACCTACTGGCCCTATTTGGTTTTGCTCGTTAAAATTAACTGTGTTAAGAGGCGCCAACGCTACAACAGCAATAACTAAAGCTGAAAGTGCAATAATCGTTATAACAATGACTGGGATGAATCGAGGATTCTTATGTATAGGTGGACGGGATGAGTTTTCACAGGTTCTTTGCAGTTGGGTTGTTGGAGCAGCTACTAAGGCTCCGCAATTATAGCAATATTGGACGTCATCGGCTAGTTTGGCGCCGCATTTTTGGCAGTAAGGCATAAGTTTAACCTGCTGTATCAATGAGTCTTTGAGAACAGATTTAAGCCTTGTCAAGCAGCTGACGTTTTATGCTTAAATTAATTTTTGTTTGGATAACAATTTTAATAAGGTTGTCACTTAACGATTTGTTGGAGAATTCAGTTTGCCCGATAAAGTTTTAGTTACTTCAGCTTGGCCGTACATTAACGTGACGCCGCATCTTGGAAACCTAGTTGGTTCTGTTTTGTCTGCGGATGTCACAGCACGATATTATCGCTTAAAAGGTGATGATGTTTTATTTGTCAGCGGTTCAGATGAACATGGCACACCTATCGAGGTAGAAGCGCTAAAGCAGGGCATAACCCCCAGAGAATTAACCGAAAGAAACCATGCCAAAGTTTCAGAACTTTTCCGACGATGGGGGGCCTCATATGACAATTATACGTTTACAGAAAGTCCAGTGCACAAAAATTTCGTTCAAAAAACACTTCTTGAAATTCAACAGAACGGGTATATTTTCGAACAGGAAACACAGATGCTCTACTGTGAGCATGACCAACGCTTTCTACCAGATCGTTTTGTGGAAGGCAAATGTCCCTATTGTGGTGCTGAGAGAGCTAGAGGTGACCAATGTGACGTTTGTGGTAAACTTTTAGAGCCTACGTCACTGGTGGAGCCGTACTGCATAATTTGTAAAAACAAGCCAGTTATGAAAACAACTAAGCACTGGTATATTGACCTCTCTAAACTTGCTAAATCCTTAAATGAATATATTAAAGTTAACCAGCAGTTGCCAGCTAACGTGAAAAGTTTCAGTTTGAACTGGATTAAAGAAGGCTTAAAACCTCGGGCGGTAACCCGTGATGTTGACTGGGGTATCCCTGCACCTTTTAAAGGTGCAGAAGGCAAAACCATTTACGTTTGGATAGATGCAGTACTTGGCTATATTTCTGCCACTATAGAGCAGACGCAATGTGTTGGACAACCTGAAAAATGGAAAGAGTTCTGGCTAAACAACCAAGCTAAAACCCTTTATTTTGTAGGTAAAGATAACATTCCATTCCACACTATTATCCTGCCTGCGCTGCTACTGGCATCGGGTCAAGGTTATAACCTACCATGGAACGTTTCTGCAACTGAATTCCTACAGTTCCGTGGTCAAAAAGCCTCAAAAAGCCAGCGCATTGGTATTTGGATAGATGAAGCCTTAGAGATGTTTCCAGTGGATTATTGGCGCTTCTTTCTAATGGCAACGCGTCCTGAAAGCAAAGACACCAATTTCACGTGGAATGTGTTTGCAGATAAAATCAACGCTGATTTAAATGATACCTTTGGCAACTTTATACATCGCACTCTATCGTTTATAACCAGCAAGTTCGATGGAACAATTCCGACACCAACCAAACTAGATGCAGACGACCAAGTTATACTAGATACTGTCAAAGAAAAAGTGGAACAAGTAGCTAAAGAGATTGAATCGGGATGGCTACAATCAGCTGCTACTACACTCATCAGCATCAGCAGAATCGGCAATCAATATCTAAACACCAAGGAACCGTGGAACCTCATGAAAACCGACCCAGAAAAAGCAGGCACTATCTTTTACGTTGCCACCCAAGTCGTCAAAGCAGCCACCGTTATATCAACGCCATTCATGCCTGAAACCGCAGAACAACTATGGCAAACCCTACAATTACCTGGAAACATCTGTAAATGGAGCGATGCAACCATACCAGTTAAAGCGGGGCACAAAATCGCCAAACCCAAACCACTCTTTCACAAAGTCGAAACTGACGAAACTAAACTGGATGAGCAACTGGCAGAAATCCGATTAAAACTCGGCACTCTACCTAAATAGGCAACAGGTAACTTTTATTTTATTTATTCAACCATGTTTTTTATAGTATAATATAGGGAAAGTTTTGTGGGACACTAAAGTATCGACGTTTTGCGATTATTAGGGTCATTTTGTTCGGTCAGCGTTGTGCTTGGATTTAAGAGGAAATGTAGAAGCAGTTAAAACACAAGGCAATACAGATATTAAACGGTGAACGTTTGAAAACAGGACTGTAGATGACAATTCAAATCCGGGCTGATCTCCATGTACATACAACATATTCAAATGATTCCTTAATTACTCCAAAAAGTCTCATCTACTATGCCAAAAAAAATGGACTTAACGCAGTTGCAGTTACCGACCACGACTATTTGGATGGAGCAGTAAAAATAGCTAGAGAAACCACGGATTTTCTGGTGATTCCAGGTATGGAGGTTTCCAGCAGTGAAGGCCACATTGTTGCATTAAATATTAAAGAGTTTATTCCGCGGGGCTTGACTGCCATTGAAACGGTGGAACGCATTCATGAGGCAGGCGGGGTGGCAATTGCATGTCATCCTTACGTGTATTTTAAAGGTTGCCTAAGAAATGCGGTCTGCGGTGTGTTTGATGCAATAGAAGTGATCAATGCACGGGCCTTTCCGTTTCAGAACAGTATTAAGAAAGCTAGAGATGCTGCCGAAAAATTTGGGCTTTCTCAAGTAGCAGGTACGGATGCGCATTATGGCCCCCAAATCGGTTGTAGCTACACAACCATCGACGCTGAGGAATCAACAGTTGAAGCTGTTGCCAGAGCCATTGTTAATGGACAATGTCAAGCGCATGGACAACAGGTGCCAATTGTGCTTAATTTGCAACAGCAGGTTCAAAGACTAAGACGACTGGTTAACAAAGCAGCTTTAGAGCATGATTTTTTTTGATACCTAAAATTATGATAGAATATTGTTTGTACGGTTTCTTAAATATGGAAAAGGTAAGTTAAACTTTAACGCTTAAGCTTTTTATTGTGTGTTTAAAGTTTCGGTGACTTGTTCTATTAGCCTTGAAGGGTTTACTCTAAGGTCACTAAATGCTAATTCTTCAGGTTTTAAACCCAATGCTAGACCTAACAATTGTGGATAATGCAGTACTGGAATGCCATAAACTTCGTTGAAAAGTTTCTCTATTCGAAGTTCATTAGTGTCATACATTATATGACAGAAGGGGCAAATAGTTATTAGCGCTTGGGCTTGGACGTCTTTGATGTGGTTTAGTTTGTCTCTTGCAAGCGATAAGGCAACCTTATCACTAATTCCGACACTGGGTGCACCACAACATTCAGTCTCGTCTACGTAATCTAAGCAGGTGGCACCGGTTGCCTCAATGAGCATTTTAAGTGTTTGCGGGTCCTCGGGATCATCAAATCCGATGTATTGTTTAGGACGCAAAACATGGCAACCATTGTGTTCAGCAACTTTTAAGCCTGTGAGAGGTTTAGTGACAGCTGCTTTGATTTTGTCTACGCCAATTTCTTCTTTTAAGAACTGTAGTAGGTGCTTGGTTTCGGTTGTACCTTTGAATTCTAACTTGGCTTCTTTTAAATGTTCATTAACTTGTTGCTTTAATTGAGAGTCTTCTTTTAGGATTTTATTGACTTTTTTAAGTGTTCCAGCGCATCCAGGGCATAATGTTAGAATATTTAAATCCTGTTGTTCTGCGAGAGCCAGATTTTTTGCTGCCAAAACAAGCATTGCCTCGTGACTAACAGGGTCAAGTGGAAGACCGCAACAGTTGAATTCAGGCAGCTCAACCAGCTCGACTCCAAGCTTAGCAAGGATTTTTCGTGAAGAAACCTCATAACTGCTAACACGGTAGGGAATTGCGCAACCCAAGAAAAATAGGTATTTATTGTCGGTTGGCATTTGTGGCTTCTCCTTTTAGGTTTTGGATACTTTCAACGATTTTTATACCTTTGAGAACTTTGCGGACGTTCTCTGCATCGCCTTTTGGCAAAGGTGGAAGACCTTGAGATTCACGTTTTTTTATGCGTAGCTCTGGAATTTTGTAAGCGTAACCTGACTCAAGAACAGATCCTATTTGGTCTTTGAAAACTTGTGGGATACAACCGCTTTCTACTGCTAAATTGCGGAAAACGCGAATCACACTTGCCACTTCAATATCTTGTGGACAGCGGTCTGTACAGGTGAAGCAGGCAACGCATAACCATAAAGTATCGCTTTTTAGCACGCGGTCTTTTAAGCCAAGAGTTGCCATGTGAATCAGGGTCCTTGGCCGGTAACTGTCGCTGTAACGTGCAATTGGGCAGTCGCTTGTGCAGGTTCCACATTGAAAGCATCTGAGGATTTTTTCACTGCCAGATAGTGCTACAAGTTCATACTTAAACTTGGGGTCTATTTCAGAAGTTTTTATCGGCTGATTTGAAGAAGTTTGAGTTGCTGAGATCTCAGTCATAGGCTTTCACCCAAGGCAGTTAAGTAATGTAAACTGGCCCGCTTAGTTATAATTTAGAGCAAAAACAAAGTAGATAAAGGTTAATTTAAAAATTAAAGGAAAAATCCCTGCGAACAAGCCAAAAATTAAGGTTGTTTCGGGTAGTTTTTAGGGTCACGCAAGTTCTGTACGGGTGAATCATCTGTGTAGCCCTGTTCAGTCTGAATATTCTGTTTTGTTTTGTTTTCTGAAATTTTGGCTTTACATTCCTTGCTACTAAGCTCTACACTATTACCAAGTTTGTAAATAGTTCTACCAAGTCTACGTTCACCAATAGTCTTAGTGCATTTACCCATATTTCTCACAAATTTAGTTAATCATAAAGATTTATAGATGTTTAGATAAAAAAACCTACAGTTTGGGCAAAGTTTTAGCTTCAAAACTGGTTCAACATATGAAATTTTATTTTAATGTTTTTCTTTTTTAATTAATATCTTTTCTAATATCTTTTCCCAAAAGTAGTTCCGCTTTTGAGAGTGTTGTAAAAAGGATTATAAAACAGTTTAACCTTTTGTATGCAGAATAGTTATGAAGTGCCCAAAGTGTGGAAAAGAGCAATGT
>WRJX01000081.1 GCA_009778385.1 Candidatus Bathycorpusculum sp. | reverse complement strand
CCGTCGGGGTCGTCGGCCATTTCTACTTTTTGTAGTCCTCGCAAGTAAATCGTGTTGTCGTTTGCGTCTTTGATTAAATTCCCTTCAGTGTGCAATGCCATAGAATCTGTTGCTACTGTTGTGGGTGGTGTTGCTGCTTGAGCTTCACCTGTTACAAACATTGATGCCATGCTTAGTAATATTAAAGCAGATAAGCACATGGCCAATAGTTTAGTGGGTTTGTGTTTGTGATTTAGGGTGTGAAGCATTCTGGTTATTGTGTTTATATCCAGTTTTCTTCTCTTCCTGAAATTTGTAGAACCCTCTTAATGAACTGATTATTTTTATATGTTTCTGCAATATATTTTCATATTTACTGTCGAATATTTGCGTTAAATGATGAATGTATTTTGTAATTTAAAAAATGGCGTAGGGTTGTTGAATCAGCGATGTTTAGTGTGCTCTGAAAATAATAGTTAAAAGGTAAGGTAAAGAAAGATTTCTCTTATGGAATACAAAAAAAAAATTTGTGCCCCAGCGAGCCCGGGGTGGAACTCAACTATTTCAAGGCCCTATTTTTCACGTTTAATTGGAAATATACTATTGTTAAACATCATCCTTTTTGGTAATGTATTTATCAATAGTTTCGGCAATTCTGCGAGAGGCAACAACTGCCTCAACCACCGTTCTGGCTCCCGTTACAACATCCCCGCCGGCGAAAACGCCGACACGGCTTGTATGACCTAAGCCATCAACTACTACCAACCCATTCTCACCCACGTTAATTCCAGTAGTAGATGAAACAACAACCGAACGTGGTCCTTGACTAACCGCAACTATAACCGAATCGGATAGGTAGAGTTTTTCTGTTCCGGGAATTGCCCTTATCTGCTTGTGTTTAGTTTCATCAAGATATTCCTCAGAGTCGGCAAATATAACACCTTCATCTACAATCTCTACGGCTAACTTGTTTAATTCAAGCCGTGCGCCATCGATTTTAGCA
The DNA here is from genome assembly GCA_009778385.1 of Candidatus Bathycorpusculum sp. Classification (GTDB taxonomy): domain Archaea; phylum Thermoproteota; class Bathyarchaeia; order Bathyarchaeales; family Bathycorpusculaceae; genus Bathycorpusculum. The sequence goes on along the minus strand of WRJX01000081.1, from coordinate 23,969 downwards.
TATTGAAGCTCATGCTCAGACGCGGTTATGGCAGACTTGTCCTTGTGATAAACAATTAGTACCTCTTCACAACCATGCCGAAAGGCAGTGCGCGCAACGTCCATCGCTACGTTGCCCGCGCCAATAATGATAAGTGATTTTCCCAATCGATAAACAGAGGGGTTTTTTAGGTACTCAATAGCAAAATGGACGTGTCCCAAACTTTCGCCCTTAATGTTTAGCTTACGGGGTTGCCACACTCCTGTGCCCATAAAAATGGCGAGAAAACCGTCACGAAATAGATCATCTACGGTTAAATTTGATCCAATAGTAGTGTTAGGACGGATTTTTACGCCGCTTTCGATCAAGGTTTCCATCAACTGGTCTACAATCCTTTTTGGCAGGCGAAACTCAGGTATACCATAGCGCAAAATTCCTCCAACTTGGTCATGCCGTTCAAAAATCGTAACGTCATAATTCTTTTTTGCAAGCAAAAACGCTATAGTCATACCCGCTGGACCCGACCCAAGAATCGCCACTTTTCCACGGTTTCGAAGTGAACGCTTGGGTTTGTAATTGTAAAGATAATAATCCGATATGTACTGCTCAATTGCACTTATAAAAACTGGAGCACCCTTTTTGCCCATTATGCAGTGTCCCTCGCATTGATTTTCCTGAGGACAAACATGACTGCACACCAAAGAGAGCGGATTGTTCTCAAAAAGTAACTTGCCCGCTTCTAACAATTTACTTTCAAGAAGCAACCCAATAGCCTCTTTAATAGGCGTATGAATAGGACAGCCCATGCTACATAAAGGATTTTTACATTGCAAACATCTCTTTGCGTCTTCAATTATATATTTTCTCATAAAGCTGCATCTTCCCCCTCTATTGTAATAAAATTTTTAGCATGGACTTTCTATTCACTCACGATAAAGTCAGTTAGCGAGTTAAATCTTCCGTTTTTAAGCCTCAATTACTTCATTGAGCATATCGAGCGCCAGCCAAATCAACCCAAAATGGTTTACCTCAACACCCAAACAGGTACCCTAAGGAACTGTAAGAAAGCAACTTGTAATAGTTTATAGATTGGCTATAATGTTATAAATCGTAAAAAACTGTTTTAAGATGAATCGAAGCTATGTCGCTTCTTAAACAATTACATGATATTTTCTTATAGCTCCTTAGTGCCTTCTCAGGATTAAAAAACATGTGCACATCCAACTTCACTCCACCCTCCCAACAATGGGTTTTATAATAGTTTCATGCCGGAAGTTGGCTCTCTTTTTAAAATTAGTTTGTATAGGTATTGTTGAGTATATTGAGGTTGATTTGTTAGACGGTATAGTTTGTCTATGCAGGTTTTTTGTTTTTGGATGTTTGTTTTTTTAAATCATAGTAGGATTGGGTTTTGTAGATTGCTTATCATGGCTTAATCTTGTTGTGTGTCTTGCGGAAAACGAGTTTTCTGTAACTTTAGGTTTTTATACCCTGATAGAAAATACTCTCCGCGATGCGTTTGTCTGAAAACCTAGAAAACTCCAAATCGTTAGACATAAAATCATCTATGATTAGCACAGACTTGTATAACATTGACTCATCATCAGAGAAAACCCGTAGAACCAAGAAAAGACAGGTTGTAAACGGTAAAACTGAGCAAAAAATGGTTTTATGTGACTTTGAAGAAGAAACCGTAGCAGGTAAAAAGGTTAAACACTACTATACCTGTACCTACAGTGACCCCTACAACATTAAAAAACTGGTAACCGCAAACATTTTCTCGTCCTATCAAAAATTTAAGCTTAACCTTAACGCTATACAAATTAAAAACACCGGTAAAATTGACCATTTAATAGCGTTAGATGCCATAAGAACTAAACTGGTTCCATACAATTTTCAAATGCAAACTGCCCTACATGTCATTAATGAAATGAATGCAAACGCAATCTTAGCTGATGAAGTAGGCCTAGGCAAAACTATTGAAGCGGGCTTAATTATGAAAGAATTAGCCTTGCGGGGCGAGATTAATTCAATTTTGATTATTTCTCCTAAGAGTTTGCTTTCCCAATGGAAGGCAGAGATGGCTGAAAAGTTTGGGGAAACCTTTTTCATAGCTAACTATCCTGGTGAGCGTGTAAATCTTAAACTTGATAACAGAGTAATTTGTTCTCATAGTTTGTTGCCCCGAAAGTTTGAAGAGTTTGCAAGTCGAACTTGGGACTTAATTGTAGTAGATGAGGCGCATGCTTTTCGAAATACTCACAGTAAAGGTCGTGCCTGTATTGGAAATTTGCGTAAAAATCATCTTTTAATGCTTACGGCTACACCGTTATGTAATAAACTTACGGATCTTTACAGTATACTTGACTTAATCCAACCTGGCATCTTAGATAGTGAGCGTGCATTTATTTCCCGATTTGCAGAAGACACAAAAAGTCGTGTTGTTAGGCAAGAAGAAGTGTCCTTGCTTAGAAGAACCCTTAGGGACATGATGTGTCGTACTCGTAGAGAGCAAACCGGCATTCCATTTACTAATCGTATTGTAGAATCTAGAACTCTTGAAGCAAACACTTACGAACGTGAATTTATAGATCAAGCAACAGAGTATCTACACGCCGTTAGTCAAAATAAATTCAAAACCATTGAAACTTTAATTGCTGAAAATCCTAACCGAAAAATCAGTGGACCCCAAAGTCACGCAATTCTAGTATTTCAGGCAATAACTCTTCAACAGTCATTTTCCAGTTCACCTGCTGCCTCCATTGAATCGCTAAAAAAACGGCAACAACGTTTTCCCATGGAAACCGAAGCTACAAATAAACTAATAGAAATGGCAAAAAAAGTTAGAAGCGCTAAAATGGACCTACTAAGAAGCATCCTAAATGAGACTCATAAAGTGCAGGCGCTAATTTTTTGCTTACGAAAAATTACAGCACGCAAAATCAAAGAAATGATTGATCAAGAATTCGGTAGAGCCGAAGTGTACCTGGGTGATATGAATCAAATTGAAAGAGATACAACTATTGAAGCTTTCAAGAAAGGTGAAATCCAATACTTAATTGCAACAGACGCCGCAGCTGAAGGTCTTAACCTGCAAAACTGTGCTATGATGTTTAATTACGATTTACACTGGAATCCCATGAAAATTGAGCAACGCATAGGCCGAATCCACCGGTTTAAGCAAGATCGTGACGTTACAGTGTTTAACCTTGCAGTTAAAGACACTATAGATGATTATGTTTTGCATATTTTATATCAAAAAATAGAGTTATTCACAATGACAATTGGCAAAATGGAAACGGTGCTTGCAGAACTAAAAGAGGGCGATCAGGATATACAGAAAACTATTGCTGAAATTTTACTGCGAAGCAATTCACGCTTAGACATACAAAAAGAGCTAGAAAAAATAGCTAACAATTTGAATGCGTCAAGAGAAAGTCAAGAATTGGCTGAAAAATTCACCCGAGGTGTAATCGATTGAGCAAAACAAACATTGAAAACTTTTTTGAAGCCTACGTTAAAGCAAGGGATGGCAAATTAACCTTTGAAAACGATCTCATATACGTAACTTATCCTGACAAGCAAGAAGAAGTGTATACGTATTGTCCCTCGGTTGGGCGTGAAAAAAGAGTGCCTCTTATTGCCCCTGGAAGCCCAGCTTTCCAGCAGATACTATGTGACTGTCAGGAAAACGGTGTTTTCTGCCAAATCCAGTTCAATCCAAAAGAAAACTTTGAAACAACTGTAAAGCAGCACTTTAAAGATGCCGAGTTTGCCTGCATTGACTGCGATAAAGTAACTGTTGGACAAAAAACGGTTAGTGTCTGTGTTAAACCTAAAAGCTGTTACCACCAAATTAACTCTGGCAAAATTAGTCAAATAAAAATAGGTAAGCAAGAATCCGTAAGGTACTTCCAATTTTACTACTCAATTGTCTTCTACAACAAATTACGACCAAAAAGTGAGGAAATCCTAACAGTATGGCTTGACGAAAAAGCCAACATTGTAGAAGTGGTAAACTTTGATGACAGTTTTACAATGGACCCTAATCTGGTGATTTCTGATGGTAAAGGTAAAGTTAAGCCTGATTTCTTTGACCACCTTAGAGAAGTTGCTGACAAAAAACTGCAGTCTCTTCTTTGTGGAAAAATTGCGCTTTTTGATATGCCTCTTAACAAAGAGAAGAAGGCCAAGATTAGAGCTTTTGAAAAACGGCTTAAACAGGAGCGCCGGGAGCAGATTCTTTCTCGTAAACACGATTTTGACCCGTTAAAATGGCAGAACAATTATCAGTCACTACTGCAAAGAGAAGAAGCATCCTATTTAACCAACATATCAGTAAAACTTTGCAACTTTCTCATAGTTAACACCTATAAAGTCAAATTTGACTTAACTCTTAGCAATAATGCCACAGTTCATTCAACTTTAACTTTAGGTTTAAACCAAACCATAACAGTTACCTGTCCTATATGTAAAAAAGACTTTATCGAAGGATATGCCACCCAAGACGGCCTGTACGTATGTAAAAACTGTATTAAACAATCAATAGACTCAGGTAACATTTACTCCAAAAAAACCCCCTTACGCCTTGATGACACATTAAATGAGTACATAGAGCAGAGCTCAGGTTTTGTATGTTCCGTTTGCAGAAAACGCCACAGCCGCCTACTTGAATTCAAATGCAGTCATGACAACTCTAGTGTTTGTATCCAACACTACGGTTTCTGTGTAATCTGTGGCAGCGAAAAAGTCTACTCAAAAGACAACCTCTCATACACGGACGAGTTTAAACACCAATTATGCCCCAAACACGCCAAAAAAACCAACCCATAAAGAGCAAACAGTATGTATAACGTAAAATTTAGCGGACTCATACAAGAAATCATAGAAAACCCAAACACCGACATTGTAGAGTTACTTCAAGACAGACTACGCCTGTCCCCTGACAAAGCCGAAGTGCTTGCAGATAGAATAAAAAAAGAATACCTCCAAACTACAAACAATGCTGAACAAAAAAAACTTAGACTAGTCACTGAACAACCTGCAGACACAAAACAACAACAAAAAGAAGCAACATACGCCCTTGAAACCTTGTCTAATAAAGAGTTTGAAACATTCACAAAATGGCTTCTACAAGAATTAGACTACAACATTCACCCCGAAAAAATCCCCGACCTGCAGGGCGTAGACTATATAGCAACAAAAAATGGTTTAAAAACTGCAGTTTTAGCCCGTAAATACAGTAGAGCATATGTGGTTTCAGATGCAGCTGTTTTAATGGCTCAACAGGCAAAACGCATCTATCAGTGTGAACAGGCAATTGTTTTAGTTACCACAGTGTTCTCTGAGCAAGCAAAGTTAGATGCAGAAAAGTGTGAGGTAGAACTTTGGGATGTTCAAAAAATAGATGAGATAATTATGGAAGTTAAAAAGAAGGCCGAGCTGGAAGTTCAAATGGGCTTTCCCAAATACAGAGGTACACTTCTAGATAGCCTGTTAGCGTTGGAGGGGTATAAAAATTTCATAATTGAACAACGTGTCGGTGAAAAGTATGATTTGTTCTGTCCCGGTGTAAAATTTCCTCTGTTAACCTTTCAAGTACAAAAAGGCTTGGTAACGCGGCTCACTTACAGAATTAAGTACAATGAATCTGTCGGGGAAAACGATGGTGAAGCGTTAATCAAGTATGACCGAGACGGTAACCGTTTTGGGCCTGAAGATGTAGAAGCATATGTACAGGTAACAGAGTATCTGGAGCAATTCTTAGAATAAAATAAACAGATGCTGATGTTTAAAATGGAAAAAAGGGGTTAACCCTATGTATTTTTTTGCGGTTTATTCGTCCTCGCAGTCTTCGCAGTCACAATCGCAGTCGTCGTCAGACCATTCTTCGTCTTCTTCTTCAAAACCGAAAAACTTGTGTACCATTTTTTTTACACCAATCCAGTAATTCACTATAAAGTTAATAAACCCTTTTCAAATCTCACTTAAAAACCAACAAATTTCACTTCTATATTGTAAACGGGTTTAAACACAATTGAGTATGCAGTAAATTTTTGGTGCTGTCTGCTAATAGGTTAATTTTTTGGGTTACTATCAGTTGTTGTATTGGTAGTGTGTGTTGTGTTAGCTATTATTGGGTTGTGTTCTTGTTGTGAAGGGGGTCAAAGGTTTAGTGTAAAGTTATGTTGTGCGTGTTGCAGTGTATATGGGCTATGTGAACCATGTAGCGTTGCACTGTGATATTAACGCAAATAAAAACTTCAAAAGATATGAGCCTTTTAAAATGTAGTTGCGCATTTCTTTTGGCTCTAACTTTTGAATTTCATTACGAATAAGTTCTTTGTTAGGTGAGGCAAGCAATATGTTGTGATAAAGCGTGTTTATGTTACGCTCAAGCTGTCTAAACGTTACAATTGCATTCCGAGCATTCTTTTATGTAAAACTCTCGTTGGTTTGCATTGGGAATTCTCATAACTCGTCTGTAGTGTGACCAGCTCAATTCAGTACACAGTGTGTTCCATATTGAAATGCATTGTAAACTTGGGTGCATATGCCGACACCATAGTAGTCCTATGAGTAATTCAACATAGCCCCTTAAACGAGCCGAAAACCAATACCAAATATCCTATTTTTGAATTCTACACAAACCTCAAATTAACAAGCAAACATTTCATAATTCCTAAAAACCCATGAATTAATCGCAAAGTCATAGTTGATTACAATTAATCTGATTTAAGACAACTACTCTGTGTTTGCTCATCAGGAGACTGTTGACCAAAGGCTTAGATGATATAGTGATCTTAAGAGAAAATATTTGATTTGGTCGTTATTGTGTGTTTTTCTTTTTGGTGAATTCGTCACGGATTTGCATTTCTCTGCGTTTGCGGTTGTAGTTTACTGAGAAGTCGTGTGTAGCGTCACGGATTTGTCGTATAAGTAGCATCATGCGGCTGTTTTTATCTAGCTGAATTGGTACCTGTTTGTCGGGTTTGTAGATTTCCTCGTTTTCTTTAGCTAAGCCGATCATTGGAATTTTGAGGTTCAACGAGTTTAATGCTGCCTGAGCGGCGTTTACTTGTCCTAGGCCGCCATCTATTATTATTAAGTTAGGCATTGGCGCTTCTTCTTCTTTTAGGCGTTTGTATCGGCGTGTGACGACTTCGTTCATTGAGGCAAAATCGTCTTGTCCTACAACAGTTTTTATTTTAAATTTGCGATAATTTTTCTTGTCAGGTTTAGCGTCAGTAAATCGTACCATGCCTGAAACCACGTGTTCTTGTCCAAGGTTAGAGATATCAAAACATTCAATCACACGCGGCAATCTGGGTAAATCAAGAATTGTTTGCATGTCAACTAGGGCATTGTTGCCTGTTAAGCTGGACTGTAAATTCTTTTCAGCTAATTGTACAAGAGACAGTTTATTGCCTCTTTTAGGAACCGTTAACATAACAACTGCTAATCTTTTTGCATACAGAAACTCTTCTAATGCTGCTTTTTCATCAGCGTCCTGCCAGCAGGGTTTGTTAAGCAAAATTTCCCTTGGAATCTGGTTAACTGCGTAGAAGGCTTTTAAGAACTCTTGCTCCACCATAGGTTGGCGGTCAATGGTGAACTCTTTCTTACCAAGTAGTACCCCTTTGCGTAGTCCCATTTGAATAACTCGGATTTTGTCGCCTTCTTGGCAGAAAACCATAGTGTCTTGATCAAAACGTCTCTCATTGTCTACAATTTGTCTCTGTGTCAAAAGTCGTATGGATGCCATTTGGTTTCGTAACTCTAAGGCGCGTTCAAACTGTTGATCTTCTGAGGCCTGCTGCATTTGAGTCTCTAAAACCTGCAGTGTTCGGTCAAATTTGCCCTCCAAAAACATCCGTGCATTTTTAACCTGCTCTGCATACTGCTCTTTAGTAACTTTTCCAGCACACGGTGCTGTGCAGTTGCCAATGTGATAATTCAAGCATGCGCGTTTATGCATGTTTTTGCAGGTGCGTAGCTTGAAAACTTTGGTTACAAGCCGCTGTAAATCCTGACGTGTGTAGCCTTCTGTGTATGGTCCAAAAGATTCTAACTTGTTTGAAACTTTGCGGCTGGTCAAAATTCTAGGGTAGTCTTCGCGTGTTAATGCTATGTAGGCGTAGGTTTTGGAGTCTTTGAGGTTGATGTTGTATTTTGGGGTGTGTTGTTTGATTAACTTATTTTCCAGCAGCAACGCCTCTACTTCATTGTTAACTAGTATGAAGTCGATGTTGCGGATTTTTGAGACTAACTGTCGGGTTTTTGGTGGCTGATCAATGCTGGCAAAATAACTTTTGACCCGTGAGCGCAGACTCTTAGCTTTACCCACATAGAGAATTTCTCCCTCATCATTTTTGAAGAGGTACACTCCGGGATTGACTGGAACATCTATAGCTTTGAATTCTGAGGGGTCATTTATGTGGATCATGCAGTTTGCTTCTCTGACAAATCTGCAATTTGTTGGTTAAGTATTTTTTCCAAAAACTGCCCCGTATAAGAGGTAGTCATTTTAGAGACCGTTTCAGGAGTGCCTTCTGCAATTATTCTTCCCCCTGCTCCACCGCCTTCAGGACCCAAGTCTACGAGGTAGTCACAGCTTTTGATGACATCAAGATTGTGTTCAATAATGAAAACTGTATTACCGTTATCTACTAGGCGGTTTAAGACTTTAATGAGGCGTTTTGTATCATCAAAATGCAACCCTGTAGTAGGTTCATCAAGCATGTAGACTACGTGTCCTTGTTTGTTTTTGCTAAGCTCACGAGTAATTTTTATACGTTGACTTTCTCCACCTGACAGTGTAGTTGAGCTTTGCCCCAATTTAATATAACCTAACCCTACATCATCTAATGTTTTGAGTTTGCGTGCTATGCGTGGTGTGTTTTCAAAGAATTTTAAGGCTTCCTCAACTGTCATATCCAGTACTTCCGCTATGTTTTTGCCTTTGTAGAGTACTGCGAGGGTTTCTTTGTTGTAGCGTTTACCTTTGCATTCACTGCACTGGACATAGACGTCTGGTAAAAAGTTCATTTCAATGCGTATTACGCCGTCGCCTTGGCAGTTTTCACATCTGCCGCCTTTAACGTTAAAGCTAAAGCGTCCTTCTTTGTAACCACGTGCTTTTGCCTCTTTGGTAAAAGCAAAAATTTTACGAATCTCATCAAAGAGTTTAGTGTAAGTAGCCGGGTTACTTCTTGGAGTGCGTCCTATTGGATCTTGATCAATAACAATGACATTGCGTATAACCTCAGGAATTTCTATACTCTCATGTTTGCCAACTTTATCAACGTGTTCACCAAACATTTTGCGCAGCTGAGGAATAACTGTAAGATTCATCAAAGTGCTTTTACCTGAACCCGACACACCTGTAATACCACACAAAACGCCTAACGGTAACTGTACGCTGAGGTTTTTGAGATTATTTTCCACTACACCCTTAACAGCAATAAAAGCAATGGGAGCGCGACGTTTCTGTGGAACCTCAATTTTTAGCTCTCCTGACAAGTACCTACCTGTTAAGCTGCGTTTGTTTTGCATAACTTCTTCTGGAGCGCCTTCTGCTACAATAAAGCCTCCGTGAACACCTGCCCCCGGACCCATGTCAACAATATAATCTGCACTACGCATGGTCTCCTCATCATGTTCAACCACAATAAGGGTATTACCCAAATCTCGCAGACGATGTAGAGTGCTAATTAGTTTAGTGTTATCCCGTTGGTGTAGACCAATGCTAGGTTCATCAAGGATGTATAGAACGCCCATAAGGTTGCTGCCAATTTGTGTGGCAAGTCGTATTCTTTGAGCTTCCCCACCTGATAATGTTTTAGCTGCACGTGACAAAGAAAGATAACCCAAGCCGACGTTGATTAAGAAGCCTAGTCGTGAGTTGATTTCTTTTAGCACCTGCTTGGCAATTGTCGTTTCTTTCTCGTTAAGCTTCTCGGGTAAGCCTTGGAAAAATTCGCCTGCCTTCTCAATGGACAAATCGGTTATGTCGATGATGCTTTTGTCTTGAATTTGAACTGCTAGAACCATAGGTTGCAAGCGTTTGCCATGGCAATTGTTGCATGATCGAGCTGTCATGAATTTTTCTATATCTTCTTTACGCCAGTCACTTTCAGTTTGACGGTAAAGTCGCATGGTCTGCGGAATTACCCCTTCCCAGCCTTCCCGCATCCACATGTTAGCACCATTTGACCAGTTACCACTAATAGGTTCCTGATCCCCATAAAGCAACACGTGTAACTGTTTTTCTGTAAAATCCTTAATAGGCGTAAAAACATCAAAGCCATGTTTTTTGCCTACTGTTGCAATTTGTTGGACGCGCCATGACAAATCCATTTTGCCATAAACCGCTAATGCTCCATCCATAATTGAGAGATTCATGTCTGGGATAACTTTGTCAGGTGTTACCTCAGTAATTTCCCCTAATCCATGACACGTTGGACAAGCTCCCCATGGTGAATTGAAGCTAAACATACGCGGTTCAAGGCTTTCAAACATAATTTCCGGATGATTAGGACACGCCCCAAAAGTACTATACATTGTTGCGCCTTCAAAGCTTTCAAGCTCCTTTTTCTTACTTGCAGCAGCGTCAGCGGCGTCAATTATTATCATAGTTCCTTTCCCAGTCTTTAAGGCGCCCTCAACAGCCTCTGCAATCCTAGACCGTTCCTCCTCAGAAATGGTAACTGTATCTATAACCACTTCTATCCAATGCTTCTCATACCTAACTAGTTTAACTTCATCCTTAACGGTCTCGGTTTCGTAAATTTTTTGGTCCACACGAATTTTTGTATAGCCCTCTTTTTTAAGGTCCTCAAAAACCTGCTCATGAGTCCCCTTCATACCTCGAATAATTGGAGCAAGAAACAACAGCGTTTTACCTTTTTCTTGCATGATTAAACTTGTAATGTTTTCCGGACTCTGCGGATGAATACTACTCCCACATTTAGGACAGTGATGCGTGCCTATACGTGCAAAAAGTAGACGTAGATAATCATAGATTTCAGTAACTGTACCTACAGTGCTACGTGGATTTTTACTGGTACTTTTTTGCTCAATGCTAATTGCCGGAGATAACCCATCAATTGAGTCAACATCTGGTTTATCCATTAAACCTAAAAACTGTCGTGCATAAGCACTCAAGCTTTCAACATACCGTCTCTGGCCTTCCGCATAAATGGTGTCAAAGGCAAGCGTTGATTTACCTGAACCTGACAAGCCAGTTACCACTATCAACTTGTTTCTGGGTAACTCTAAGTCAATGTTCTTTAAGTTGTGCTCTCTTGCGCCTTTAACAGAAATAGAGTCTCTCATAACTCTCTAACCTGAATCTTAGCCCAATTCAGTCTCTGGCATTTCAACTTTATTGCTCTGAACATGCAAATTTCTAAGCTTTCTGTGCCTGTTTCTGCTTCTCAGCTAAATCTTTGCTCAAAGTGTTCATAGCATCCCGAAGTTCAATGGCTTTCTCAAAATCTAGTTTTTGAGCAGCCTCATGCATCTTTGCATCTAATTCAATGATTTGACGCTGAATATCTGATTTAGTTAAGTGCTTGCTGCCTTTAATTACGCCCTCTTTCTCTGAAACCTTCTTAACAATTGTATGCGGAACTATACCATTAACTTGATTGTAACGCTGCTGGAATTTACGACGATAACTAGTAATCTCCATAGCACGCCTAATACTACGCGTCACGTTATCTGCGTAAAGTATGACTCTGCCATTTTGGTTTCTGGCGGCTCTGCCAATTGTTTGAATTAAACTGCGCTCATCACGCAGAAAACCCTCTTTATCAGCATCTAAAATAAATATAGTTGCAACCTCTGGAATGTCTAAGCCTTCCCGCAGCAAGTTAATGCCTACAAGAATGTCAAAATCCCCTATGCGAAGCTGCCGTACAAGCTCAATACGGTCAAGGCTATCAATTTCACTATGCATATAACGAACTCGAAAACCCTCTTTAACAAGATAATCCGCAAGATCCTCAGCCATACGTTTTGTTAATGTCGTAACTAAAACGCGATTGCCTTGCTCAATGGTTTTTTTAGCTTCTTGCATAAGATGTTGCATCTGCTTCTCAATTGGATGTAACTCAATTTCAGGATCAAGCAATCCCGTGGGTCTTGTGATTAACTCTACAGCCGAACCACTTTTTTGTAGTTCATACTCAGCGGGTGTTGCAGACACAAAAAGTGCTCGCCTCATTTTTTGTTCAAACTCATCAAACTTGAGCGGACGATTATCTAACGCACTTGGCAAGCGAAAACCAAAATCAACAAGATTCTTTTTACGTGAATAATCACCATTATACATAGCATGCGCTTGAGGAATAGTTTGATGACTCTCATCTATAATTAACAGGTAGTCTTTTGGGAAATAATCCATTAACGTAAAGGGCGGTTCACCTTGACCTCGACCGTCAAAGTGGCGGCTGTAATTTTCAATACCTGTACAAAAACCTACTTCGTTAATCATTTCTAAATCATAATTAACACGCTGCTTAAGCCTCTGTGCCTCCAAAGGCGGCAAAACCTCAAGACGTTCCTCAAGTTCTTGACGAATCAGCGCCAAAGCCCGCTCATGCTTCTCCTGAGGCACCACGTATTGCCTAGCAGGATAAATAGTAACCCGGTCAATTGAAACCTTAACATCCCCCGTTACCGCGTGAACTTCTTTAATTTTTTTAACCTTACCGCCTTCAAATTCTACGCGTATGATGTCTTTCTCATAAGCCGGCACAATATCAATCACATCGCCTCGGACACGGAAACGACCTGCCTCCAAAAATGTGTCATCCCGCTCATACTGCATATCAACAAGACTACTGATTAAACCCTGCCTGCTTAACTCTTTGCCAACTTGCAAGTTTACAGCTAAACTTTTAAAATCTTCAGGATTACCTAAACTGTAAATACAGCTAATGCTTGCAACAACTATGGTGTCATTTCGACTAACCAAACTAGATACAGCATGCATACGCATCTTTTCTATCTGATCATTTACCGTCGAGTCCTTCTCAATATACATGTCCTGCGCTGGCAAATAAGACTCAGGCTGATAATAATCATAAAAACTAATAAAATACTCCACACGATTATTTGGAAAAAACTCTTTTAACTCAGCATAAAGCTGTGCCGCCAAAATTTTATTGTGAGCAAGGATAAGAGTTGGTTTTTGAAGACGATTAATTACATTAGCCATAACAAAAGTTTTACCGCTCCCCGTAATGCCCAAAAGAGTCTGCTTTTCTCTCTTTTTATAATTCTCAATTAACTTATTAACAGCTTCTTCTTGTCCAGATGAAATTTTAAACGGTGAAACTAACTCAAACTGCATACATTACGCCTATAAACAATAAAACAAATCATTAACAAACAGTATTTAAAAAGTTGTTATACATTTTTTATAAAATCAATGTTTCCACCTTTAACATTAAGAATTTACTAATCCAGCCTTCGTTACTGCTTGGGTTAAACGCATGCCTGCTTAACCATATACCGACCAGCTGTTGATATACATAATAGCAGTGGAGAAACAATAATGCAGTTGTTATATAAAAAAGAGATATTACATGAAAAGTAAGCGAAATGAAGTATTAATCAAAATTTTTTCCATTAAAACTTTATTAATAACTTCCATTATATTCTATAGGAAGAAGTGTCAATCCAGACTGGATGTTGCGTATTTGCTTGCATATGAGTTATACCTAAAAAATAAAGACGATGAGGACGAGGTTGGTAGCAATGCTCCAATAAAGAAAGTCTTTGTTAATTTTATTGATCCAGTTACGGTTCAACTGGACCCCGAACCTTTGGAACACTATGGGGAAAGCCTAAAGCCCAATGAACCCCGGTCCTATTTTCAAGGTCTATTATCCATGCCTTCAAATAACCTTGCCTCGGTCGGTCTACCCAATAGAGGAACTGGTGCAAACTCTAAAAAACCCTATGTAGAATTTTATGGAAAGTACGAGAAAAGCAAACTATCACTCGCTATAACTGGTGGAGGTCAAGGACAGAAAGAAACGTACGAATATACCTATAACTTTGAAAACAGCAAAGAACCCATTATCACCACTCCAGTTGATTTATTGCTTTTGAGGTTGGATACAAAAAGTTATTTTGTTGACGACAAGTTGCTCTTTGAGATATACAGAGACGCTGGAGTTATCACACCAGAGGGTGCGTTGCCATCTAAAGTGTTCATAGAGGTGTGTGGTGCTTTTTTCTCTTTTTGGAAAGAGACAATAGTATCTGAAGAGCTCAAAAAATTTAGTCGATTTTCATTCCGCATAGTGGTCTTGCCATATCCACTTACGTCACAGGTAAAAGTTGAGTACCGAAACCAAGAAGAAGTTAGTACAGGGGAACCGTTTGAAGATTGCTTTGGGAACCAAGCAACAGATTATCCCTCAATACCAACTGTAAATGCCAAGTTCTTTTCTTTTGATGATAAAGCTTTTACCATTAATTGTAAAATTAAAAAAGACTTTTACCAGAATTTGGGTGTAGGTAATGAATCTTTCTCCAAGATAAATTTGCCGTCAGACCGAGTAGTCAAGATTGGCGATTTAGAATGGTATTTCTTTGACCTATCTGACCCTACATTAAATTTTGATACAAAGGGTTTCGGTATATATGATAAATTGTACAGCAACTATGAGTTTTTATCCAAACAGTCTGGGCGGTCTGTGCAAGAAAAATCTGTTCTAAAGGTTGTATGTGCTAAAAGAGCTCAGGCTAAGATTGAATTGCTTCTAGATGAGAATTTAACGTTTGATCAACTGAAAGAAATGTTTGGTCGTGCTCACGGTGATCTTAATAGTAATATGGCATTAGAATTGCTTATAATAGACGGTGCTCGCGATATTATTTGGGTAGATTATATTACCGCCATAAGGTACTTTATGAACGGCACTTATTTTGATCGCACTTTTTTGGTTCAGCGTTTCACTCGTATCCTTCGTAATAAACTTTGGGACTGGTTGAAAGGTAAAAAAGATTCAGACAACTTTTTTGGTAAATCTCAATTTTGTTTGAAACTATTAACTAAAACTGAATGGGGAAAACTTATGAATAAAAATGAAGAATATGCATATAAAATCGGTATTATTGCCGGAAAATACGTGAAATTTAAACAAACCGCTGGTGAAGTAAATAACTCTACTAAGGATATCTTGACTTATTCTAAGTATGATAGGGAACATCTTAGGTTTGTTTATAAAAGAGTTGGTATAGGTTTAAACCTCTCCAAAGTTAATACCGACGAGTTAAGTAAATCAATAAAAACTGATACCCCTAAAGGCGAGATAGATGATGCCCAAGCTAATGATGATTATTCTTATTTCTTCTATAAGGGTGTTTTTGAAAATTTAACTTAGGTGATAAATATGACTACAAATCAGCAACATGAATTAAAAAATCTTAAAAAAGAATTATTATTCTATTATGAATCTCGTCAGAATCCCAATGGTGATCCTGGTTTTGAGAATCAGCCACGTTTGATGTCTGATGGAACCATAATGGTTACTGATGTGCGGATTAAGCGTACAATCCGTGACTATGCAAAAAACAAATATGGCGTTATTTTGTTTGTAGATTTCGGAGAAGGCGGTACAGCAGTTACAGCAGACAATAGAGCAAAAGAAATTCTTGGCAACAACCTTAATGAGGGTATAAAGGGCTTAGCCGCTAAAACTTTTGACGTTCCCTTGTTTGGAGGCTTAGTTACTATTCGATCCGACAAAAGCGGCAGTGGTAGTTCTCAAAAGTTAACTGGACCTGTGCAGTTTGCTATAGGTAGAAGCATTAATCAAGTGCAAGTTTTGAGCCCTCAGATTGTAGGCCGGTTTGTAGGTAAAGAGAAAAAAAGTAACTCACAAAGTGGTGGCGAGCAGGAACAATTCAGTACGTTTGGGAAATTCTATGCAGTAGATTATGCTTTGATTAAGATACAGGGTGCTGTTAACCCAACTAACCTTGGGGAGTATTTAGAAGACGACGCAGTTGTGCAGAACTTCCAGAATGCTGAGAGTAAACTGTTTCCTAGTCTTTGGGATGGAACTAATGCTTTAATCACTCGATCCAAATTCCCCCAGAGAAGCATATTCTTCTTAGAGGTAACCTATGATGGATCCATTTATAATGATTTACCCGTTTTGGTGGAAGAGGATTCAGCACTTAAAGGCAGCGTCAGCGGCTTAACAGAGTCTCCGTTAAAGTTTGACAAGTTACTTGAAGCACTAAAAGCACGCAAGACAAAAATCAAAAAAGTACGATTAGCCGCCTGCAAAGAGCTGCTCAAAGACACCCAAAAACTCGAGGCAGACATTAAAGCACTTGGCATTTCAGCAGTTGAACTGATTAAAACAGAAGAGCCTGCTGGGGTGACCGATATTTGAGTATTGTCTCCTTCGATCTCGAAGGAGACTTTGCAGCCTTCAGAGACCCCTCGGTGACAACTAATCAGACAGTAACAGTCATACCCTCAAAGAGTGCTCTGATAGGTCTGCTAGGTGCTCTACTTGGAGTTAAACGAACTAACTCATTTGATGCTCTATACAGTGAAGACTACCTTGACCTGCTAGAAAAGACTGCTATAGGCATACAAGTCCGCAGTCAAATAGCCAAATGTACCTTCTTTACAAACCACCGTTCACTCAAAGAAGATAAAACTAAACCATACAAAACTGAATTGCTCATTAACCCACAATACACAATATACGTAAAGTCTACTGATGAAGTAAACTACGCTTTACTTGACAGACTTAAGGATAACCGGTTTATGTTTTCACCAATGCTTGGACATGCATATTGCCCCGCAAGAATTCTTAGATTCAAAGAAATTCCAATAATTAAAGAGCTTGACCCTGAAAGAGCACGTGTTTCCTCTGTCATTTTAGATGAAATTGTGGAATCAAAAAGTAGTGACTTTGAGGTCAAATTTAGTGACGTTCATGGTTTTCCATTTAAAGTAATAGTTGAACGGCATCTACATCACTATATTGCTGACGGTTCATTGAAGAGGACAGTATTGCGTCATTATATTCCTGTTCCTAAAGACGGTGAAAGCTCTGTTTTAAAAATTACTACGTATGATTCCCCCTTGTCTTTGACTAAATTTTACTCTGTGGAAGGTTCAGAGCAAGCTCTGTGCCTCTTTTAAACTGGAGGATTAGGAGATGGTTGATGGTTCTGTGCGTTTCTTGGCACGCCCCAAGAATTCACCAGATGAGACTTCAGGGTTATGTGCGCATTCTCTAAAAACTGCGCACAGAGCCAAAGAGTTAGCGAAAAGTTTAGGTCTTGAGCATACCGCATTTTACGCTGGTTTACTTCACGATATTGGAAAGCTTAACCCTTGGTATCAGATTTTTTTCTCGGATAACCGAATTGACAGCAAATATCTTCAAGCACATGCGATTTTTTCAGCATTAGCTGTTAATAACTTATTTTCTAAAGACATTTTGTCAAAACGTGCTCAGAAACAGGTGTTATTTGCAGTGGCTGGGCACCACTCAAAACTTACCCAATTCACTAAAAGTTTAGTTTACATTGACCATGATAAAACACGTTTTGATGAAAGTCATAAAGGAACTTACAATAACTTGGACCTTTTTAGACAGGAGGTAAGTGATTGTGAAGAATTTAAAGAATTAGATTGGTACAAGTGTTTCGATAATTTTCTAGATGTACCTCAAAATGAGACAGTGTTTCAAGCTGGGAATGATTTTGTTTCGGATTTTTTGGATTTTTCTTCAGTGTTTTCAGTACTTATTCAGGCTGATAGAGGTAGCTTTTTTGAATGGATACAACCTGCTTTTGACATTAACTTGGACACAGGTGTGATGGTGCGAACTGGGTCTTTTTTGTCTGATGTTAGAATGAGTTTTCAGGAGTATCTTCTCTCAGAAAATAGTTTTCAGGATAATCTAGTAATTCTTAAGGCACCAACTGGTATAGGTAAAACCAAGTTATTTTTAGATATTGTCAATAAAATTTCAAGTACTCAACAGTTTGAGCGTGTTTTCTATTTCTCTCCTCTATTAGCACTCACTGATGATTTTGAGAGTAAACTTTTCAGTACAGGAAAAAATGTTTCAGTTCTTAATCAAGCTGATGCAGAAAAAGTGTTGACCTATAATCACGCATTTACTGGTAACTTGCTTAAGAAGAAGCAGTCAAAAGATCAGGGTCTTTTGTTTGACGATGAAGTTGATGATCCTGAATTTCTTAAAACTCAAGAATATTTTGAGCGGGAATCTTTCAATAAACAGCTAATTATTACCACGACCCAAAGGTTACTGATGGTTCTCTACTCAAATAAGCCTGCGGATAAAGAAAAGCTTGTATCTTTTAAGAATTCTTTTCTGATAATTGACGAAGTTCAAACAGTACCCAAATTTTTACTACCTAACTTTATAGCACTGCTTAAGGTGATTGCTCAAAAATATAATTCCAGAATTCTTTTGGTTAGCGCCACCATACCTCATGAATTGGAAAGTTTGCCCAAGTTGAAAACATCAGACGCTATAGAAAAAGAATATCTGCAGATGACTATTAAAAAAATAGACTATCGGGATGAT
Organism: Candidatus Bathycorpusculum sp.; assembly: GCA_009778385.1. Taxonomy (GTDB): domain Archaea; phylum Thermoproteota; class Bathyarchaeia; order Bathyarchaeales; family Bathycorpusculaceae; genus Bathycorpusculum. The sequence goes on along the minus strand of WRJX01000081.1, from coordinate 5,382 downwards.
GCTTTAGATGTATCTAAAGAAGTTGCGCTTCTTAGAGAAGATGAGCGTACTTTATTTATGTTCAATACTAGGCGTAAAGCCTTAGCTTTCTTTGAGCAATTGTCTATACTTAAACCTGATGCGCTTTACTTATCTTCAGGTATTAAGAAACGCGACAGAAGCGAAACTATTCAAAAAAGTCTTCAAGGTAGAAATCCTGTGACAGTGGTTTCGACACAGGTTTTGGAGGCCGGTGTAGATGTGAGTTTTAGTCGTATGTATAGAGAGATAGCTCCTTTAGATAACATTGTGCAGGCTATGGGACGCCTTAATCGTGAAGGCGAACGTAGTGACCCTTTGCTCACAGTTTTTAGAGTTGATAATAACTATCGACCCTATAGTGAACTTGAGGTGGGAGAAGCAAAAAAGTTGCTCCCTAACCTTCACTCATCCATAGATCTCTATGAGAAATTGCCTGTCTACTATAAGACGGTGTCTGATGAAAATCAAACATACAAAAATTTGGTTAAAGACTTATGTTATAAAATGAAACAGTTAGATTTTGAGAGTGTTTGGGATTTTATTGAAGAGAAAGCCTTGCCTGATGAGTTGGGTGATTCACTTCTTGTACCGCATATTGAAGAGTATGATGAAATAAGGCGACAGCTTTTATCTACGGACTCAAACAAAGGTCGAGGAAAACTCAAACAATATGCAGAGTTCATGGCTCAGTTACCTGGTTCTATTGGGAAAAATGATCATTTGAAGTCTTTGCTTGATGAAGACCTGTTTGCTAAAGGGGTTCTTTTGCCTAAAAAAGAGTTTATAGCTGAAGTATATGATCCGAAAATGGGGTTGGATAAGTGGGTGAAGAAAGATTGAGTAATGCTGTTGATGTAGGTCAACCGGAGGATGCTATGGTTAGGGTTTGTAGGGTAAAGTTGGATGTTTTTGATGCTCAGGGTTATGTTTCTGCGGTTAAGCTTCGTGGTTTTTTGGGTAGTTTGTTTGTTGATGATGTTGAGTTTCATCATCATTCGGAGCGGTCTTATCATTACCCGTTGATTCAGTATAAACGGGTTAATGGTGACTTGTTGATTTTGGGTCTTCAGGATTATGCTAAAGTTCTTATGAATAAGATGTCGGTTGTGGATAGTATTTCAACGAGGCGTGGAAGTTTTAAGGTGCTCAGTCAAGAGTTAGATTTATCCACTTGGCAGGTGCGTAATGTGTCTTGTTGTTATGATTTTGTGACGCCTTGGCTTGCGCTTAATGAGGCTAATTATTCTAACTTTAAATATTGCAATAGAGCTGAGCAGAAAGCGTTTTTGGAAAAGATAATAGTTGGTAACACTCTAAGTTGTCTTAAAGGGTTGGGTATTTTTGTGGATTATCGTGTTGAATCTTTTATTGTGTCTTTTCGTTCTTTTTGTGTGGGTGCTCATGGGAATCCTTTTGAAGCATTTACTGCGCGTTTCTTTTTGAATGTTGATTTGCCAGATTTTATCGGTTTAGGCAAGAGCGTTTCAAAGGGGTTTGGCACTATAAGGCGAACATTATGATAATTGAAATAAGCGAACATGGAAGCACATTAAAACGAGATCATGAATGCTTTACCATTCAAACATCGACCGAAAAAATTGAGATTCCTGCTGAAAAAGTTGATGCCATCATAGTAACAGCCAATGCATTGGTCAGCACTCAGGCGGTCGCCCTCTGTTTAGAAAAGAACATCCAACTGGTGTTAGCTAACTGGTCTGGAAAACCATTTGGAAGATTTTGGGTAAGTACCCCCGGCAGGGCAACTGAATATCGACGCAAACAATACCTACACCAAAACACGTCTACTGCATTTGAAATATCCAAGGATATCGTTACACACAAACTCAGAACACAAAGAAAATTCCTCATAGACCTCAAGGGCAACCGAAAGACACCAAACGAAACAATAAACGCCTCTATAAACTCCATAAGCAAATCCCTGCAAAATCTAAACCGTTTGGAATATACTCCTTCTTTTAAGCAGACACTTTTGGGAATTGAAGGCTTTGCGGCTGCTGAGTATTTCTCCGCAATATCCTCTGTTCTGCCTAAAAAATATGCTTTCAAAGAAAGAAGCAGACAACCTGCTCAGGACAAATTTAATGCAGTCCTCAACTATATCTACGGCATTACTTATTCAAGTGTTGAAAAAATTGTTATACTAAGTGGTTTAGACCCAAATGCGGGGATATACCATGCTGATTCTTACGGTAAACCAACTCTAGTTTTTGATCTAATAGAACTGTTTAGAGCTAAAGTTGATCGCATCGCAGTAAAATTATTTACAAAAAAACACGTTAGAGACTCTTGGTTTATGCCTTCAGATGATGCCCCTTTAGGCGTCTTTCTATCTAAAGAAGGACGAAAAGCGGTAATTACCACTTACATACAGGAGGCCTCTGATGCTGTAGAAAAGGAAAGCTGGCTTTACTGCAGAAAAATAATGGCCACCTTCACAAAGGAGCACTAAGTGTGAAGAAGAACATGTACTATGCCGTTTACGATATCTCTGACAACAAAACCAGAACACATACCATTCAGGCCCTAAAAAACATAGGTTTTGTTCGTATACAGAAAAGCGTTTTTTGTGGCTCTTTATCTTCCCAACAGAAAAAAGACCTTATAGAAAATCTTAAACAGATAACCGAGGAAAATGAATCGGTATATCTGATTTTAGCATGCCAGAAATGCTTTGGAAAAGTTACCATTATCGGTCACGGGTTTGATAAAGAATATGTTGCTAATGACTTGGAGAGTATGGTTCTTTGAGTAACTGCCTTACTGTAACAAATGCCGTGGAGCATGCATTCTGCCCAAGATTTACCTACTTTCAGTTAGTACTTGGCATCGAGCAAAGAGAAGATAAACGTGGCACTGTTCAATCTGGTCGCACTTTCCACAGCAGACACTCAACCACTAACAAAAACTACAAAATAAAACGCATAGACGGTATTAAGCAAACAGAGCTCCTCCTTTACTCAAAAAAACATTCTTTCTCAGGAAAAATCGATGAAGCCATAGAGACAGAAGACGAAATTTTATTAATAGAACGCAAATATTCTGATTATATTCTAATAAACTCAACCATAAAAACTCAGCTTGGTCTACTGGCTATTTTAGCAGAGGAAAACACCGGAAAAAAAGTTAACAAGGCTCTTGTAGTTTTTAATAAAACGGAAAGAGTAGAAGTACCTGTCAATATCACTGAAAAAATTAAACAGACCGCATTACTAATGCTCCAAAAGACAAACTCCACAATAACTTCTGGAGATATGCCCTATTCAAAACACGATAACCGTTGCACAAACTGTTGCTACAGAAAAATTTGTCCCTAAGCTAAAAACATAAAATATATCTACAACAGACTTAATTTAGCTAAACGAAAGTTAACCCCTCGTATCCTTATAAAGGAACCAATAAACAAAAGACAATAATGTCCATCCCCCAAAAAGCCTGATAAAACGCCTTAAAACATAAAATAATCGATAAAAATATGTCTGTCCGAAAAGGAAATCCAGCAAAACAAGGATTGAAACGGTGATTAGAAACGAATACAATAGAAAATATAGAACAAGTCCGAAAAGGAAATCCAGCAAAACAAGGATTGAAACGATACTTTGTGTTGAGTTTGGCTTTTTCCAAAGCCTGTCCGAAAAGGAAATCCAGCAAAACAAGGATTGAAACAATATTTCACATCAACAAGGCCTTTTTCATAATGTTGTGTGGTCCGAAAAGGAAATCCAGCAAAACAAGGATTGAAACCATTTATCACATTTATAATTTTTAGGTTCTATTTCTAGTCCGAAAAGGAAATCCAGCAAAACAAGGATTGAAACTAATGCCCATGCGTCATTGTTGAAGAATTGTTGGCCGGTCCGAAAAGGAAATCCAGCAAAACAAGGATTGAAACGTATCACCAACAATACTAAAAGTCTCACCTTCAAGAGTCCGAAAAGGAAATCCAGCAAAACAAGGATTGAAACACACCACATCTCTTAAAATCATTTCTTCGTACTGGTCCGAAAAGGAAATCCAGCAAAACAAGGATTGAAACTACACCGCAGCCGCAACCAGTATTACGTGGAACTATTTGGTCCGAAAAGGAAATCCAGCAAAACAAGGATTGAAACTTTACACCACATCTCTGACCAAATTTACCTGTAACACTAGTCCGAAAAGGAAATCCAGCAAAACAAGGATTGAAACCGGACAGAACCTATGAATTCAACGGTACAACTTGTCCGAAAAGGAAATCCAGCAAAACAAGGATTGAAACCCATACCTTGTCATACAGGAAAGGATAAGACGCTTAGTCCGAAAAGGAAATCCAGCAAAACAAGGATTGAAACCGCCTAAACTGCAAATGTATTTTCTTGCTCGGTAATTACGGTCCGAAAAGGAAATCCAGCAAAACAAGGATTGAAACATCCCGAGGCGCATAATTCGAAAAATAGATTAGGATACTTGTCCGAAAAGGAAATCCAGCAAAACAAGGATTGAAACTAGACTGAGAGTGATAGTGGCCTGCTATTGTACGGTCCGAAAAGGAAATCCAGCAAAACAAGGATTGAAACAAAAACACCTCAGTACTTCCAACCTTCTATTTCTTCTAGGTCCGAAAAGGAAATCCAGCAAAACAAGGATTGAAACAACATACCAACGCCAGTTCTTCTTGAAGCTGCAGTCCGAAAAGGAAATCCAGCAAAACAAGGATTGAAACCTGTTCCGTAAGCGATTGTAAGTTCTGCACTTCCTATTGTCCGAAAAGGAAATCCAGCAAAACAAGGATTGAAACCATATAGGCGGTCGTCGGATTCTTTTTGTGCTGAATAGTCCGAAAAGGAAATCCAGCAAAACAAGGATTGAAACTGGTGCTGTACATCATGCTGAAGCTGTCGCCGTTTTGTCCTGTCCGAAAAGGAAATCCAGCAAAACAAGGATTGAAACGGAATGGCAGGCTCAACCCTAATTTACAGTGCAACCCGTCCGAAAAGGAAATCCAGCAAAACAAGGATTGAAACGCTTACGGCATCGTAGGCGTCATCTTAGGAATGGCAGGTCCGAAAAGGAAATCCAGCAAAACAAGGATTGAAACTGTGACACGTAATCTATGCGGTCTGTGTAGACTTCGAGTCCGAAAAGGAAATCCAGCAAAACAAGGATTGAAACTCTCTACTCCAAGTATCATTTTAGTAACCTTTTTTCTTAGTCCGAAAAGGAAATCCAGCAAAACAAGGATTGAAACAGACGAGTGACGAAATGGTCGTTGTCTATGTTGTGTCCGAAAAGGAAATCCAGCAAAACAAGGATTGAAACCTCTTTACGCATACTTCACTGAGTTGCCACTTTATGTCCGAAAAG
>WRJX01000080.1 GCA_009778385.1 Candidatus Bathycorpusculum sp. | reverse complement strand
AGGGTTAGACCGTGTTGTGACCAGTAGTCAGGGAAGCCTTGCAGTCTTTCACATTCCACACAAGTAAGCCTGCGCATACGCCACGGGGTGTCTTCCTGTAAAACAAAGGGTACATTGCCCCCACCTGTACCCATACGCGACATCAACGTTGGCACACAATTTGTGTAAACCCTAAGCTGGTCAGTGTCTTTAGCCGTTGGACGGGGCACAACGACAAGTGGCTCACTGCCTCCTACATTGCCAATATGAGCGGTAATTGTCGGTACAACACTTTGCGTCACTAAGGTGTGGCCTCCAATATTGCATGTTGCTCCAGAGCTTGCAGTAGGCGTGGGCGAAACGATTTCCCGCCCCATACTATTTTTCTTACAATTGTTGTCATTGCTTTGTGGGATAGGAAAAACTGTTCTCCCACCTCGGTTTCGCTTTGCAGTATGTGCGATAATGAACACTCGTCTGCGGGATTGAGGGACTCCGAAAAATTGGCTGTTAAGAACCTTCCATTCGCATAGATACCCCAGTTCCCCCATTTTTTCAAGGATGGTTTGAAAGACTTCTCCTTGTTGGATGCTAAATATGCCGGGGACGTTTTCGAGAAAAAGCATTTGGGGTTGTTTTGTTTTTGCAATCCGAAGGATTTCATAAATGAGTGTGCCGCGTGGGTCTTTGAGTCCTTTGCGTTTGCCAGATGCCATTGAGAAGGGTTGACAGGGGAAGCCTCCGCACAAGATGTCAAAGTCGGGGATGTCTTTGGCTTGGATGTTTCGGATGTCTCCTTCACATAATGAGTCGTCGGGCCAGTGGTGGCGGTAGATTGAGGCGGCCCATTTATCCAACTCGTTAGCGAACACTGTTTTGAATTGGTTAGAGGCTGCTTCAAGGCCATAGCGGAAACCGCCAATTCCGCTGAAGAGTTCGCAGACTCGGATGACATTCACGCGGTAGCCCCCACCACGCTACTACGATTGGTTACTGGTGATGTTGTTGGTGGTGTTTGGTTGTTTAGGGTTTCTGTTATTTGTTTTTGGGCAATGGCTGCGTATTCTTTGGTTACTTCGATGCCGACTGCGTTGTATCCTTCGTGTTGGGCGGCTATTAGGGTTGTTCCTGAGCCGCAGAAGGGGTCTAAGATGGTTTCGTTTGGTTCAACGATTTTTACAATGTCGCGCATTAGTGCTAGGGGTTTTTGGGTTTGGTGGAGTTTGTCTTTGTTTAGGGTTTGGTAGCGGTAGCAGCCTTTGAGTACGGGAACGTTTCGTTTCATGCTCATAGCTCCCTTAGAGCCCCATAGGATGAATTCGCATTGGTTGCGAAATCGCCCTAACTGTGGGCGGGCTGCTTCTGTTTTATCCCATACAATTACGCCTTTTACTGTCCAGTCGGCCCATTGCATGGCCCATTTTAGGGCGTCCCATTGTCGAAAATCTACAAATATGCAAATCGGTGACCCCTTTTTGCACACCCGTTTTGCTTCTCGTAGCCATGCGGTGCTCCAGAGCATCCAGCTTAGCTGATCTTTGCTGTCTCCCTCAAAATTGGGTAGGGGGTTGTTTGTTTTGTTTGCGGTGTATTTTACGGAAGTAGGGGCTTGCCGATCTGTAGTGTATAGGCCGCCGGAAGCGTAGGGTGGGTCAGTTATTATGGCGCCAAAGGTATCGTCCTCAAAGCTACGTAGTACCTCAAGGGCATCCCCTTGAATAACTCTACATGTTGGTGTCATATCAAAGCCTCCGTTTTGTGTAATAGGCAATAATTGAGCGGAAAAAAAAGAGGAGGAGTTTTTTGTTTCAAAGACAGTGTTTGTTGGTGGTTTCATGTTGGGGGGCTCCGTTCGGTGGGTTTGGTGGTGAATAGTGTGTTTTCGTTTGTGGTTGCTAGGAATTCTGTTTGGAGGCGTATGTCGCCTGCTACAATTAGTCCTTGTCCTTGCTCTAATTCTAAGAGCATCTCCATCTCAGCGGTGGATAGGCCGATGGTTTGGCTTGCTTGTTTTATTGTGGATTCGTCTTGTCTTAGCATTATTTTTGAGGCACAGTTTTCAATGACGGCTTTGCCTGCGGGGTTTTCAAGTACGTCGGCTAAGCGTTGTGAGTTTAGGAGTAGGGTTACGTTTCGTTTTCTACCTCGTCGTGACACGCCTTCAAGAAAGCTTGCTGAGGCGGGTAGGTTGGTGTAGAGCCAGAGTTCATCGATAATTACCAGTTTGGGCACATGTAAAGGTAGGAATTTGGTGCTATCTAGCATTTGCCAGATTTTGCTAAAGATTAACACATTTGCGGCTTGGAAGGTTAGGCTTCGTCTTTGTGTCATGGCGAGTTGGCGGTGTAGGGCGCTTAGATTAAACACCATTCGAGGTGAGAATTTTTGGGGTTGGCCCATTGTCAAAAAGCTGTCGGGTCCTGTTACAAAGGTTTCGAGTTGATTTTTTAGGTCGGGGGGACTGTTTTGATAAACTTCAAGTAAGTCTTGGCTTGCGCCCACCACACTTCGTAGTTCTTGATAGTTTCGGTTATTGTTTATTCCTGTTAGGTCTGCTATGATGCTTGCTGCGGTGTCTTTGTTGTCGTTAAATATTTGTATGGGGTCTAGGCCCAAGTTTTTTTCTGTGGTTATGTCTAAGACGTTTGCGCCGTTGAGGTGGCCTACTTGGCCGTATTCGTTTTCGGGGTCAACGATAAAGTAGGCGAGGTTGGGGTGTTTTTGTAGGAGGCGAGTTAGAAGTATTTTTGAGGTGAAGCTTTTGCCTGCGCCGCTTTTTCCTATAATTATTATGTTTTGATTCATGCGTAAGTATGGGTCAAATATTATGGGTGCTCCTGTGAGGCGGTTAAGACCCAAAAAGACTCCTCCGGGTGACTCTATGAGGTCGGCTGAGACGAAGGGGAAAAATGCGCTGGCGGTTGTGGTGTCTACTACTAGTTTTTTGCCTGTGGTGCCGTTGTTGAGTTCTTGTTGGAAGTAGGTGGGGCAGTCGAGGCGTATGAATCTTGATTGGAGGGTGTCTTTGAGTTTTTTTGTTTGCACTTTAAGCTCTTCTAGGGTGTTTGCTTGTAGGGTTAGGTTGATTTTTATTTCAAAGAGTCGGGTGCTGCCTGTTATTAGGCCTTGGTAGGTGGCTTGGGCCATGTCGTGTTTTAGTTTGATTTCTTCTTTGGGTAGACGGCCTTTACTTTGGTCGGCTAGGAGGATGCTTTTGAGTAGGCGTAGGTATTTGCCCATCTGCACGGTGGCGGTTTCGGGTGGGAGGGGGTTTATGTTGATTTGGGTTTTTTCGCATAGGCCGTAGAGTTCGCTTAGAAAACCGGGTAAGAGTTTGCCGGGTAGTTGGTAGATTGTAAAGGTGCGTGAAAATTTACCATTTTCATGTTGGAGGTGTTTTGGGAAGGCTTTGACTATTTTTGGGGTTGGGAGTTCTGTGTGGGGTTGTTGTTTAAAGTTGCATTGTTCTATTAGCCAGTCTATGGGTTCTTGGGTTTGGATGTAGAAGCGGTAGTAAGTGGTTGTTATCTCTTGCTCGTTGATTTCAAGTGTTTTCAGTGTTTTTTGAGCTGTCAGCTTTGCTTGGCATGGTAAGCTGTTTAGGAGGCGTTGGAAGCGGCCTAGGGTTTCTTGGCGTTTTTGTTTGGGGAGCATTACATAGTTTACGGGGAACACTTCGTATGTGCAGGTGGGTTGTTGGGGTTGTTTTAGTTTAGGTTTAAGCAATAGTTTTTTGTGCATTTTGATTTCCCTCTTCTTCTTGTTCGGTTTCTGTTTTTGGGTTGACTTGTAGGGTTATTTTTTGGGTGGTGTCTGGGTGGTCTTGGGGTTGGATGTCTATTTGGAAAAGTCCTGTGTGGTCGGGTATGAAGTAGGTGCAAAAGTTGCCTTCAGGGTCGGTTGTTCCGTTTGAGTGGGGGGTGTTGTTTACTGTTACTTGAAAATTTTTGTTTGTGAGGGTTTTTCCTGTTTTGTCTTTTAGGATGCCTACAATTTTTGTTGGGGTTCCTATGGTTGCCAAGAGATGCATAACTTTTGAAGTTGGCTCTATAGGCTGCTTGCTCTTAGTTAGAGTGGGGTGTTTTTGTTTTGTTGTCTGCAAAAATTGTTTGGTGAGGTGGATGAGGTGGATTTCGGGGGGTATGGTTTTTATTTTTCGAGTAAAAAGCGCCGCACCACTAAAAAATACAGCTCCAGCAACCACAATTTTTAACACCAAATCCGTAAACGCTAAGGAGCTTACCCATGCCAAGAGTCCAAAAACTAGAAAAATCACCATTTGCCGTATAGAAAACCTCCCCACAGGAGTATCCAACATCTGCTCATTTAGAAAACTTACATCTTCAAACCACAACGCCACCACCAACTCAGACACACAACCCACCCCCAAAACCACCTAACAAACCACAACAACCATACCGATAATTCTGTTCTTCTTCATCGAACCTACTGTCCCTCAGACTTTTCCGCATAGCATTCGCCACCCCTTAACTACCAGAACTTTTTAAACCAACAAACCACCCCATAGGTACCTTACCGAAACACCGTTAGAATAACAACAACTACTATGGGTCATCCAACAAATCACCAATTTTCTCTGATAACCTCTGCGGCGTTCAGTCAAAAACTTGATCACCATCACCAAATTCCCTTTGCATTTTGCTTTAAAAATAAATAAAAGCCAACTCGATACTTTTGAATAAAAATTGCCTTGAGAACTAAAAAATTTAAGTAACATTAAATGTGCCATAGACAACAATAATAATCAACTTGGTGAGGTTGCGTATGGTCGATAAAGACGTTAAGCTCTTTGAGAATAAGCGTGTTCGTACAGCTTGGGATGAGGAAAAAGAGGATTGGCTTTTCTCCATTATTGATGTTGTTGAGATTTTGACGGGAACGGATAATCCGCGGCGTTATTGGAGCGATTTAAAACGCAAATTAAATGCCGAAGGTAGCCAACTGTACGAAAAAATCGTACAGTTGAAAATGCTTGCTGAAGATGGCAAATTGCGCCTAACAGATGTTGCAGATACGGAGCAGCTTTTACGTTTAATTCAATCTATACCTTCGCCAAAGGCAGAGCCGTTTAAAGTTTGGCTTGCATCGGTGGGAAAAGACCGTATAAATGAAACTTTTGATCCAGAGTTAGCGATTGATCGTGCTCTTGTGACCTATTTGAGAAAGGGCTACTCAAAGGACTGGATTGGCCAGCGACTTCAGGCCATACAGGTACGCAAGGAACTCACAGATGAGTGGGGCGAGCGTGGTGTAGCGGGTAATGAATACGCTGTTTTAACCGATGAGATCACAAAAGCTTGGGCGAATTTGACGACTCGGCAGTATAAGAATTTGAAAGGGCTAACGAAGGAAAATTTGCGTGATAACATGTCAATGTTGGAGTTGACCCTTAATCAACTCGCCGAAGTAACCACCACCGAGATATCTAAGGAGCAGAAACCGCAGACCTTTGAAGAAAATAAGCAAGTGGCTAAAAGCGGCGGCGAGGTCGCAGGAAATGCCCGACGGGACATCGAAAAACGCACAGGCAAACCCGTCATAACCTCAAAAAACGCAATTGATTTCTCACGCCTCCTAACAGACATAACCAACACAGAAAACAAACCCAACACAAAAAAAGAAAAATAACAACCTGCACACACTTTCAACCTTTCTAACAGTTAACAGCTACTATTTTTCAAACATTTTTCTGACAATACACCAACCATTACATTCAAACCACAAACCAACTAACCACCCTCTTATCCAGCAAAACAACCACATACAACCAAACAATCCACACACCAACAATCAACAGTAGCCACAAACAGCGTTTAAGCGTGCTTAAAAAACAACAGACAGTTAAAAAATATATAAAAGTATATTATAAAGAGGGGGCGAGTACGCACGCTTAGGTGCGTCCAGAGTTAGGGTTCTGTGTAGACCGCAATGGCAGGGTGAGTTTAGTTGTTTTTACCCTGTTTTCTATGGTGTTTGTTTAGGTTTCTTCTAGGCGTGGGTCGTTTAGGGTGTTTTTGATTTCTTGGGTTGTGTGGAGTTTGGGGTTTAGGTCTTTTGAGGTGGAGAATATGAATATGTCGTCAGTGGCGAAGTAGCCTTCGTTTATTGCGGTGTCTCGGCCGTAGGCTTCGAAGTCAAAATAACAATAAGCACTTAATCCTGTTCCTAACTTGCATTGTTCAAGTGTCTCTTTTATTTCAGAGTTGATGTTATCGACCATAGCGTAGCCGAGTTTTTCTTCCCTTGATCCCCAATTGTCAGCATCTAACTCTACATATAAGAGTTCGTCGATTTGGGTGCATATGTTAAGTATGCTTGTGGTGTCTTTTAGTCCGTTGGCGTTGCAGTATGCGGCTGCTATTGTTTTTTCTGTTTCACTCATTGTTTCTAACTTTACTGCCAAGATGTTTAGGTCATAGATGTTTTCGTATTCGCCTATGCGAAATTCTGATTCGTAGTCGTGGAGTGCATATTCTTCATAGCGAGCGTTTAGTTTGACTTTGTCTTTTAGGAAGGTTTTGATTTGGTTGTGGGTGGTGGGCAAGTTTAGCCAGTCGCCGCATAGTTCGCCTTCGACATATTTGGATAGGTTTGCGACATATACTTTGAGTTGGGGGTTGGTTTGTTGTTGGGTAAAAGTTTGTTCACACATTTATTATGTCTCCTATTTTTTGTTTGTTTTTGTGTGCTTCTGTGGAACTTTGTTGGTTGTTTGCTGGTTGGGTCGGTTGCTTTGCTGGTGTTTGGTTTGAAAAAATGAACTGTAGATGGTGTGTTTGTTGGGTTGGGGCAAGCGATTGTTTTTTTAGAATTGATGTTGTGGTTGGTGTTGGTGGGTTGGTTTGTGGTTTCCCTTTTTTTGTTATAGTTTCCCTTTTTTGTTTGTGGTTTCCCTTTTTTTGTTTCTTGTTTCCCCTTTTTGTTTTGTTTGTTTTATGGTTTTTTTGTGTTGTGTGGGGTGTACTTGGGTTGGTTTGTTGTTTGGGGGTTGTTTTTTGTGTTTTTGTGGTTGTGGGGTGTGTTTTGGGGTTTTTTGGTTTGTGTTTTTGGTGGTTTTTGGTTAGAAGTAGAGTGTGTTCTATGGTGGTTGTTTGTGGTTTCCCTTTTTTCCTGTATTAGGAAATGATGCCTTATGCCGGCCAGCAGTCCTTGCGGACAAAAGTTCCAAATAGGAAGCAACCTCTCTAAACACAGAACTATTTAAACCCGCAAATCAGGTCTTGACCTCTTGAAAGACTGGTGTGTAACTCAAATGCAGATGGCCAATAACGGGTTATATTGCAAAAATTGAAAAAATGGTAACTGTTGGAGTTGCTTTGGTTTGCTCTTTGTTTTAGGGTTCAGTTATAGGGTGTTGTATTGCTGTTTAGGTGGGTGTTTCTTTGTTGTTGTTGGTGTTTTTGTTGGTGTTGGTGTAGTCGTTTGTTGTGATGTTGTTTTTTTCTATGATGGTTTGTATTTCTTTGGTGTATGGGCCTATGTAGCGTTCTTTTTGGTCTTTTCTTGCGCAAAGATACGTTTTGCCTTTTATTGCTTTGAGGCGGAAGTGCCATTTTTGCTCTGCCAACTCTAATATTAACGCTTCACTTTGCAAAACCTTCTCAGACAGCAGCATATCGGGTTTAACTTCTAAGGGCTGTTGTTCTAAGCGCTCTGTTGTGGGTGTTGGTTGTTGTTTTGATGTTTGTGTGTTGGTTGCGGGGTTATTGTTGTTGGGGGTTTGTTGGGTTTCTGGGTTGTTTGTTTGGTTGTTTTTGGTGTTGGTGATTTCGATGGTTGCCATTTCAGGATGATCGGGTTCAAAGCGTGCGGCGTTAGCTACCAAGGTGGCGTTCCATTTTGCAAGTTTTTCTTCTAGTTGTGTGGCGTCGCTTTGGTTGGGTACGACAAAGACTGTGGGAAAGCCCATCTTTTTATTGCGCAGACAATTGTGCTCTAGGCGGTCCCAGTGTTTGTTGGGGTAGGCTTCGATTTCTACGGCAAAACTGCGTTTATAATCCCAACTGGATTGATCGATGAATCCTTTTGCGCCCTCAACCTGTGAAGCTGCCATAGTGGGAGTGACGTAGAGATCAGCAAGGCTCGCATCGGTTTCTCCTGTATCTACTTTTACGATCCAGCCGTTTTGCCAATAGATTCTTCGCTGCTCCCCAATAGCCCAAACATGCCAAACCCCACCCGACTTTTCCCCCCGAAACGTAGTGTCTAAGAGCTGCTTTGCGTGCTTATCAGTTAAATCTAGTCGCCACAACCGCCTGCGCGCCTCTTGGGTTTTTAGTTCTTTTCTGCCAAACGCATAAGCTTCCTCTCGCCATTGACGCACCGTTTCTTCTTTGAAGGTGAGCCATGCGCCTCGTTTTGTGGTGTCTACTGTGAGGTTTTTTAGTGCGTTTGCAAAGCCTATTTCGGTTAGGGTGTAGGGTTTAGGCTTGTTTTGATCATACATTAGATGCGACCGCAGGGTGTCCTCATCCACACTGCTGCTGCCTCCAATTAATCGTACTGAGAGAAGAATTACCCACTCCGCAGGTGATACAGGCCAGTTTAGAAACTCTTTTTGCAAAGACAAATCTTCCTCCGTCTCGCCCATCAACTCCCCCACATTCACTTTTTGACCATACCTTTCCAGACTGTGCCTGATGACTTCATCAGGGTTGTTTGAGCCGGTTTTGCAATCTATGACTTCTAGGACTTGGTATTCGCGGTTGCCTTGATAGGGGGTGGAGACAAAAAATAGGTGGCGGGGTAGGTTCATGAGTGTTTGGTAGCCGTATTGTTTAGGATAAAACTTTTCAAGAACACGAGCAGTGTCCTCACCTACTCGGAAGCTGATTATGGTTTCACAGGTCTGCGTAATGGCATCTTGGATGTCTCTGCGGTATTGGGTTAGGTATTGGCTTGCTAAGGTCATAAAGACTTTGAATTTTCGCAGGGATTGGAGGACTTCGGGGATGCTTTTGGTGGTATATCGGTAGGCTTCATCAACATACACGTAGAAGGGTGGTCTGTTTTGTTCAGGCGTGTCTTCTCTTGACATACCCGCATTGTACACCGCAGAGAGAATGAGACTGCCCAAAAAGTTTGCAATATCAGTTGTGACCTTACCTTCGGGTAAATCGATGATTACTATTTTTTGCTCATCCATAGCTTTACGAAAATTTATCTGGCTTTTTTGCGCCATAAACATGGGCACAACTATTCTCTCCTGCACCAACCGATACAATTTGGTCAAAACAGCAACAGCAGCGTCTTTGGGCATTTTATCATACTGTTGCTCCCAAAACGTTTTGACGTTTTGATCTTTACACTTAACTGTTAACCTTTCTCGAAAATCATTGTCAGATAGTATGGTGTAGAGATCGGGGAGTTTGGCGTTTTTATTCTCCATAAGCAGGTAAAGTGCATTTAGCAAAATCATATCCAAACGCGGCCCCCACCACCTCTCATAGAGTTTCTCTAAGGTGTCCATGAACATGCGGGCGACTATGTCTCGTTGGTAGGGGTTGTGGTATTCTAAAAAATTTATTTGCAGCACTCGGTTGTCATATTTGTTTTCAAAGGCTGACCAAGGATTGATGTAAATCACTCTATCCCATTGTTGGGGTGGTATGTGGGTTAGGACGAGGTTGGTGAGGTCGCTGTGGGAGTCTATGACCATGAAGCCTTCGTTGTTTGTGATGTGTTGTTTTATTTGGGAGAGCAGAAAGCGTGTTTTGCCACAGCCGGGGAACCCCATCACTAAAGAATGAATCCTGTCAGACGCATAAATCCCGCGCCTTAGTTTCTTACCAATAGCAGGATCGATCTCTGCATCAACACCTAATACGTGTAGTCTTGGTTTTGTGGTTTTTTGGTCTGTTGTGTTTTGTTGGTTATTCAGATGTGAACCTCCTACTAAAGACTGTTTGCTCTTTTTAAAAAGCTGGAACAATCACTTTAGGTGTTAGTTTGGTTGAACAATGCACTAATTCCCTAAAAGCCGGGTTGCTATGATAGGAATATTACTGTGTATCTACAGGTGATTTGGCGGGGGTGCCTATATGTCGGTAATGTTGGGTGGAACTTGTCGAATCTAACTTTAGAGCGGACTAAGGGAACTATAGAACGGAAGAAGTGATGATCTTTTAATCCTCTAGATCCGCGGTTTTTTAGAACTATGTAAAAAATACTGTGTTACTTCGCATTATATTTTTAGTAAGTTGTATTATGTGTTGTATTGTAATTTGAATATTTGGTGATGTGTAGGTGGTTGTAGGCGCAGTTTTACGTTGGATGATGTAAAAAATGGGGGTTTAACAGCTTCTCTGTGTAGTCAATTGCACCTGTCAAGAAGAATGTGTTGAGTTTTATGAGTGCCACAGTGGTGTGATTCTACAAACTGAGTTTGTTTATTGGTGCAATACCAAATTGTGTACTCATAATGTACTACGCTGAAAACCCAAATAACCTTTTCAAAAACTGTTGTATGGGCTGTTGGTTGTGTTTAGCCACTTCTCTGTCGTCCTCCGGAGCGTCTCAAAGAAAAGCGGAACCGCTTGTGTGGAATATATTTTTATTACCGTTCATTGTTGAGAATCAAATTACTATAGTAATATTTATTAAGATACGTATCAGAGTATTGTTTGGTGATCCATGAAATGGAACATTCAGCTGAAAAGTTTGAAAATGAAGTATCTCTTGTATGTATGGATGAGCTGTCTGTGGATATGGATGCTGAGTCGTTTTACAAGTTTAACTGGCGTCTGTATATAGATGACGAATTCCAAAAAAGTTTCTACGAGAATCCAAAGAAAGCACTGGAACAAGCGGGCTTAAGCAACATACCTTTGTCTAATGCAAATCTTAAGCAGATAGAACCCCTTACAAGTGAAGAACACGAAATCCTACAACTCCTAAACAGCTCAGCCTACACACCCCTGCGGGCAGAAGAATGGTGGTATGAATATGAAAATGTCGCTACTGCGGCACAAGCTGTCCTTGCGGTAGTGGCTGTAGGTAGCGAAATGGTTGCTGCTGGTTATCAGGTTGTAGTCGTTGTTGTGTTGATTGGTGCTCCTGCTGACAGGGCAGATATGGTTCCAGAGATTCTGAGGAAAAAAGAATAATCTGAGTGATTATTGTATGCTTCCTCAAATCGCCACTTTTTTTATTGATTATCAATGTAATTTTACCTGCGAACACTGCAGTATTTCAAGCAGTCCCAGTACAAAAACCACCATGGCTGATGAGTTAATGGACTCTATATTTGAGCAAATGAAAAAGGTTCCGTCTTTTAAAGTGGTTGTATTTACTGGTGGAGAAACAACCTTGCAAAAAGAAAAGCTTATAAAAGGTCTAAATATTGCACATAATAGTGGCTGGTCAACACGTGTAGTGACTAATGCCTGGTGGGCTACTTCAAAAGAAAAAGCTGATGAATTTATTAAAGAATTGGTGGCTGAAGGTTTGAACGAAATTAACACCAGTTTTGATGATTATCATGCCAAATTTAATTCCATCGATAACATAGTACATTTTGTTGAAGCTTCACTTAACAATAATATTAAGCCAGTTATCGCAACAATCACCGATAACTATTCAAAGTATAATTCTAAATATATTCAGGCCTATATGGCTAAAAGCTTAAATATTGACTTAAATGAACTAAATAAAAAGATCTTTTTTATGGAAAGTAAACCAAGCCCAAATGGGCGAGGTGCAAATCTAAAAAATGATGTTAACCGAATGCCGGCTTATTTGGCGGATGATGAGCTTAAAATTCGCAAAGGCTGCACCGAAGTTGGACGTGCCATATCTTTCCATCCAGATGGCAGCATCAAAGTGTGTTGTGGGCATGCAAGCATGGAGATTCAAGACCTTAGTGTAGGTAATCTTTACTCTGAAAGTTTGGAAGTCATCTTGGGCAGGGTTCGTTCCAACCTAGTTTTCTGGTTAATACACACTTTAGGACCTAAATGTCTTCTTGAAAAATTAGGTGTTAATAAGGAATATTTAAGCCCCTGTGACGCTTGTTATGATTTACTGATTAATCATCGAAAAGAAATGCTTGAATATGTGATAAAGCACAAAAATGAGCTTTTGTTAAATGAGGTTATTCTTACAGATAACAAACGGCGCGAACTTAACAACTACAAAACAATAATTCTGCCTAAAAAAGTCGAACAACATGCCTGAACAAAGTAAATTAACAAAGTTTCAAACAACAAAATTCATCTTCCAACAATCCAAAGTCGTCTGGAAATACCAAGTAACGACTATTGGGTTATCTATAGTTGCGGGTATTTTGTTCGTAGTATTCACCCTTGCGTTATCTGACTTTGTAAACCTCACAACAAGCGGGCTTATGAGTGCCAGCGATTTTGCGTTCCAGTTCTCTAAATTGCTCATATGTTTCCTTTCAGTAGCCGTCATGACTGTTATGGTGGGGTATATTCAACAAGTGGCAAGTTTACGTACGACTAAACATCTCTGGAAAACTACATTAAAATCAGTAAATCAATCAACAGTTACCGATGTCAATAGCTTCTCTCAAGGAGACATTATGACTCGTGTATTATCTGATGCATCGGAGCTTTCAGGTATAGTTGGTTCTTTTTATCCCGTGCTAATCTCGCAGATAGTCATATTTGCATTTTCGCTTTTTGCGCTAAATATGCTTTCACAACCATTATCTCTGATCTTTTTGGCTTTTGCGCCATTGTTTCCCATAATAGCTTGGTTTGAGAGCAAATCACTACCAAAAAAAACTATGGCTCAAAGACAGTCATATTCAAGAATAACAGAAGCCATTAGAATAAGACTGCAAGGTTTTAGAACAATAAAAGCACTTAACGCAAACAAATATTTAGATGAAGAATTCGACAAAGAAAGCACATCTTTTATAAAAACGGCCACCTCTTTAGTATGGAAAACGAATGAATTCAGCGGAATTTTTACAGTAATGAAATTCACGTTCCCAGTCATAATTTTGGGCGTAGGTTTCTTCTTCTTCACTCAAAACATTATTTCCTTGGGTGCAGTATTTGCGTTTTATCTAGTTTCCGGTCAAGCCTATGGGCCACTGTTTGCTCTAGGGTCATCTCTTGCTACTTATTACCAAACTTCGCCACGTGTTAAACGAATTATTGACTTGCTGGGTATGCCTAAAGAACCTGAAGGCACTGTTGAGCTAAGGCCAATAGGCACTATTGGTTTTGATGGAGTAAGTTTCGAGTACAAGCAGTTGCCAATCTTGAAAGATGTTAGTTTTACATTAAAGAAAGGTGAACATGTTGGTTTGATGGGTGCTACTGGTTCTGGGAAATCTACTATTTTAGGTCTTTTAAATCTGTTTTATCGTGCAAATGCTGGAAAGGTTCTTTTGAATGGTGAAGATATGCAGTCTTTCGATCCTGTGGATGTAAGAAATACGATAATTCTTGTTACGTCTACTGATTTGCTTATAAATGATACTGTTAGGAATAATATAACTTTATTTGATGACGTATCTGATGAAAATTTGGTTAAGTCTGCTTCTATTGCCAGTGTTTCTTTTCCACTTGATGCTTTGGTTACTGATAGAACGGTTTCGGAAGGTGAGCGACAGAGAATTTGTTTGGCACGTGCTTTAGCGAGGAATCCTGAAGTTCTTTTATTAGATGAAGCCTTATCAGGTGTTGACTCAAAAACAGAGTTTGAGATTTTTCAAAAAATAATTGCCAGTTTTCCCAATATCACGTTGATTGTGGTATCTCACAGGCTTTCAACTATACGTCTCATGGGCAGGTTGATGTTCCTTTCAGGTGGTACCGTTATTTGTGAAAATTCAATTGATGCTTTGCTTCAAAGTTCGCCAGAATTTAGATCTCTTATAGAGAAACAACTCATTCAGTCCAATATCGATATGCCTAAGTTGCCAACTCAAAACAACCCAAGAACTTATATTCAATGATAAACATGACTTTCTATAAACGATGAGGAGATTAAGTTATGGCTGTTCGAGAGTTGTTGGTGACGTATGCACCTTACAAGCAAATAATCATCTTTGAAAAAACCTTTTTCAGTACTTCTGAAGATCTTGCGCGCTTTGTTACTTTGGCGGCTGCTGGTAGAGCTCCCGTACTTCAATGGGCCAACGGTGTTGCTTTTCTTCACGTTCCATTGCCTGCTTCAATAACTAACGTTGCAAAAGACCTCATAGAAAACGGTAAGCAATACTGGTTATTTGTTGGATATGCATTAATGCCAACCTATGCAAAACTTATAGAAACTAGAGAAAAGTTGATTGTTCCTGTAATAGATGTATCGTCTAATGAAACCTTAAACCAAGTAACTAACTGGTTAAAAGAACAAAAAATAGTTTAATTTGACATTTTTTTCTATTTTTTTATAGAGAATAACGTAGCTATGTTATGTAATATTTTTCCGGAAAACACTGATCGGTTAAAATATAAAAACCTGTTGGCTACCCAATATAGTTGTTTGTAGCCCTTTAGAGAAATTGGGTTTGCACAAACAACTTTATTTTATGGGTGATGGTCGGTTTAGCGTTGATTTGTGAAACTTTGATGATGTGGGTTTACTTTTTTTCTACATGGGTTATAATCCAGTCAGCGATTATTTTGAGAACTGAATATGCTATTGTTTCCTCAATTTCGCCATAATTTTTTTTGCCTCCAGAGTAATCCGTTTGGAACATGTGATTAAGATGGGGCATTTCTAAAACTTCATAACATTTATTTTGTCCTTTAGAGAGAGCCAATGTGATGGCGTTTAAATTTTCTTTTGAAGAAACTTGTCGATCGTACTCGCCATTGAGTGCTAATACTGGGCAATGAATTTGTTTAATTACATCTTGGCAATTATGTAACAGGAAAGACCGTGTCCAAGAAATTTTCGTAAAATCGCAAAAAATACTTGACAAGCCCAATTTAATGTTTTCAACATCTTGTTTCTTTGCATTTAGTGGAAGGTGTAATGCATCTATTTCATTTATAATTTGTTTAATTTTGCTAATGGTTTGGTTGTCTTCTTTTTCGTCTACTATGGTTTTAAAAATTTTTTCCAAATGTTCTTTTAGCAAGTATTCAATTTCATCTTCTTCGAGCGTTGTGGTGCATACTTCTCTAACTTGTCGGTGGAGAATTTTTTGACTGCTAATTCCCGGGCCTGCTAACCGAATTATGAATGCAATATTTTGCGAAGTTGCTACTATGTCGGCTACTATTGCTCCGCCGCTGTGTCCGATTATTCCAATTTTTTTTGGATCAATTTTTGTACACATATTAAGATGGTTTATGCCACATTTTATGTCGTCAGCTAGATCTTCTAAGGTGGGTAAAATGGGGTCACCAGTTGAACCTCCAATACCCCTGCTGTCAATTCTAAGGGTGGCAATTCCTTTAGTGGTTAGATAATCAGCTAATATGAGGAAGGGGGTGTGTGATTGGTAGGTATAATCGCGATCGTACAGGCCAGAACCTGGTAGCAGTATTGCTACTGGAAATGGTCCCTCATTAAAAGGTATGGTGAGCGTTCCGGTTAATGTTAAATTTGTTCTTCCATTCTCATAAACAACCTGTATTTCCTCATATGGGTATGGTTTTAAGGGAACTTGTGAGCGATGAGGTGTAGGAAAATTGTTATTTTGTACTACTAGGTGTAGTGGAAAAATGTTGCCATTTTGTCTCCAGCAACCAACTATGCTGCCGTCTTTATCGATGTGACCTGCAAAAGAAGCTTCAAAAGGTTTTAGAATGCCTCTTAATAGGCCGTCTTTGAATGTTACTTCTTCACAATAAGCGGTCGTAAGGCCTTGTTCAGGAATACTGATGCTACAAAGTAATTCGTCTTCATCTAGTCTACTAAAATTAAAAATAATTATTATTTCTTTTCCATTTGATGGTAATTTGCCCTGCCAATAACCTTTTATTTCGTTAAAATTGTAAAGTTTTGAATTGTTGACCAATAATACCACATATATGTAGTGTTGAATCTTATTTATAAATTTAATAGTTACCTTCGTTACTGTTTGTTCTGCTTAACCTGTAGTTTACCTTGGAACTGTAAATTGTCGGCTAAATTGTAGTATACTAAAAATCCCCATTAACTCAATATCGTGGGTAGGTATATATGGAATATTGTGGTATTTAGCTAAAGCAGGTTTACTGATGATTGAGCAATTCACTATACAACCATTGACACCTGATGTTGTGTACATTCTTGCAGTAGCTTTGGTAGTGATTGGTATTGTTCTGTTAGTAGCAAATGTATTATTATACAACCGGTTTAGAGATCGTCCGTGGGGTGGAAAAATGGTTGGAATAGGGATAGGTGTAAATAGTAAATATGTTCTGGTGATTCTTGGGATAGTGCTAATAGTAGTTGGCGGTTTTGTGTATGGTGTAGCATTTAGTGCATCATCACCATCTGTTGTGACTGTTGGTGACGGATACATAAACGTCAACTCCGCTAACTTTGTTTCTCTTGGTGCCCTTCTTGGCGTTAGCGGCAACAAAAATGTTACTTCTGAAGAAATTGCTAATGCGTTTGTTGGTCAAATAGGGTCAGGCAACTTTAATTTACATAAGCAACATGCAACCGACTTCGACGACACATATGTAGGTAAGTATGTCTTGGGCAATGGTGCAACGGCTTACGTGGCAACAATTAACGCTACTAGTCTTATGATAGAGTTGAAAAATGGCGAATATCTTATTGTAGGAACATCAGACACTCAAGCGCTTGTCGATAGCTTCTCACAAAACGTTTATCCTTTAATTTCCTGATAATAAAACAGCCCTTTCCTGTTAAATTTTAAAGGTGCTCCCCTGAACTGCCAATATGGGCTGAGAAATAACTGAGGCCTCTGAATTGGTCTAATATAGTTTCTTTCGGTGTAGTGCGTATCTGTATATGAGCATTGCCTCTAATTATGCGTAAAAATAAGGTGACAAATAAAAGAAAGTATCGGTTGAATTACGATTTAGGTTTTAGTGTAAAGAGTGATGGCGAAACGCGGTAAATGTGGTCATTAGTATCGTACTTCTCTTTTGTGTTATTAATCAACGCTGTTGTTTGGCTAAAGTAGCTAGAAATTTGTTGGGCCGTCAAATACTTGCTGTTAAATACTGGCGTGTTAAAATTATAGCTATTCCAATCTTTGTTAAAAATATCAATACCTAACTCTTTAGCGTGGTTAAAAGTATCTGAACCTGGAAATGGGGTATTCACTCCAACTGACGCGTGAACGTAATACTCTTTGATCAGTTTTTCAATAAATCGCATCGTATTACCCACACTCTCAGGTGTATCACTATGATGACCAATCATAAAACTGCATTTTGACAATATGCCCGCTTCAAACGCCACTTTAACTGAGCGTTCCACCATTTCAATTGTGGTGCCTTTGCGGATGTCACGCAGTACTCTATTATCTCCGCTTTCAACACCATACTGTAATTGTTTGCATCCTGATTTTTTCATCAACTCTAGTAAATCTTTTGTAATACAATCCGCTCTTGTTTCACACCACCATACTATGTCCAAGTGTTCTTGTAAAATGCGGTTACAAATCGACTCAGCCCTTTTTGAAATAGCTGTAAATGTGTCATCAACAAAACAAAATTCCCTAATATTGTATTTGTCATAAAGTATTTTTATTTCTTCGAAAACATTCTCGACACTTCTGAAACGATATTTTCCGCCAAAAACATTTTTACCAGCACAAAATATACACTGATATGGACAGCCTCTGCCCGTTGCTATGCTACCCCAAAGTGGATACTTGCCAAAAGCATCATAGGCAGGAAACGGCAATATGTCTAAATTTTCAATAAGATCACGAGAAGTGTTGTCGATAATTTTATTATCTTTTTTGTAAGATGTTCCGGCGATGCTGTCGGTTTGTCCTTCTCCTCTGATGAACGCTTTAGCAATTTCTAGCATTGCATACTCGCCTTCGCCTCTAACTACAATATCTGCACCATCAGTTAAACTCTCATGTGGTAAGGCGGAGCAATGAGGGCCTCCAAATACGACTAGAATTTCCGGGTTTTGTTTTTTTGCAATTTTTGCGATGCGAACTGCGTTTCGATACATGATTGTTGAAACATAAACTCCTATAATTTTTGGTTTTTCACGTTGTAAAATTAATTCTAAATCAGATAATGGCAATCCATCCATGAGGAAATCGTATAAAGCTGTTGTGAAACCTTCTTGAGCGAGTACAGATAAGATGTAACCAATACCTAACGGTGGTATGCCTTTAGAAAATTTGGTGCAGATCACTCCGGGTGGGGGAACGACCATTAGAACATCAATCATGTCATTCACTCCATCATTGACGACTATTTTGAAATTTTAACGGTGACTTTATGTGAGTCGTGATTTTTTTGCAGATGTGTGAGTTATGCTGTAGTGTGTCTTGCAAGTTTTCAATTTTTATTTTTAACCTATCTTTGTAATTCACAAGTAACACATCAGATAATTCATATGACTTCCTATATTAAATTTTCGGAAAACTGAGTTGTATCGTTTTCAAACTGGTTTGGTTTTTACCCATTTTTTGGTCGTTCCATTTGGTAATTCTGCTGTATCAATTGGGCAACCATTATACCTGATTATGTTCTTGAAATGTTCACGATTGGGTGATCAAATTGCAATTATATACCGCGGTGGCCTTTTAGTGCTTTGTAACATGTCTGAGTTGCGGCAGATGGTAAGTTTACTTGGTTCATGTTTTGACGATATATTCCTTAAGTTTGCTGAAACGAAAGACTTGAAAGTTCCTGAGGCACTTGTTAAATGAAATGGAAAAACGTTTACTACTTGGTGCAGATCGAACGCAAATCAGGCCGATTACTCAATGATGCAAATTCTACAAGGTACAACGGAAGCCATTTGCTTGATTATTGGCCATACTGGTTATCTGTGGGGATAGGCGTTGTCGTGGGTGTTGTTGCGTGGGCTTTAGTTAGCAGTTTATCTAGTGCAGTTGATGGTGAAATTCAAAACATTGTTGCTCGTTTCTTTGTTATGCTCCCAACATGTGTTCTGATTTTGGGTATTATTTCTACCCTAAGCGTCCAGATCAAACGTGGCGGTGTTAAAATGCAAGCCGAAGCACCTTATTGGCTACCTATTACTTGGCAGGAGCACACTTTAGCATCTGTTCTTACAAGCCTGCTTGGCCTTCCATTATGTGTAGTGCTGTTTATGGTTTCTGCAATTTTAATGTTTTCTGTTTTCACTGGTTTTATTACCTTAGCCCTGATAACGTCTGTAGCATTGTTTACCGTAGCGTTTTTATCGAGTACGCTTACCGAAATTTTGCGTGTCCTTCAAGTACGTTTTATTGGTGCAGTTTGCACATCAAGTGGGCGAGGTGTTATATGGGTACGTTTTATCGGGTCTCTTGTTTTTTTTCTCTTCTTTTATGTAATATATTTCACGTTTATTTCATATAATCCTGATTTTTTTTTAACTCTAACAGACATTCAAAACTCATTATTTTATGTTCCATTTGTTTGGTTAGGTCTTATGTTGTCAAACTTTTTCCTTTCAGGCGGTAGTGTCCTCTTAGGTATAGTTTACCTGATTTTATCCATCTCATTCATAGGTAGTATGTATGCTTTAGCAGTTTTGTTAAACAAACACTTTGGTCTCTATGAACCACCCGCTATAAGAGTTCAAAAAAGCGGTAGCTATACACCAAAAACAGGCATTTTAGGTAAATTCGGCTTTTCAACTAACGAAATAGCCTTAATTCGCAAAGACATTAAAGCATTCACAAGACGCCGAGAACTCATCACAGTGTTCCTTATGCCACTTGTAATTACTTTGATGCCCATAATGCAAGCTTTTCGTACACCAAGTTATGGGGTGTTTTATGGGATTTCGCTGATCTCGGTTGGTATGGTTTATTTGTTTCCTGCATCATTGATGGTCTACCTTCTCGGTGGTATTATTATGGGTGAAGAGGGTCAAGCAGTATGGCGAATTTACGCTTCGCCAATCAGTGCCAAAAATCTTGTTAAAAGTAAATACTTCTTGACTGTACTCTTTGGCTTAATCATGTTAGTTGCAACTGGTGTGCTTGGAACAATAATCTACAAACCATCCATTACAATTATGTGTGTAGGTTTATTGGAATCTTTCTTCCTAATTATCGCTCTAGGCGCTATCTCGGTGAATATTGGCTTTAGAGGTGCTGACTTTACCGAGATACCGCGACCCCGTATGGTTCGGGGATCATGGGTATTAATAGGATTTGTTGCATGTTTTCTTTCTGGTCTTGCAATCCTGGCACCTATTGTGCCAACAGTGCTTTCATCAATAGTGAATAATTATGGCTTAGGTTTAGATCCATTTGTTGCCACTGTTATAAGCGGGGTAATAGCTGTTATTATTACGGTGATTTTTTATAAATTTGCGCTTAATAGTGCAAAAAACTTGCTTATGGAGCAGAAATAGTGGATTTTATTTTTATGTGAAAATGGTCTATACATTAGGTGCTGATTGAAAATAAACTTATTGCTATCGTGTAATCATTATTTATGTATTTACTGCCATTTTAGGCTTTGGGACAAAATTATTGGTTTTCTTTGTTTAAAATTTTTTCATCTTCAGGCGTTAGTATGATGTCTCTATTGCATTCAATCAAAAACTTGCGGGTATAAAATATTGATGGGAAGGGATTGAGGCTGATTTATTCGTTGATTTGTGTTCTTTTGAACGCAAACCACCCTATTAATAGAAACACTGTGATGTATGCTAAAGCTATTGCAAGTCCTCGAAGAGCAATAAATTCTATTGATTCGATATAGAGTAACTCTGTGGTTGGTAGTGTTTGGTCTCCAGTTTGTATTGACCAAATGTCTATCTTGGAAAAAGTTACATTTTGTCCAGAATGCATCAGTGCATAAACCATATTCACGCCTAAATTATCTGTACCTGTACTAATTGAAAGTGTAGTGTTGTCTGTAGTTATCAGCGTTCCCGTAGCGCCAGTTCCAGGCAAATAATTCAGCGCTGTTGAAGGGCCAGAAAAAACAGAAACTATAGGCAATGCCATGAAGAGGGAAACAAACAAACCTATGGCAATAATTACCGTCAAAATCGTGTTTTTTGTAAATGTGCCCATGGCTATAAGTATTGAAACCCAAATAAATGCGCTTACGATATTTCCAAACAAAACAACGGGCAGTAACCCGAGATCGTTTTGTGGACCATAAACAAAGATTGACCCAATAGATGTATACGTAAAAATTACTATGAACGAAATCAGTAAAATAATAAAAGCTGCAAACAGTTTACCCAAATAAACTGTCGTACGTGAAACCGGCTTAGTTAGTAAGGGCACTATTGTACCGCTTTCGAACTCACTAGATACGCTGTTCATTGCTATAACAAGGGCAAAGAGAAACAAACTAATGCTGTCTGCACCGTAAGTAATTGCAAAATGGGTATTTTGGGGAATCGAATCATTTAAAATAAGGGGCAACACTAAACCTAAAGATGAGATCAAAAATGCAAACACTATGACACCTATGAATTTTTTCTTGCGTATGTTCCAAAGCATTTCATAACGGACAACCGCCATGAAACGCCTAAACCAAGAAACTGAATTACCGGCTAACTCTGTTTGCTCAACATCATGTTTCATTTCTTTTTTATGCCCCCAATTAGCTGAATAAACGCTTCTTCAAGTGTTGAAGTTTTTTGCTCCATCCCCACAATTACACCGCCCATGTTAGTAATCTCTTTTGACACTCTTATTTGTACATCAGCAGTATTCTGTGATGTAACTTGCACAGTTAACTTATTTTCTTCTCGGTAAACTTTTGTGACAAATGGTAGCTTTTCGACAGCGGAAATGACCTTGGCGGTCAAGTTGGTTACTTCGAGATATATCAGAGTTGGACCTGTAAACATGCTCGAAACTGCTTGTACGGTGTCAGATGCTACGGCAGAGCCTTTGTTGATTATTGTTATGTGATCGCAGATTTGTTCTACTTCAAAGAGCAAATGGGATGAAAGGAAAACTGTTCGACCGTCTTTGGAGATTTCTTTAACAAGTTCGCGCACTTCTATCATGCCAACTGGGTCAAGTCCAATGCTTGGTTCGTCCAAAATTATCAGTTCAGGATCATTTAGGAGGGCTTGCGCGATTCCGATGCGTTGTTGCATTCCTTTGCTGTATTTGCCTACATACTCTTTTTCTCTGCCCTTCAAGCCGACAAGGTTAATAAGTTTGGGTATTTGTTCTGCTCTTTGTTGATTTGTCATGTCATACATTCTGCCGTAAATATCTAAAAGTTCAATACCTTTAAGGTGTTTAGGGAACTTGGGTAATTCGGGCATATATCCGATTTTTATGCGGGAGTTTGCATCATCAACGCGAACCTCTTGACCTAAGACTTTTGCAGAGCCTTTGCTGGGTTTAAGTAAACCCATCAGCATTTTTAGGGTGGTGGTTTTTCCTGCCCCATTTGGTCCCAAGAAGCCATGTATGCTACTTTTTTGGACTTTAAGATTTAAGTTATTTACAGCTGTTAAACTGCCGTAGGTTTTTGTCAGATTATCAGTTTCTATGGCATAGTCCACGTTAACGCTGACTCCTTTGTTTCTTATTTGTCACGATTTTAATAAAGCTTTGTTGCAATGTCTGGTTTTTGTTACATCCAAAAGGGGGTTGTACTTTATGTTTAGGTTATCCTTTGTTGTTGCTAGAATCATTCACAAATAATTGATTACTTCGTCCCGGTAGAATACGTTATTTTTCAATTTCAGATTTTTATCCTTATTTTGTTACTGCTCAGCAGACCGTTACACAAATATTGTACAAATATTTTTCTAAAAAACACCGTTGTAGCGATTAAAACACAAAAATCCGATAGTCAATGCGTTATTCTCCGTAAAATACATTTTTTTCACATGTCTATAACCTGCATACAAGGTTGTGGTGTAGGGTTGGTTTCATTGGTTCTTATGTCAATCTGTGGTTTTAGGTTTTTGTGAATACATACAATTAGGGGCAACTGCAAAAATATGTGCAGGCTCTTCAGAACTTGTATGTTGGTTATAGACTTATGGTTTTTTTTTAAAAAAATCACACGATGTGTAACGCGCGTCACATAGTAAAACTCTGCCTGTAGTCAAGCTAACAAACAACACTTTTTTCAAACGTTTTTCTCCACAACATCTGCACCATCAGAACTCACCCAAAATAGTTTTGTCCCAATGCCGGTGACGGCTGAGGATTTTTATGAGGATTTTATTTATTTGCTTGTTGTTGTGGGGTTTGATCGGTGTCCTCGGTTTAGGTACTATTTTATCTCTGTGTTTGGGCGTTGTGTTTTTAGCGGATGTTTTTTGTTTGTTTTTCCATAAATCCAGAACCAGCATATACATTGGGCGACGATGTATTTCGATTGTTTCTTTATGTTAGTTGTTCTGTTTGGTTTTTGTGAAAAAGTGCTTTTGAAGCTTGTATGTTGATTATGAACTTTTGGTTTTTTGATTTAGGGTTGGTTTAAGTAAATTTTTGTTGTTACTATGATTTATTTAGTTTGATGGTGTTTATGGGGGTTTGATTCTTTAGTCATTTAGGTCAATGTTTTGGTGTTGCGACTTTCAAAAGAGAGCACTTGCGAAACTGAGGCTTGTTTCCTGTGTTTGTCGTGCAAACAGCATAAAAAAAGTGTTTTAAGAGGCATAAATCGCCTCTGATAGTTATTCTTTTTTCCGTAAAATCTCTGGCAATTGAGTTGCTATGTCTGCAGGAGCGCCAATCACCACGACAATTGGTGTGACGAGGATGAACAGTTCGATCGCAGGCTTTACACCAGTAATCTGTACATAACTGAATTCTTCTGCTCGCATGGGTTTATATGCGGGGTTGTTTAGGAGTTGTAGGATTTCGTGTTCTTCACTTGTAAGTGGCTCGATTTTCTTGAGATTGCCATGCGGAGTTATGTTGTTTAAACTCGCTTGCTCAAGTGCTTTCTTTGGATTCTCGTAGAAACTTGCTCGAAATTCGTCATCTATATACAGACGCCAGTTAAACTTGTAAAACGACTCAGCATCCATATCCACAAACAGTTCACTCATACATGCAACGGATGTTTCATTTTCAAACTTTTCGGTCGAATGTTCCATTTTATAGGTCACCACATAATCTGTTAATGCATATCTTAATAAATATTACTGAATCTGGCTGAGTTGATAATTCTTCATATTTGGCAGAAACGAGGTTGTAATTTCACTATGTTGTGGCGGTTTATTATGTATAAGTTGCTTTGTTTCTCTTTTAGTTTGATGTGAATTCTCAAAATTATGCTACGTTTTTGGTGCAAGTTTTGTACCCAAACAGTTGCCGTCTGAAGCTGTGGCACAAAGGCTTATTAGCTGTAAGCACTCCTAGTTTTTTAGTGTTTAAAATGAACCCTCAAAGTTATAGTTTTGAGGAAGAGCACCGCACACAGGCCGACAAATCCCTGCCAGAGCATTTGGTGCGCCCTTGTTAATATGTCGATAAGCGGTGAAAGCCTTATGTATGCGTTGATTTATTTTTCTTCTTAGTGGTTATCATGAATCCTCAAAATCAAGATGTGATTTTGGGGACAGGCTCTGCTATCAAACAGGCTAAGCCCGCTCGAGGCTGTGACGCAAATACTTATTAGGTGTAAACGGTGCTCTATTTTTAGTGTTTGTTATGAATCCTCAAAGTTTAGTTTCTGACTTTGAGGATGGGCATCATACCCAAGCAGGTAAATCCCACCCTCCGCAC
>WRJX01000079.1 GCA_009778385.1 Candidatus Bathycorpusculum sp. | reverse complement strand
TCTACACCATCAAATGGTGAGCCGTCCAGTCCAGAAACCCCAGACACATCAACAACACCCAGTACACCACCAACATCAGACCCATACAATCCACCATCACAACAAAACCCTTGGACATAACCTACTTATCATTGTTCTTGCCTCAGTATGTCTCGTCACAATTCCCATAGCTATCCTAACATACCAATACGGAAAAAGAAAAACCAACTCCACCCAAACTAACCCAACAACCACCACTTCATAAACAACAATCAACCGCTTTCTTTTACATATTTTTAAATTCCCTTATAGTTAGTTGTATTTTACCCCTTAATTTTTGACATGATCAAATGATTTTGACCTACCGCGATTCTCTGCCAAGAGCACCGCTTCTGTCAAAGTCCTCTCTGTGAACACACAACCAAACGAAAGGACAGAACAAGTTATTCCTTATCATTGTCTTTGTTGTCTTTGGCGATTTTATACTCAATTACATCCGCAAGGAGCTGCGAAAAATCAACAGCCTTCTTTGAGGTTATAACCGGCTTGCCTATCTGAGTCTCAACAGCTTGCCGCGCAACTCCGGCAACGCTCCCACCCCGTTTTGCAACGTCTTTATTTTTTTCAAAAGTATCCGGCTTTTCTTCTCTTGAAATCTCCGTCGTAGTTACCTCTGCAAGCTGATTAAGGGTCAATTCCAACATAGACAGGTTATCGCGCAGATTTTCTTTTTTTAAGCCCTTAAAAACTTTATACTGCCTTGTCGTCAAACCCGCCCAGGCCTTAGTTATTTCATCGGTCAAAATGGCGTATTCGCCACCTTTTACGCCGCGATCGTCCCACTCGTCAGTTAATTCTTTTCTTACCTGAATAGCTTGTAAACGCTGGTTTATCCATTCACGCGAGTAACCTTTCCTTAAATATGTAGCAAGAGCACGGTCAATAGTCAGTTCAGGGTCGATTGTTTCCTCTATGCGGTCTTTTCCAACAGCTGCCAACCACATTTTAATAGGCTCTGCCTTGGGCGAAGGAATAGACTGGACTAAACGTAAAACCTGCTTTGTATCCGCAACGTCGGTAAGGCGCATTTTACCATCTTCAGCAAGCATTTTCAACTGCTGACAATTTGTCAGCAGTTCATTTGCACCCTCTGCGTTAAGACGTTCTTTAAGTTTCGCCCAATAATTACTGGCCCCACGCTGTGTAGGCTGATCAGTCAATATAGCACAAATATCAACAATTGAGAAAATCCAATCCTGTTTTTCCTCATTCCAAACTGTACGAACACGCTTATTTTCAAAGAGTTTGATGTTTTTATCGCCCATACGCCCACTCCCTCTTAAGACCTTAAATTAGTTGTGCATCAACACATCTAACATTATACAACAAATTTGCACTTTTTAGCGTTTCCTTCAACCATCCGAGCTTATTTATTGGAATTAGGTGTGAAATTGGGTATATCTGTATATATGAGAAAAGTGTTTCCCATTTCAGTATCAAATATGGGAGTGAGCTATTATGTTTGGTTTGGGTAAAAAGTTTGTGTTAACACTGATTCTTGCTGTAGCTGTTTCGGGTTTGTTGTTGGTTGAGTCTTGTATGGCTCCTGTAACGGTGCCTGCTAATCCTATGCCTGCTCCTGAAGTTTCTGTAGAAATACAGAACCACCCTATTTGGCATCCGCCAACAGACCATACCAATCCCTATACGGGCGAAGTCATATATTCCATCCCAGGTTACTATTCAATAAATGGATCTATAGTTATAACCATTAAAAATCGTTCATTCATACCATACATCGATAAAGATGGCAATACTGTTAACATATATTATACTGTTTTTCTGAAAGCGTTGTCTCATGATGAACCTTGGGGAAATAAGGCCCTTCCAAGTCTTGCGTTATATCAGTCAGACTCTGCTTATACGGTTATAACTTTCACATATGATGGAAGAGAGCGTGGTGATCTAGAGCACATATATGTTTTATGGGAGAGTACAGTGATAGATTTTCGTATTCAA
Source organism: Candidatus Bathycorpusculum sp. (assembly GCA_009778385.1). Classification (GTDB taxonomy): domain Archaea; phylum Thermoproteota; class Bathyarchaeia; order Bathyarchaeales; family Bathycorpusculaceae; genus Bathycorpusculum. The sequence goes on along the minus strand of WRJX01000079.1, from coordinate 21,914 downwards.
GCAGTAACAGGATACTTTTATCGAGGTGAGTGGTCATTTTATGATGGGGTTTTTGAGGGTGAAGGAAGTGTGTTTACTGATTTTTCAATAACTCTGCCTAAGTCATCAGATAAACCTGGAACCTCAAAGCCCACTATAAAACCAACATCAGTTGCACCATCAACATCAGATTTTTACAACCCACCACAGCAGAACTCTTGGTCATCTAACTTACTTATCATTGTCCTTGTTACAGTATGTATCCTTACAATTCCCATAGCAATCATTGCATACCGATACGGAAAAAGAAAAACAGGCTCTGCCCAAACCAACCCCTCAACAACCACATAAAAATCAACCGGCAATTTTTTAACTTTTACATCCCTATTTGAGAGGGTGTATTTTTTCCTGATAAACTTTGAGCATTTTTTGGGCACAAATATCCCATGTAAATTTTTCTCTAACGAGCCGTCGTCCAGCTAACCCTAGTGTTTGTCGCAAATTGGAGTCACCTAAAAGTTTCAGTAATGCTTCCGCTAACTCTTCACTATTTCCACGATTAACTAACAAACCTGTTTCACCGTTGATAACTGCTTCATTTACACCGCCAATATCAAAAGCAACCACAGACTTCTCTGACGCTGACGCTTCAAGCAGCACAATGCCTTGACCCTCTTGAATTGATGGCAAAACAAACACGTCCGAACAACCATACAATGCAGAGAGTTCCTCCTCAGTTAATCCACTCTTAAAGGTAAAATTATCCATTAATTTAGCTGCAACCACGCTACTTATCAACTGTGCTTTTAATGGGCCTTCTCCAACAATTACAAACTGCGTGTCTGGATATGTTTTAACTACCTGCTTAGCTGCTTTTACCAAAAACATTAAGCCTTTACGAGGTATCAAACTGCCCACAAAAAGCACCACAGCTGACTCTTTTAAACCAAACTGACGCTTAACTGCCGCTTGATTTTCTACGGACTTATACTTCTCTATGTCAACTCCATTGGGCACTATACGCACCTTTGACGGGTCAACATTATAATATTTCTGCATTTTTTCAAAAGAATATTTACTTATAGTAACAATCAAATCAGCATGCTTAACCGTTTCCCTCTCCAAATTAGCAAGACGCGCCATGAAACGATTAGCAATTCTACCACGAAAAGACAAATGATCATCTAACTTTAACTGTTCAAACTCATCGGCTAACACACCGTGAATGGTGTGAATAAACGATTTTTTAACCGCCTGCTTCTTAAACACTTTAAGAAGCCCATAACCACTATCATTATGCACCTCATAAACATCAGCACCAAAACCAGTCTTAGACACAGACCGATTAAACGTCAAATTATCAACTGGATAAACTCTATCAGTAGACCTAAGAGGAACAAAATTTACACCATTTAAAACTACAGGCGCTTTAAAACCAGCCTTTGTACCACTATAAACCGTAATATCCACTTGATCTGCAAGACGACACATAGTTTCATTTATACGCCTCTCCACACCCCCCCTATACAAATGAGGCGGCTGAACATTAAAAACATCCAAACGAAACTTGCCCATACAATACATCTTACTAAAGCAATTTTTATGTCTATTGATTCACATCACGATATAAACTAACGGTGCTATCAAAAGGTACTGCGAGGATGATTTTATCAGCCTGACTGATATTGCGAAGTATAAGAATGCTGATGACGAGTTTATTGTCATTAATAATTGATGCGTGCTCGAAATACCAGTGAGTATTTGGGTTTATGGAAGCAGTAGTTGTATAAGTCTAGTTTAAACCTATCGAATTCGATAGGTTTTAAAGTAATTTCATGAATTCTTCTTTTGAAAGCCCTGTGTCTTTGATTATCTTGTTTAAAAGTCCACTACCTATTTCTTCTCCTGCATGCACTGGAACTACTGTTAATCTGCCATCGGGGTGCTTTAGAATTACCTGACTCCCATGTGTTCGAACAATTTTGAAGTCTATTTTGGTGAGTGCTTTAATTAGTTTTTTTGCTGGTTGCGGCTTTAGACTCATTTATGCGTGGACCTCAACGAACTGAACACCTATCAGCTCATTGCAACCGCGATTTTCTATATCGCCAGTTTCTACTTCTAAGTAACATTGAATAGCTTCTTTAATTCTCTCCATCACTGCATCCAAAGTTTTAGCTTGCGTATGACACCCAGGCAACTCTGGAACCGAAGCAACATAATACCCATCCACATCCTTTTCAACCACTACACTAAACTTCATAGCTACACTCCCGATAATACTACCTTTCCTAAACGACTACTAAAGGGTTCCCATATTTTACTTTTTAGAATATAACAACTCCTTTGAACGAGACATAGTCGCTTGCATGTTAATGGACATGCTTGAAAAGATTTATGATACGTGGTGGGGCCGCGTTTGAATTTGTCATTTCCGATTTGAGTTGTGTTTTTCTTCTTAGAGATGCTTGAATTTTTGGCAGATTTGGGGCAGCAGTTGAGGTTTATGGTGAACACGGTGATGGGGTTGTTGTTTTATGGTTCTATGCATACTGCTATGCCTCTTTTTCTTATCCATTCTTTTACTTGGTTAAGATTTACAACTAGCTGCTAAGGAGACTTTTATTGAGGAAGATTCTTACTGTAGTAATAAATGTGGTTTAAAGACTAACCGATTGCTATAACATCTAAAAATCGCACTCTATAACCTCATGTGTCTACATGTGATAAACACAAATAGTTTTTAGCCACAGAAAACCACATGCAAATATACGAAAATTAAAAGTCTAATCCGGCAGATGGGAAAAATATGGAAAAGACAGACCAAACAAAGTTAAATGGAAAAATCCAAGTTACCAAAAACGGTCCCTACATGGTTTTAGGAGACTTCCCTCTTTATCATATGATTATCGAATGCGACAACTCTATGACACCCTCAGAGTGGATGATTGCCGGAAAACTCGAAAGTCAACCCAACTATGCTCTATGCCGATGTGGCGGAACAGCCAATAAACCCTTCTGTGATGGGACTCACTTCAAAAACCATTTCGACGGCACAGAAAATAGCGATAACACCCTATTTGAAAAGATGGCAAAAACCATAGAAGGACCAAAATTAGCTCTTAAAGACGCTGAGGTTCTCTGTGCTTCCGCACGATTCTGTCATAGAGGTGGCGATATCTGGAATCAAATAGCACAGACCAGTGACACCAAAATCAAAGAGAACTGCACAAAAAACGGATGCGACTGCCCTTCAGGACGAATTGTCCTTATTGATAAAGAAACCAGTAAGATGGTTGAGCCAAAACTAGATCAAGTGATTGGGTTAATCAATGATTCCTTTATCGGACGGGATGGACCGCTTTGGATTCAGGGTGGCATTCCCGTTTACAGTGCCGACGGCAAACCCTATGAGATTAGAAACCGTTTGACACTATGCCGCTGTGGCAAATCTACAAATAAACCATTTTGCGACAGCAGCCATTATCCAGACGAAGACCAGACAAAGAGGTGAAAAAATTGACAAAAAGAACAAATGAGCTAACCGAAGAAAATACTGATGTAGCACTGGAAACCAAAGATAAAGCATATGTGCTGTTCTATGCAACATGGTGTCCTTTTTCTCAGCGATTTCTACCAATATTTACAGAATATGCCCAAGCCAGTCCTGACGAATGCATGAGTATACCCATTGATTTTAAACCGGAATTATGTGACAAATACGGCATAGAGTATTATCCAACTGTATTACTATTTAAGGAAGGTAAAGTAGCGAAAAGACTAGATGCTGAACCGGGAATTGGATTAAACAAGGATCAACTCGTCAAGTTCACAGGTGAATCATAACATGTTTTTCTACAACATGACTATGGTTTTGATCTAATCATCGCCACTTAGACTTTGCTACCCATTTTAGAACCGTTGTTGCAGTTACACTCATTAGTTGTGCAATGGTGCGAAATGATAAGTCGTTTATGTACCGTATGATGGCGGTTAGTTTTTGTTTCACTTTTCACATGATCTTAAATTCCGCATTTTTGGGCACCATGTTATTAGCAACTTTTTAAATTCCTTAAAATGGTCTCTAATTACAAAAAGGGTGTAATTAATGCTTTTCATAATGCGGCCATGTTACCTATATGGGCGTCATTGCAGTATAAGCGAAAGAAAAATGCGTGTAGAAAAAAAATTAATGTAATGTACATTAATGTAGTGGACATGAGGCCTTAGTTTGAATGTCGTTATAATCAACGATAACAAAAAAGACTTTCTTGATTTACTGCTTTTAGCCGACGCGCAGGAGGATATGATTGATAAATATTTGGATAGAGGCGTACTTTTTGCATTATATGACGACAGCTTAAGAAGTATTTGCGTTGTAACCGATGAGGGAAACGGTACCTTTGAGATGCAAAGTTTAGCCACATATCCACAGTTTCAAGGTAAAGGATACGCCAGATATTTAATCAATCACGTTTGTGATTACTATAAAGATAAGGGCACAACTATGATCGTTGGAACAGGCGACACTCCTATTATCGTGCCTTTTTACGAAAGCAACGGCTTTGTGTTTTCACACCGTATAGAAAACTATTTCCTTGAGCATTATGATGAGCCAATGTTTGAACACGGGGTACAATTAAAGGATAAAGTCTACTTTAAAAGAGCCTTGCGGGAGTATACGCATGACCTTTGCCTGATGAAAAGTGGAACGCAGGTATGATAGTTTATATAATGTAGAGGATGAGCAGTTGAAAATCACGATAGAAACCGAAAGACTGATACTTAGGCCACTCACATTCGCTGATGCGGATACGGCTTTTTTCGGATGGACAGGTGATCTGGACGTGGCGAAGTACGTTAGTTGGCTCCCACATCGTTCCATTGACGAAACGATAGAGTGGCTGAAAGAGATTGCATGGAAACTGGATTCGGAAGGCAACATTATTCCGAACGTCAACTATATTTGGGGTTTTGTGCTAAAGGAGACAGACGAGCTGTTCGGTTCAGGCGGGTTGATTTGGGAAAATAACTGGCAGTTATTCCAAGTTGGATACAACATCATGAAAACGCATTGGAATCGCGGATATACCACCGAGGCGATGAAAGCTATTCTTAAATTCGCCGTCGTCAACCTCGGAATTAAGAAAGTTGTCGGTGGCCACGCGAAAGAAAACCTCGCCTCCGCTAAAGTGATTAATAAATTGGGCTTCATTTACAATAGAGATGACATAACGCCCCATGTTGACGGCATCCGATTCTTTGACAGCCGGGAATATTTGTTAGACTTGGTTTGAGCGAATACAGATATTTTATATTTTCAAACCGGAAGAATACTTTCATGGAAGTTGTAAATATTCGGGAAATATTTGGGTCTCAGTTCAAGTTTTATATATTCACTTCTAACTCGTAAGTGTATTACCATACGTAAGAATTTATGCGACACTTTTAAAAGTAATAACACCAAGGGCTTATTAGTGGAGAAATAGTGCAGAAAAACAAAAACTCGGCTATACTCTGATTATGCTGCTCTCAGTTATCATCATTATTATCTCTCTATGTGTAGTTGTGGGTTTAACAATCAACAAGCAAGGTGAAAATTCGCCACCTAATAGTGGCACACCTGCAAATGAGGATTCGTCACCTAATAGTGCTGCTCCTATAACTGAGGATTCGCCATCTAAGAGTGACGCTCCTGTAAATGAGGATTCGTCACCTAATAGTGCTGCTCCTACAAACGAAAACGTATTTGACATAGCATTTTCTCTTGCCCAAACTTTCGCCCAAGAAAACAACTACACTATAACAACCACAAAAACTACTCTTAAAGAATCCACCCGACCTTATTGGTTAATAGAGGTTGAATTTGAAGCTGTAAAAGCTGACGTTCGCACAGATTATGTCATTCAAAGTAGTGCTTACGAGATTACAGTATGGGCAGATACTGAAGAAATTTGGCAACACGGCCAAATGAGGATTATAACACCTCCTTGGGCACCAAATGCTACTGAAGAAAACGTTAAAATCACAATCGATCAGGCAATTGAAATCGCATGGTCCATTGCCCAAGAATACGCCAAAGAAAACAACCGCGTAATAATAATCACAGACAGTTCATGCTATCTGGATTCTAGACCAATTTGGGAAATTCAAATAACCTATGCCGGTATGGAACGAATGATTGTTGGTTATCACGTTAGTATCTTTGGAGATACAGGAGAAATACGAAACCACCAAATATCTGCCGTACTTTGATAGAGCAGTACTGTAGTTAAAAGCAGTCCTCACGCAATCTCTTTACATTCTCACAACACCGTACATAAGTTCATGCTACAGAAAGAATACGCCTCAAAGCAGCCAAGCAGGCAAAAACGTCGCAAGCCAATGGATATGCTACGAGAGAATCTGTCTTTGTAGCCGTTCATGTTGATTGGTATGTCAGTTGTGTTGTTTTGTTTTGGTATGCAGGTCTGCGTTGTACTATATGATTCGTCGTGCACGTAAGGTCAAGAAGTGGTTTTGCTTCTATGAATATCATCGTGGTAGGTTCTGTCTAATGGATGCCAGTCTACTACTCAATTATGCGATTAGATATATTTAAGTCAACATGTTTCAAAAAAAGTATTTATTGATAAATTGCCAGAAAAAATTGCCGAAATTTTTAAATAGTTTACATGAAAATTTTATTCTAAGATTTATGTATTTAGACAATTTACCGTAAGAACACAATACGCTAAATGGTCAATATAACGGAAGAGAGAAACATGAATGAACATTGTGGATGTATAACATGTAAAAGTGCCGATAAAGTGCTTGAGGATTTTATTGCCAAGTTACCATTAGAAACTTCACACCATAGAGTAGAATCTCAAAAGATAAAATGCGGATTTGGATTACAGGGCGTTTGCTGCAGACTTTGTGCTAATGGCCCCTGCCGCATTACTCCTTCTTCACCAAGAGGAATTTGTGGAGCTAACTCTGATGTTATTGTTGTAAGGAACTTTTTAAGAGCTGTAGCGGCAGGTTCAGGATGTTATATTCATGTTGTAGAAAATGCTGCAAGAAACTTGAAGAACACAGCATTGGTTAAAGGCGAGCTAAAAGGGCTAAAAACACTTGACCGATTATGCAATATGTTTGATATTGTTGAAAATGACATCTATGAAAAGGCAATAAAAGTTGCTGATGCCATATTAGATGATATTTACAAACCTGCCTTTGAGCAAATGCAATTAGTACAAAAAATATCATATGCTCCACGTTATCAAAACTGGCAAAAACTTGGCATTTTACCTGGTGGAGCAAAATCAGAAGTTTTTAAAGGAATTGTAAAATCATCTACAAACCTTAACTCTGATCCGGTAGATATGCTTATAGATTGCTTACGTTTGGGTATTTCTACGGGATTGTATGGTTTAACACTTACAAATCTTTTAAATGACGTCCTTTTGGGAGAACCTGCAATAAGAATGGCTCCTGTAGGCTTACGCGTCATTGACCCTCAATACATTAACATAATGATTACGGGACATCAACATGCTCTGTTTGCTCATTTGCAAAAGAGCCTCATACAAGAAGACGTAATTAAACGGGCGAATGCAGCAGGAGCAAAAGGCTTCAGGCTAGTTGGCTGTACTTGCGTAGGTCAAGACTTGCAATTAAGAGGCGTGCATTATACTGGCTTATTTGAAGGACATGCAGGTAATAATTATGCTAGCGAGGCAATTTTAGCTACCGGTGCTATTGATGTAGTGCTTTCAGAATTTAACTGCACTCTTCCAGGCATTGAATCAATATGTGAAACATTAAAAATAAAACAAATCTGCTTAGACAGTGTTGCAAAAAAAGCCAACGCTGAAATGAAAGAATTTATTTTTAAAGAAAAAGAACGAGTTAGCAGTGAAATCATTGATGAAGCCCTTGAAACATATAAAACACGTAGATCACAAATTTCACTTAACCTTCTAAAAGACCACGGCAATGACAATACTCTTACCGGCGTTAGCGAGGTTTCTTTAAAAGACTTTTTGGGAGGAAGCTGGACTCCTTTAGTTGAATTAATAGCATCAGGACAAATTAAAGGCGTTGCAGCAGTAGTGGGATGTTCCAATCTCACCGCTGGGGGATATGATGTACTTACCGTTGAACTTACAAAAGAATTAATCGCTAAAGACATCATAGTTCTAACAGCCGGTTGTTCTTCTGGAGGAATCGAAAACTGTGGCTTAATGACCCCTGAAGCTGCAGAACTAGCTGGACCTAAACTAAAAGCTGTCTGCCAGAAACTTGGCATCCCACCCGTCTTGAATTTTGGACCTTGTCTTGCAATTGGCCGCTTAGAAATGGTCGCTGTCGAATTAGCTAAAATCCTTAACGTTGACCTGCCACAGCTGCCCTTGGTATTATCAGCTCCTCAATGGTTAGAAGAACAAGCTTTAGCTGACGGAGCATTTGGCTTAGCACTTGGATTACCCCTACATCTAGGATTACCCCCGTTTGTTACAGGAAGTAAAGTAGCAGTCAAAGTGTTAACAGAAGACATGAAACAATTGACAGGCGGACAGGTAATTATAAACTCTGACGCTAAAGAATCCGCAAACATACTAGAAAACATCATCGTAGAAAAAAGAAAAGCATTAAACATTTAGAGCTGGTGCTACAAATAAAGCGAATAATAATTGACCGTGAAAAATGTAATGGTTGCAAAAATTGCTATATAGCCTGTATGCAAGCTCACCGCCCCGATAAAGGAAGTATCTATGACTTAGATATGGCTAATGCAGAGAATGAATCAAGAAATTCAATCAATACAGACATTCACGGAAATTATTTTCCTTTATTTTGCAGACATTGTGACGATCCTGAATGCACATCAACTTGTATGAGCGGCGCAATGACAAAAGATACAAAAAACGGTCTTGTAATTTACGATAAACAAAAATGCGCCTCTTGCTTTATGTGCATTATGAGCTGCCCTTTTGGAATTTTAAAGCCTGATGACAAAACAAAAACTTTTGTAATAAAATGCGATTTCTGCATACAAGACGAAGAAGGCCCCAATTGTGTACGAGCTTGCCCTAATGAGGCAATTTACATAAAGGAAGTATAAAAAATGAGACACGTAATTATTGGCAGCGGCGCTGCAGGTATAGCAGCAGCAAAAACCATACGAAGCATAAACAAAGACGACGAAATTATCATGGTTTCATCAGACGATGTCATTTATTCACGATGTATGCTACATAAATACCTTGAAAATAACCGAGATATCTCCAGCTTAAACTTTGTTTCTGACGACTTTTTCTCTGTGAACAATATTATCTGGCATAAAGGAAAATGCGCTACCAGAGTTGACACAAAAAACAACTGCATTCTGCTACAGGATACGACACTTTCTTATGATAAACTACTTATCGCAACAGGGTCTGACCCAGTTATTCCTAATGTGGGCAAATTTAGAACTGCAACTAATGTATATGGATTTAGACATTTAACAGACGCAGAGATAATTCGTGAAAAAGCAAAACACGCTAAAAAAATCATCATTATCGGCGCCGGACTAGTTGGACTTGATATTGCATACGCTCTTTTAGAGTTAAAAAAAACCCTTACAGTTATTGAAATGGTACCTCAAATTATGCCTTTAAATTTGGATTCTGCTACTGCAACCGTTTATCAAAAATTATTTGAACAAAACGGATGCAACTTTAAATTAAATAGCAAAATAACCAACACTATAAGCAACGAAAAAGGCGAGATAACACACGTCATATTGGAAACCGGAGAAAACTTGACATGTGATATGATAATTATGGCAGCCGGCGTTAAACCTTCCGTTAAATTCTTAGAGGAAAGCAACGTTAAATGTGAACAGGGCGTAAAGGTAGATCAGTATCTTAGAACATCCTGCGAAAATGTTTATGCAGCAGGTGACGTAACAGCACTTGGTGGAATCTGGTCATGTGCTGTAAAACAAGGCGAAGTAGTTGCAAAAAACATGTGCGGAATAAAAACACAATTCACCGACACATTTACAGCTAAAAATACAATAAACTTTTTCAATTTACCCACAGTATCCGTAGGCAACATAAACCCAACGAAGGACGATACAACACTCATAAGAGAAAGTCACACCTGTTATCAGAAGATTATTTTAAGAAATAGCTCCATTATTGGCGCTATCTTACAAGGTAACATCGCCCATAGCGGCATATGGCAATATTTAATCAAAAACGAAGTGGACATAAGTAAATTAAAAAAACCAGTATGGGATATATCTTTTGCAGACTTCTACGGCATTGACGAAAAAGGACAGTACACATATAACTGCATTTAGCTAAACAAAAAAATGATGATGCTAAACAAACAAAGAATGTTGCTAAGTACCGTTTAATCCCATAGCAATACCTTTATTTCTTTCTTTCAACAGAATAAATTCTTACTTATTTATCTTTTAAAAGGACGCTACAGCTAAAGAGGAAGCTTGAAAATGGCGGAAATACTTCTTACAGCTGATAAAACATTAATGAGTGATTACCACAGCAACGAGTTTTTAGGGTTTGGTACTTGTGCTCCACCTAATTTTATTCCTGATTGGTTATTTAGTTACCTGTTTTTTCCATCCTTAAAAACAGATAAATTTGGTGCTCCTCAAACAGCACCTTATGGGTTAAGAAAAACTGAAGCTCAACTTTTAAAAGAAGGCTTTAAAGTCGCCACAGTAAGCCCACAACATTTAAAAGAAAACTTGAAAGATGCAAAAGTTCTCGGAATCCATGTTATGGATCCTTTTGGGTTAGGACCAGCATCAAGTACCCTTGCTGCACTATTTAAAAAGAAGCCCTTTCTTGCCAAATACTTCGAGCAATTAATGCTTGATCCTGAGATAAAAAAAGCAAAAAGCAATGGGTTAAAGGTAATTGTCGGTGGACCTGGTGCATGGCAGTTTCATTACCGAGAAAAAGCCCTAAAAGATTTTGGAATTGATTGCATAGTTGAAGGGGAAGCAGAAAAAGTCATAAGTAAACTTGTCCGTACCGCGTTAAATGGGGAGGATCTTCCAAGTTATTATGAGGTAGGCGTTGGAGAAATACCTAAACTTGATGAAATTCCTGACATTGTGAAGCCTTCGGTTAATGGTTTGATAGAGATTGGACGTGGTTGTTGTCGAGGCTGCCAATTTTGTAATGTTACCTTGCGACCGTTACGTTGGTATCCTATGGAGAAGATTGAGCGTGAATTAGATGTTAACTTAAAATCTGGACGTGTTAAAGGCGCCTGTATACATGCTGAGGATGTAATGCTTTATGGTTCAAATTCGACAACGCCTAACCCTGAGAAACTACTTGAGTTGCATAAAAAAATAGTTAGTCGCTGTGAAAGCATCAGCTGGAGTCACTGCTCACTTGCAGCAGTAGCTTCAAATCCTAAATTGTTTCATGACCTTTCAGAAATTATTCTTCAAAAGCAGAGTTGGTGGGGGGTTGAAATTGGTATCGAAACGGGCTCATCTGAGGTTGCTAAAAAAATTATGCCTACTAAGGCTCATCCGTTTAAGGCAGATGAGTGGCATGATGTTGTGGTGGAGGGTATGGGGTTGATGCATGATCATAACTTAGTTCCAGCTGGAACTTTGATTGTTGGATTACCTGATGAAACGGAAGATGATATTATTAGAACTCAGGAGTTAATGGATGATTTAAAAGGCATGCGTAGTTTAATTGTGCCTTTATTTTTTGTTCCCCTTGGTCGTTTAACAGACGAGGACTGGTTTAAAGATACCAAAATGAATAAGCAACATCGCGAGTTAATGATTCAATGTGCGGAACACGATTTTAAATGGGTTGACAACTTGATTGATTGGACGTTTAAAGGTAAGTGGTATAATAAGTTAATGCGGGAATTTTACAGAGGATTTGCCTCAATTGCACGATACAAAGTTAAACAGATAGAATAGCTAATGCGCGAAAGCTTAAATATAATGATGGAGGAGTATGTGAAATAGAATCAGGCTTGCCGCTGTTGCATAGCTCGGTAGTGCGACTGACTGTTAATCAGTAGGTCAAAGGTTCGAGTCCTTTCAGCGGCGCCATCCTGCTTTCAAATGTTGACACGATCACCAAAGATTTAGAAGGGATTATTACTGAAAAAAATGATCGAGTTCAGATGGCATGGCAGAGGCGGCCAAGGCGCTTGGACTGCCAGCGAATTGTTAGCAAGAACCGCTCTTGACGAAGGTAAATATATCCAATCTTTCCCTGAATTTGGGCCAGAAAGAATGGGCGCCCCCGTAACTGCTTTCACTAGAATTAGCACTGAACCAATAAGGTTACACTGTGCAGTCTATGATCCAGACATTGTTATAGTGCTTGATAACACATTACTAAAAACTGTGCCTGTGACTGCAGGATTGAATCAGGATGATAATTGTTTAATAATTAACTCAAACGAAGACCCGGCGGTATTAAAACAAACTTTACATGTAACTCATGGCAAAGTTTGGACGGTACCTGCAACAGAAATAGCCCTAAAAATTTTAGGTGCTCCAATGACAAACACTGCACTTTTGGGTGCTGTTGCTAAAGCAACAGAAATAGTCTCTTTAGAGGGTATAGAGAAGACTTTGAAGACTCGCTTTAGACCAGATTTAGCAGAGAAAAACTTTGCTGTTGTGCAAGAGGCATTCAATGAGGTAAAATTCGTATGAGTAGTAAACAAGAAAAAGGCTGGAAAGAACTATCTATAGCAGCCGTAAGTCCAAAATCAAGCACAGGCTTCTTAACTGGTGATTGGAAAACATACATGCCTGTGCATGATCTTGAAAAATGCGTTAGCTGCCTAACTTGTGTAATGCTTTGCCCTGAAGGAGCCGTCCGATGGAGACCTGACCTTGGAAAAATCGAGTTCGATTTTACTTTCTGTAAAGGTTGCGGAATATGCGCTAACGAATGCCCAACAAAATCACTTACAATGAAAATGCCTGCAGATCAAAAAGAGGAATAAACATGGCTCAACAACAAGGTAAACCAGAGAAATTTTTAGCTTTTAATGGTGACGAAGCAGTTGCGTTTGCAGCTAAACAATCAGATGTTGATGTTGTTGCTGCTTATCCAATTACTCCACAGACAATTATAGTTGAAAAATTTAGTGAATATGTTGCAAACGGTGAGGTACAAACAGAATTTGTCTGCACTGAATCTGAACATAGTGCAATATCTGCATCCCTATCAGCATCAACTACAGGTGCACGAACATTTACGGCGAGTGCATCAGCAGGTTTAGCGTTGATGCATGAAATTCTCTTTGTTACATCAGGCTCACGAGCTCCCGTAGTTATGGCCGTTGCAAACCGTGCATTATCCTCACCAATAAACATTCATGGTGATCACTCAGACAGCATGGCAGAACGTGACAGCGGTTGGCTTCACATTTACGTTGAAAACGCTCAGGAAGCGTATGATTCAATTATTCAAGCATTCAAAATCGCAGAGGACCCAGATGTTTCTTTACCTATTATTGTAGGTTTAGACGGTTTTACAATTAGTCACACATTGGAAAACGTTAACATTTTGCCCGATGAGGTAGTAAAACAGTTTGTCGGCGAACGCGTTTTACCAATGGTTATGAATCATGAAGGAAAAACAGTACCCTTCAAACTTGACCCCGACAATCCAATGACCATGGGGCCAAATGTTTCTTCAACATATTACTTTGAATTTAAACGTCAACAAGAAGAAGCTATGAAAAACGCGCTTAAAAAAATACAAGAAGTCAACGCTAACTATGCTAAACTTTCTGGCAGAAGTTACGGCGATGGTCTTGTTGACACTTACAAATTAGATGATGCTGAAATTGCCGTTGTCGTTGTCGGCTCAACAGCAGGCACGTTAAAAGTGCTCATTGATGAGCTTCGTAATGAAGGCATTAAAGCAGGGCTTTTACGATTACGCACATTCCGTCCGTTCCCCGCTGAGCAACTTCAAAATGCACTTAAACATCTTAAAGCCCTAGCCGTCATGGACAAAAGCATGTCGTTTGGTGGCTTAGGTGGACCCGTATTTGCTGAAGTCCGCAATGCACTATTTGACCTCAAACAACACCCACTTATCATCAATTACATTTTTGGTTTAGGCGGCAGAGACAGCAACCCCCTTGGATTGCGAAAAGTCTTTGAGAATCTGCAACAGGTAGCTAAAAGCGGTCAAATCGAAGATATTGTGCACTATTTAGGATTAAAAGAGTAGAGAGGAAAATAGATGACAACAACAACTCAAGACTGGAAGTTCACTGCAAAAGATGTTGCCCTTAAGCCTGATTTGTTTCTTTCGGGTCATAGAGCATGTGCAGGATGTGGTCCGGCAACTGTGCTTCGGATGATAATGAAGGCAACTCGTGGTCCAACTATTGTAACTCAAGCAACGGGTTGTATGGAAATTGTAGGCTCAATATACCCCTATACTTCTTGGGGTTTACCTTGGCTTCACACTGCCTTTGAGAATGCCGCAGCAAACGCTTCTGGTATAGAGGCTGCAATTAAGGCGATGCGTAAAAAAGGTAAAATTAAGCAAGAACATATTGATGTTATTGCCATTGCAGGCGATGGTGGCACCTATGACATTGGTCTGCAAGCATTGTCAGGTGCTATTGAGCGTGGTCATGACTTTCTTTTTGTACTATATGACAATGAGGGTTACATGAACACAGGTATCCAGAGAAGTGGTGGAACTCCAACAGGGGCATCTACAACAACAACGCCGGCTGGAACTGCTATACCTGGTAAGCTTGAGAAGAAAAAACCCATAACTGAAATTATCATGGCGCACGAACTCGAATACGTTGCAACTGCTACACCTTACTACTGGAAAGACATGCTAACCAAGGTCAGAAAAGGCTTAGAAGTTGAGGGCCCCGCATTTTTACACATATTTGCCCCTTGCCCACGTGGCTGGAGAACTGATCCATCAAAGACAATGGCATATTCAAAACTCTCAGTTGAAACCTGCGTTTTCCCAATATGGGAAGCAACAAACGGCAAACGTGCACTATCAACACCAAGCAAAATGTACTCTTTAGCTCCAGAAAAGAAAAAACCCGTTACAGACTACCTTAAAGATCAAGGCCGTTTCCGCCACTTGTTTAAACCAGAAAATAAGCACATAATTGACCAAATTCAACAGGTAACTGACGAACGCTGGCAAAAATTGCTTAAACAATGCGAACAAGCCTAACCTCCTTTCTATTTTTAAGAACATTTTTTTGTTGTGGTTGTTAGATTTCAATCACAAATTTTTATTTGTCTTCTAAGTTAATAGTAATTTGCTGAAAGAATTATGTCGTTTGGCAGAATAACCGCTACTAGCATGGCTCTGTTTTAGTCCTGTACTATGGGGCTTAGGCTCCCAAATGTGCATTTCTAAACAACCTGCGAGGAATGGATAATCTGCCAGACGGCACCTGTAACTAATTTTATTTCTGAGTGTTCGGACACATTTGTGTTGGATTTTTGTTTTTTGTTATTGCATTTTTAGTGGTAGTTTTATTGTGAATTTTGTACCTTTACCTACTTGACTTTCACATTCTATATCGCCCTCTTGAGCTTCTACCAATCGTTTCACAACAGATAGACCTAAGCCTTGCCCTTTTGCTCTAGTTGTCATCATTGGTCTGAATAGTTTTGACTTAACTTCATCAGGGATGCCTACACCTGTGTCTTCAACGGTTATTATTAGTGTATCTTCTTTTTTGGTGGTAATTATTTCTAGTCTGCCACCGTTTGGCATAGCTTGAATAGCGTTTGTAATTAAATTTGTCAAGATACGGTTAAGAAACGTTACCTCAATTTTGACTTTATTCTCAAAGTCACATGAATGGAAAACATCAATGTTATTTGGTATGTCTATATTATTTAAAAAGCCATCAATTACCCCATAGAGGTTGTCAACTTCTATTATTTCGGGGTCAAGTTTTCTGCTGTAATCTTGTAAATCAGCCACTATATTATTGATGTACATTACGTTTTTTTCTATTCCTTCTAAGCTTTCAGTAACGTCTTTTTTTATTGAAATTTCTTCAGGCATAGAAATTAAAAAATTTTTTAACAAATAGATATTGCTAACTATGACCTGTAGAGGATTGCGTATGTCATGTCCTACCATACCGGCGGTTTCACCTATAGCGGCAAGTCTTTCTTTCTCTTGAATTTGACGTTCTAAATCTTTACGTTTAGTAATATCATTGAATAAAACGGCAATTTTGTCTTTTGCTACTGGTATGAATTGAGTTTCAAAATTTCTTCTAACTTTATCATTGTAATATTCATAACTTAGGGGTTTACCTGTTTTAGCTGTTTTTTCAACATAGTCATACCAGTGCTGCTCTACTGTTTGTGTACATTGCTTTTTGTGTTTACCTATTAAATCCGAGGCCTTAATTCCCGTTTGCCGTTCATAGGCGGGGTTAACTTCTAAGAGCACAAAATCTTCAACGTTGCCTTGCTCGTCAAAAATTAGCTCTAGCAATTCAAAGCCTTGATCTAGACGTTCAATAAGTCTTGTTAAAATTTCTTGACTAAAAAAAGACATCTCTATTACAAGTTATTATTCTTTTGAGAAATAATAAACAATTCGGCAACTCGTTAGATTCTTTGTTCATTTTTATGGTGTTGCTTGCTAAATTAGGCTGTGTTTGCGTTTTTTGTTTGCTAGACAGTTTTGTGTTCAAATTCAAACAAGCTAACAAAACGTTTCCTAAATGCCCTTAATTGGTGTCTAATTCTTTTGCAGAGACTGCATAAACCTTTAATAATTGGAAGACTGATGTGTTAACAAATTCCATATTTAATATTTAAAAGAGGAAGTAAAGTATGAGCAAATCCGATAAACCCCACTTAAATATTATCATCATGGGGCACGTTGACAACGGCAAATCAACAACCACAGGACACTTACTGTATCTAGCAGGCGTTATCGATCAAAGAACAATCGACGCATACCAGGCAGAAGCAGAACAAATGGGTAAAGGCACGTTCCACTTCGCGTGGGTTCTTGACAATCTAAAAGAAGAACGTGAACGCGGTGTCACCATTGACCTTCGATTCCTACAATTCCCAACAAAGAAATACAACATGACTGTTATTGATGCACCAGGTCACAGAGACTTTATCAAAAACATGATTACAGGCGCAAGCCAAGCTGACGCCGCTATTCTCTTCAGTTCAGCCAAGAAAGGCGAATTTGAAGCAGGCATTGGCGCTGGCGGTCAAACACGTGAACACGCATTCCTTGCATTCACCTTAGGCATACGCCAGATAATCGTAGGAATTAACAAAATGGACGATTCAACAGTTAACTGGGGCAAAGAACGTTATGACGAAATGAAAAACGAAATCTCAAGAATGCTCCGCATGGTCGGTTTCAAGATTGAGAAAGTCAACTTCGTTCCAGTTTCAGGTTTGAAAGGCGACAACCTAACTAAGAAAAGCGAAAACATGCCGTGGTATACTGGTCCAACTTTAATGGAAGCCCTTGACGAACTAGAACTTCCAGCAAAGCCAACAAACAAACCACTCCGTGTTCCAGTCCAAGACGTTTACACAATCACTGGTATTGGTACAGTCCCAGTGGGCCGAGTAGAAACAGGTGTTCTCAAACCAGGCTCAAACATAATCTTTATGCCATCCAACAAAACTGCTGAAGTCAAATCCATAGAAATGCACCACACTAGCATACCAATGGCAGAACCAGGAGACAACATTGGCATAAACGTTAGAGGCATTGCAAAGAATGATGTCCACCGCGGAGACGTCGCAGGTCCAGTGGACAATCCACCAACTGTCGCAAAAGAATTCATTGGCCAAATTATCGTCATCTACCACCCAACAGCAATCGCAGCCGGTTACACACCAGTACTCCACTATCACACAGGTCAAATTGCAGTCAAATTCGTTGAATTAATCAAAAAGATTGATCCAAGAACAGGACAAGTATCAGAAGAACACCCAAGCTTCCTAAAAACAGGAGATGCAGCCTGGGTACGCATGGAACCATTACACCCAATTGCAATCGAAGCATTCACTGAATTCCCAGAACTCGGCAGATTTGCAATCCGAGACATGGGCACAACCGTCGCAGCAGGCGCCGTTAAAGAAGTAACCAAAAAGGGTCTATAAACCCTCCATTTTAATTTTTTTAAAAAACAAATTATTGCTTTTTTGAATAATTGAATTTTTATTCGTAGCTTTATTGTTAATACTGTTCTTTTATTTCTTGGATAATTACTGCTGGAATTACACAAATTATGCAATAATAAGAAAATGTCTAAATATTTTTCTGCCATATTTTAAACGTAAACTTTGCCAAATTAAGGAGAAGTGAACAATGACTCTCTTGAAGTTGTCGCAGGAAGCTCTTGATAGGCTTAAATGTGCAACAAGTGACTCTGGAAATATTTTCCATTTTTTAGGGTTTAGTTTGAACTTGCAAACAGGCGATTTACAAGATGTTCTTCAACAAAAAATCGTCTCACCAGCGATTAAGGATTCAACTATGTATAATCAAATCACTGAGTTACTGGTAAAGTACGCTTTTGCAGGTAAGCACGTTAGGATTGGTAAATTGGTTACTTTTAAGGATTTTTCTGGTGGATATGCCTATGAAAACGCGTTTTATCGACGTGTAGTTGATTCTATTGTAAAACTCTTTGGTAGTAACCCTCAGGAATTGCTTAGAGCTGCTGAATTGTTGGGTGGAAAGCAGCTTGAGTATGGAGATTATTCAGTTGAAATTGAAGCTTTACCGGGCATACCGTTAACACTTATTCTTTGGGCTGATGAAGAGCTGCCACCTACAGCAAACGTGCTTTTTGATGAATCCTCTGGTAAATTTTTTAATGTCGAGGATTTAGCATTGCTTTCAGATATGACGGTTTGGCGTTTATCAGTGGCACAAAATATGTTGAGAGGTAAAGTGTAGGTTTGTTTTGTTTTTGGTGTAATTTTTGTTTTACTGTAAATGGTTCTCTGCAGCTTTATGCATAAAATTTGCTAAAGAAACTTGATATAAAAGGTTAATAACTGAGTAAACCAAAAAATTGAGAGCAAACATTTCATTAAGAAATCTGTAATTGCTATTGTTGAATGTGGTTACCTAAGTTTAGTCACAATTTTTTATATCTTAATGAGACGTGTGGATTAGTTTGGGTGTAGGTGTACGATTAACGAAAATAGAAAAGTAAGAAGCTACAGTTCTGGTAATGGTTTTGAGCAAGTACCTTCTAAGAAGGGCCGGGCGACTTCTATTAAAGATGTGCCACTTGAGGAGCGACGTAAGCAAGCTAATAAGCCATTATATCTCATTAGGTATGATTAACTCTTTTTTTTGTTAGAAGCGTAATAAAAATAAAGCGGGAGTGTAGGTTAACTTTAGTTTGATGCTTTATGTCTGGCATGGAGACGCTTGTTCCATTTATTGGTGATAAAAAGAAAGGTGAAGAGCCGACAATAATTGTTGATAGTCGTGAAGCTAGTAGTGCACAAAAAATTGTTAAAGGTTTAATTGAAAAAGGTGTAACGATTAAAACTCAGATGCTAGATAAGGGTGACTATATCCTCTCTGATCAGTGTGCTGTGGAGAGAAAAACCGTTAATGACTTTGTCTATACATTGACTAGGCGTTATTTGTTTGAGCAACTTTTTCTAGTAAAAGACGTTTATCCTAAGGCTTTACTTGTTCTTGAGGGTTATTTGCCGGTAGTTTATAAGTACAGTAGTATTCAGCCTCAGGCCGTTTGGGGTGCTATGTTTAACTTGGCAAAAAATGGTATTGCTATAATTAATACGGGTTCATATAAAGAAACTGTTGATTTTCTTTACACTGCCGCAAAGCAGGAGCAAATTGTTGAAAAACGAAGCCCTATTGTGCATGCATTTAAGAAATGTGCCACATTGTCAGATGCCCAAATTTATTTTGTAGCCAGCCTGCCAAGTATTGGACGGGAAAAAGCCACGGCTATCTTGGATGCATATCAAACGCCAGTTAATGCGTTAATGAATGTAGAGCAATGGTCTAAGACCGTTAACGGTTTAGGTCCCGTTATTACTAACAAGGTAAAAGAGGTTATCTCCACACCTTATAAGGAATCCAAACAGCAGCAGGACTGTAAAACAGAAGAAACCCAATAAAATCTCTCTGCATAACCTATAATAGACTGTAAGCCTCAAATAGCCATAACTTTAGAGAAGGCAAACGTAATAAAATGAACAAGATTAAAATTTTACTCACAGTGCTTTCCATTCTAATAACCGTCACACCAATAGCTACGCAAGTACTCATACACCGTGATAATCTCCTCGGCCTCGTCATACCGGCCACAATTAATGACCTGCTAAATGCCAGCGTCGATGGCATAGATACAGCAGATGATGTTGAACTTGCGGGTATATCTTTTCCACTTCCAGCTCTTTCAGATGAGCCGGTTTTCTTCCAAAATAACACAGTCAAATTAATGTATACATTTACTAATCCATTAAACAACGAAATCACCGTAACAGCCATGGACGCAGAAATCGTCTGCACTGATCACGGCTTCCTGATAGGTAATGCCTCTATTGAACCTACAACTTTAGAACCAAAACAAACCCTAGACATCCCTGTAACCTGTCTATTGTCACCTCAAGCTTTAGAGCACATTAAAACAAGCCATCAAGGTCAAGACAGCATAAAAGCTGAATTTAAAAATTTCAGCGTTGAATTATCTGGCGTAACAATTCACATGGATCACCGAAAACTCGGTTACATTCAGGCCCCCATGTTACCTATCGCTCTTAACCACTTACTTAGGTGACAAACTAATGCATTTAGACAATTTGAATGAGTACCTAACCAAAATTAACTGGTTTGGTGTTGCAGGCGGCATCTTAACACTTATCGTTATACTAGTTTCACTGTATAATCCTTGGTGGCAATTAATCGTAGGCGAAGGCATAATGAAAGTCAATGCCTCACCAATGAACACCAACTTTGGCTTGCTAGGAA
Source organism: Candidatus Bathycorpusculum sp. (assembly GCA_009778385.1). Classification (GTDB taxonomy): domain Archaea; phylum Thermoproteota; class Bathyarchaeia; order Bathyarchaeales; family Bathycorpusculaceae; genus Bathycorpusculum. Next base: position 906 of record WRJX01000079.1, on the reverse strand, counting down.
CACAATTCACCGTTCCCCTAATTTACGCCTTAAACATAAGCAGCATTCTAACATTTTCATGCAGCGGCATAATCATGCTCATCTACTCCATAGCTCCAACTAAGCCATACGCAAAAGACCTACTTGGATTTGCATGGAAAAAACCCCTATACTCCGTCATCACCAGCGTAATAGGCCTAACCATAATTATTTTCATCGCACAGATAATTCTAGGAATGTATATCCCAGTAATAGGCACAGCAACCGTCACATTACCCTCAAAATTCACAGGAGACGTAACCATAAAAGCAATAATTTCATCTGCTTTCCAATGGCCACTTTACCTTGCCGTCACAGCAGCTATTCTATGCATAACCGCAAAAATCTACCACAACAAAAAACTTGTACAAACAGTAAAGTAAACATTAAACGAACTTCCTTTTTTCATCTCACGGGTAAGTTTAAAGGCTTAAGCAGCATAAACATTAAACTTAACAAAAACCCCTATGTAGCCTGTTTGGGGCTGTCGGCTAGTTTGGTCCAGGCTTGTAGCCTCGGGCGCTATAGACCCCGGTTCAAATCCGGGCAGCCCCACCAATCAAATGATACGTTGCACCATTTTTTAATAAAATAAAACTTTCCTTTATTTTCTATTGTTGGTCAATTTTTTTTCTCCAGTGTCGTTATCCTTTTTTGGAAATAAACAAACAAAATAGCCACAATAACAATCAATGCTACAATAACGCTTACACAAATAATCACAATATCCCTCAAACTAAAACCAGCTACAATAGACGTTCCACCATCTCCACTTGGCTGTGGACTGATAGGCGAGTTAGTTGGTGGGTTAGTTGGTTCTGGACTGGTTGGTGGGTTAGTTGGTTCTGGACTGGTTGGTGGGTTAGTTGGTTCTGGACTGGTTGGTGG
>WRJX01000078.1 GCA_009778385.1 Candidatus Bathycorpusculum sp. | reverse complement strand
TCGACACAGGATTAGGCAATACAAACACCACAACACAAATACACACCGCTAGTTATATAGTTAACGAAAAGTTATACTGCTATATAGCAATCACATAGTGCAAATACATCATGATTCTGCTGGTACAACATAAGCGACCTATGGCTATGCGTAGTTGAATACAACAATAACGGTCCATTTGGATACGCTACCTATAATGGTGTTATGGTAAACTGTATTAATTCATCTGGTGTTATCAATTGATTTTCTTTTTTATTCTCCTCTTCAGGTATTTTCGTTCTTAATGCCTATTTTGAAATTAAACTTAAATATTGCATGTTGCTGAGTGATTTCTGGTAATGTACATGAAATTTAAGAATTGTGCGTGTCTTGCTGTTTTTGGGCTATTGTTGATGTCTTTATGCATTTTGCAGCCTATTCAAGCTTATACAGCTGAGGAAGGTTTTGCTTATACTGGTGAAGGGAAATTCTTCGGAGGATATACTTCCACAATTTTCATAGATTCACCCATAAATACTACGTATACAACAAATCAAGTGAGTCTTAACTTTTCGGTCAGAGCTTTTGTCATGGGCGGTCGTATTGACACTGCAATGAGTTATAGTATTGACGGTGGAGATAATGTTACAGTATCAACCATTTCAACTTTTGTTCCTGTAGAGTCAACTATTACAGATGCAGATGGAATTAAGACAACAGGAGTATCAGCGTTTTGGTCTTACTATAATATTTCAGGCTCTGTGGAACTTACAGATTTACAATCAGGTCAACATAGTTTAACTGTTTTTGGCAACTATACACGGCAATCAGAGCCAGACGTAACTGGTTTTGCTATGAAAACTGTCTATTTTACGATAAACGATGGAAACTCATCTATTATCTCTAATATTGATATTGATGAGGTTGTACCTGAATCTGAACCATCAACTATTCTTCTTTATACCTCTGCAGGCGTTCTTTCACTTATAATTGTTGTATCCTTTGTTTTGTTTACAAAGCTTAGACAAAAAGATAAGATCAAGATAACACATACCTGAGTGCTTAGGCTAATTACAATTACAATTACAATCCCCTCTGCAAGTTTTCATTTTTTATTTTTCTTTTGATGATATTTTGACAGTTATAGGCGAAATTAGAGCCTGCAAAGTTCTATGTGATTATGTTTTTTCTGGGTGTTGTCTGTGAAATTAAATCCTTTTATTTTCCTTTTTTGAACATCTTTTTAGGCGAAGTGTGTTGAGTTACAGATTAACTAAAGTTGTTCCCTTGCATGGGTGCAGTTGTAAACTTTCTCAATATCAGCTGGAAGGGTTATTGGAAAAAGCAGGTTTAACCAACGGCTATAGCAAGAATGTGTTGGCTGGTGCTTGGGAAAATAGTAGTGTAATTAAAATTGCTGATAATCTTGTAATTTTGAATACACTTGATTTTTTTACACCCATGGTTGATGAGCCGGAAATTCAGGGTAGAATTGCTGGAAGTAACGTTACAAGTGACATTTACACCTTAGGTGTAACTACCATTGCTAGTTTGCTTACAATTATGGCTTACCCTGAAAGCATGCCCGATGAACTCGCAATTGGTATGCTCAAAGGGTTGGGTGATTTTTGCCGTGAAATGGGCATACCTCTAGTTGGTGGGCATACAATTCGTAATCCTTGGCCCATTATAGGTGGCGCGGCAACAGGTATTGGTGATGTAGAGAAAATTGTTTACACTCGTGGGGCCCAGCCTGGTGATCGGCTGTTTTTAACTAAACCCTTAGGTATAGCGCCAGCCATGGCTGCATACCGTCTGCGTAAGGAGGCGGAAGGTAAGGAACTACTTGCCGATGTTCCTGAGGACCTAGTTGAGAAAGCAATAAACAAAGCTATAGATGGTATGATATCCTCTAACAAACCCGTCGCTGAAGTAATGCAAAAAGTACCCGTTCACGCTGCAACTGACATTACAGGGTTTGGGTTAAAAGGTCACCTATCAAACATGGCACTGTTAAGCAAAGTTGACATAGTAATCAACAACCTCTACGTAATTCAGGGTACACCCATCTTGTCTGAACTTCTCGGTTACCCGCTTTTGACTGGTGAGGCAAAAGAAACTGCCGGTGGCATTTTAATGGCTGTTTCTAAAGAAAACGCTGATACTCTACAAAGTGAACTTGATAAACATAAGATACAACACTGTGAAGTAGGTTACGTTGCAGCTGGAAAAGGTGACGTAACCATATTAAAAGACTCAAAAATAACTGAAACAGAAACCTAAATAATCCTCATCTTTTTTTCTAACGATTACTTGCCTTAAAAACAAAAAACATGCCTTAGCAGTTTGTTTGTTAAGTGTTGTCTGTCTTTAAATTTCTTTGTCTGGTTGAAGCTTTCTTTTTTGGTAGCTCTATTTTTTTTCTTAGTAGTTATCCATTTTTTGGTTTGTTATTGAATGTTGTTTACTTTTAGGTCGTACCAAAAGTGTTATAACATAGCCACGCTACTAAATGCTATCAGTAATAATATTCGAGTAACAAAATTTCATAGCGAGATAACTCGCTTTGATTAACTCAAGAAAATAAAACTTACAAAATATTTAAAGAAGGTGTATATTTACGGGAGCTTCCCAAATATTTACGATAAAGTATGTTATACATGCTAGATTTGAAATTGACGGTGTCGTCGAAAAACCCGATGTGATAGGTGCAGTTTTTGGTCAAACAGAAGGTCTCTTCGGTTCAGAACTTGATTTGCGCGAATTGCAAAAAACCGGTCGTATCGGTAGAATTGAAATCGATCTCCACTCTAAAAATGATCGTACAACCGGCGCAATTACCATACCAACCAGCCTAGATCGTGTCTCTACAGCTCTTATCACAGCCAGTGTTGAAAGCATAAACCGTATAGGGCCATGCAGCGCTAAGGTATCACTTGATAAAATCGAGGACATCCGTGAAGCAAGACGAAAAGTCATAATCGATCGCGCCAAAGAAATTCTCCACAAATGGAACATTGAATCCATGCCTAGCGTTGACGAAGTCTATAAAGAAATCAGCGAAACCATGAAAGTCGGCAAAGTCGAAAAATTCGGGCCAGAAGACCTCCCTGCAGGTCCAAGCCTTGAAAATTCACGCGAAATAATAGTAGTTGAAGGCCGTGCCGACATCATCAACTTAATGCGATGCGGATTAACCAACACCGTCGCATTAGAAGGCGCAAAAGTCCCAGATTCAATAAAACGTTTAACTAAAGAACGCGAAGCAACTGCCCTCTTAGACGGTGACAGAGGCGGCGACTTAATCCTTAAAGAACTCCTACAAGTAACCAATGTCAAATATGTTGGCCGCGCTCCAAGAGGCAAAGAAATCGAAGAATGCAACTGCAAAGAAATCGCTGAAGCCCTAGATAACCGCGTACCAGTTTCAGAAATCTCCAAGCAACAATCACAACAATCACCGCAACAGCCGCAGCAACCTTCACAGCAATCACAGCTCCTAATACAACAACCACAAAGAAAACAACCAGACAAACACCTACCACAACCAGAACACGCACCTCCACGCCCACCAAAAGCGCCAGTCCCAGAACAAATCAAAGAAGCTGTAAAATCCCTGCAAGGCACACTTGAAGCAATACTGCTAAATGACAAACTTGAGCAAATCGAACGTTTACCTGTAAGCCAACTCGCAGAAAAACTTCAACAAATAACCGGTGTTGAATCCGTCATTTTTGATGGTATCATTACACAACGTATCGTTGATATCGCTGCTGACAAAACAATCAAAAGAATCCTTGCCTCCAGAGTTTCTGAAGCAGTTAAACCAGCCGCAACCGTTGAACTGATAACCTTCCAAGAAGCCCTCCGCTAAACACCTCCATTTGTTTAGTTAACTTTTTTCTTATTGTTTTTCAAAAAGGGTAACCCGCATCTAAATTAAAGATGACAGGTTTCATCTTTAAATTTTCAATTTTTGCTCATATGGGTTTAGCTAAGAAAGGGTTATTTGCGGATTTGTCCACTGCCTAAGATGACATATTTTGTGGTTGTTAAGTGTTGTATGCTCATGGGTCCTCTGGTATGCAGTTTCTGTGTGCTAATGCCTATTTCTGTTCCTAAGCCAAACTGGTTGCCATCTGTAAAACGGGTGCTGGCATTCCAATAGACTGCTGCAGAATCTACCTCTTGTAGAAAGCGTGTAGCTTTTGAAAAGTCACAGGAGATTATAGATTCGCTGTGTTTTGTACCATACTTGTTGATGTGTTCAATGGCCTCTTGGAGATTTTCAACAACTTTAATGCCGATGATTAGGTCAAGGTATTCAGTGTACCAGTCTTGTTCTGTTGCAGCTTTAACGTCTGGCATGATTTGGCAGGTTTTCTGGTCTCCTCTAACTTCTACTCCGTTTTTGTGTAGCTCTGTAACTATTTTAGGTATGTATGTTTTGGCTATTTTACTGTGGATGAGTAGTTTTTCAACGGCATTGCAGACTCCGGGGCGCTGGACTTTAGCGTTAATTATTATGGGTGTTGCAATTTCTAGGTCGGCATCTTCTTCAATGTAAATATGGCAATTGCCTGTGCCGGTTTCAATAACTGGAATTTTGGATTTTTCAATTACTGTTTTAATTAGGTCCGCGCCGCCTCTGGGAATAAGAATGTCAATATATTCCCGCATGCTCATCAATTCTTCTGCAACTTTACGGTCAGGCGAATTTACTACTTGAATTGCATCAGTTGGAACATTTGTGCTTAGCAGAGCATATCGCAGGACCTCACCTATGATAAGGTTGGATTGTAAAGCGTCTGAGCCTCCGCGTAAAATAACTGCATTACCTGATTTTATACAGATACCTGCAGAGTCTGAGGTAACATTTGGCCTAGACTCATAAATTACGCCTACTACTCCGATAGGAACGCGAATTTGGCTTATGATTAAGCCGTTAGGGCGTGTCCAACTAGACAATATGGTGCCAATTGGATCTGCCAAAGTGGAAACCTCCCTAAGTTCCTTTGCCATGTTTTGAATTTTTTTCTGGTCCAAAGCTAAGCGGTCAAGAAGTGACGCTTTTAGATTCTTAGCTTTGGCCGCTTCAACATCAATTTTGTTTGCGGCAAGAATCTTTTCAGCGTTAGCTTCCAATGCGTTTGCCATTTGGCATAATGCTGCATTTTTTTGGTCTGCTGAAAGTTTTGCCATTTGAATTGAAGCTGCTTTGGCTTTCTGGCAAATTTCCTCAATCATCGTCGTTTTGTTCTCCTATAAAATGGATATTTCTATGTTCAATTACCTCTTTAGGCTTATCGGCTCCTAACTTTTCTAAGACTTCCGTAACTTGTAAGCCTTTTATCTGATTAAGTTGGCTGCTGTTAAAATTTGGGTTACCTCTTGCAAATTCATGCTGCTTTTCATCTTCTAAACTTACAACATCGCCAATATCAAAGACGCCGGTAACTTTAGTTATCCCAACTGCAAGTAAACTTGAGCCTTGAAGTATTGCCTCTTTTGCGCCTTCATTAACTTGAATTGAGCCTTTAACAGCGGCTCCATAGGCGATCCAGCGTTTTACAGCAGACATGCGGTCATGTGGTTTAAAATAAGTGCCCACTTTTTTGCCTGCTAAAATGTCACTTATTACATTTTCTTTTCTACTGTTTGAAATTACAACAGGAATTCCACAGCTGGTAGCGATTTCCGCTGCTTTAATTTTGCTCTGAATTCCTCCTCTGCCGCATTTGCTTTTACCTTTAAGCGATTTTTTTAGCTCACTTGTTATGTTGTCAACAGTTTTTATGAGCTCTGCACCCGGCTCAGATGGGTCAGCCGTGTATAAGCCTTCAACATCTGAGAGTATGATTACCAAGTCTGCGCAGATGGCTCCTGCAACCAGCACAGAGAGAATATCGTTGTCACTAAAATTTACTTTATACCCGTTTGTACGTCTAAGTTCAGCAACACTGGTAACATCATTCTCATTGATAATGGGCACTATACTGTTTTTAAGTAGTAACGTTAACACATCGCAGGTGTGAACATATGATTTTCTGTTGGAGAGGTCTTCAGCTGTAAGTAGAATCTGTGCAACTTTTAGACCATATGTTGCAAATAGTTTGCGGTATTTTGCCATCAATACGCTTTGACCAGTGGCAGCAGCAACTTGCTGAAAAACTACGTCCTTAGGTTTAGGTGTGATGCCAAGCTCTGCAATTCCAGCGGCTACGGCACCTGAGGTTACCAGTACAATTTTGTCACCTTGTTTTGTTGCCTGTGCTATTTGACAGGCAAGGCTTTGCATTTCTTGCTCGTCAAGTTCGCCTTTGCTTGTGGTTATACCGCTTGTACCGACCTTGACAACTATTAATCTTGAAGGCATGTTCTCCACTACTTCAGTGTTGCTTAAACTATTATGGATGTATGTTGTCTTGCTTAAAAATGCACTCAGCAAGTACTCATGTTTGTTACTAAACTACTAGTCTATACTGTGGTCTCTTGTAGTTTGTTTAAAAATGCAACCAACAAATAAATAATGTATGTTATTAAAATTCATACATTTAAGCGGTTAAACCTTAGCTTTTATACCATTCTTAAGAAAAATTTATAAGCCTTCAGAACGTCGAAATGAGGCTTGGCTAACTCTATGATAGTACCGTTACAAATACTAACTTCATTATCTAGTACACAATTAACTCAATTTGCATTTATGCTTGCACCAATCGCAGGCATCATTGCAATACTTGCCTCTTTATTGCTTATGCGAAAAATCGGCAAAATGGATCCTGGATCCCCCAAAGCCCAAGAAGTCGCACAAGCCATCCGTATAGGAGCTTACGCCTTCCTAAAACGGCAATACAAAACAATCTCAATTATAACCGCTGTAATCTTTGTGCTAATAGCAGTAGCACTTGACGTGGGAACCGCTGCAGCTTTCCTAATTGGTGCAGTTGCATCATTAGCAGCGGGTTATATTGCCATGGACAATGCTACAAAAGCTAACGTTCGCTCCGTAGCTGCAGCCAAGGTAAGCGCTGATAAAGCTCTGAAAACTGCATTTTACGGTGGAGCAACAATGGGCTTTGCTGTTGTTGGGCTCTCACTTTTAGGCGTAACCGTACTATTTCTGCTCTATGGCGGATATGGCGCACTTTTCAACCAAACTCTTGATGCTCAGGCAGCTGCAGACTTAGGTAGAAGCGCTGCAAGCGGCATTGTCGGCATGGGTTTTGGGGCATCACTAATTGCGTTATTTTCCCAGCTTGGCGGTGGAATCTTTACCAAAGCAGCTGACATAGGTGCAGACATCGTCGGCAAAGTTGAAGCAGGTATACCTGAAGATGATCCAAGAAACCCTGCATGCATCGCTGATAACGTTGGCGACAACGTGGGTGACTCAGCTGGTAGAGGTGCAGACCTTTTTGAATCTGCAGTTGGCGAAAACATTGGTGGCATGGTTATCGGAGGTCTACTTAGCTATACAACTGGAAACTTGCTGTTTCTAGTTTTCCCATTAATTGTTCGCGCTTTGGGCATATTTGCAACCTTAGTTGGTATGCCTTTTGTAAAACTAAAGCCCTCTGAAATGAAAAATCCAATGAAGGCTCTCCGTAAAGGAGTAACCGTAACAACCATTGTATGTGCAATACTGTTCTTTATTGTTTCAATCCTATTCTTCTATGATGGCTGGTACTACATCTTTGGCAGCTTAATGACTGGATTAATTGCAAGCGTCATGATTGACTATATCACAGACTATTACACGGGACGTGACAGAACTCCAGTTAAGAAAATCGCTCAATCAAGCCAAACAGGTAGCGCAACAAACATTATCACTGGCATTGCCGTAGGCTTAGAAACAGTAGCACTACCCATAATCACACTTGTAATAGGTTTAATCGTATCCTACGTGCTTGGTCAACATTACGCCATATTGAACGGCATTTCACCTCTTGAAGGCGGAATCTATGGCACAACACTAGCAACCATGGGTATGCTTGCAGTAATGGGTATAGTCTTAGCCCTTGACGGCTTTGGTCCAATTGCTGATAACGCCGCAGGCATTGCAGAAATGGCAGGTGAACACGGTTCAGCAGAAACAATGGAAGCCCTTGATGCAGTAGGTAACACAACAAAAGCTCTAACCAAAGGCTTCGCACTTGGCTCAGCACTACTTGCAGCTCAATTACTCTTCCATACATACATTACAGAGGTAAATCTGCAAACAGGCCAAAGTATTATCATAGACATATCAAATCCTGCTGTGCTTATTGCAGGTTTCATTGGTGCGATGCTTCCATTCCTGTTCTCAGCTCAAGCAATTGACGCCGTCGGTAAAGCAGCAACAAAAATGGTTGCCGAAGTAAGACGCCAATTCAAAGAAATCCCTGGCATCTTTGACGGAACAGCAAAACCCGAATATGACAAGGCTGTAGACATTAGCACTAAAGCAGCCCTTGCAGGTATGGTTGTTCCAGGTATAATTGTTGTAGTCGTACCCATAATCGTCGGTGTCCTTATGGGTCCAGTTGCAGTTGGCGCGCTTGTCATAGGATGTACCTTAACAGCTGTTCCATTAGCCCTATTCATGAACACTGGTGGTGGCGCATGGGACAATGCAAAGAAACACATTGAAGCAGGAAACCTTGGCGGCAAAAACAGCCCAGCTCACCAAGCAGCAGTCGTCGGTGATACAGTCGGTGACCCATTAAAAGACACAGCTGGACCAAGTTTACACGTGCTCATAAAACTGCTAAGCACGATGTCAATTGTGTTCATCCCACTGTTCCTCAACCTGCTAGGCTTAATCTAACCAGTTAAGCCTAAAGAACACCCTACTTTTTTAGGGCCCCATTCTTATTTTTGAAATAATCAAAAGATTTCTAAATTTCACAAAACAAAATTTAGTTCTATGCAAGATGTGCCATTGGGTCTATTAGTTTGTCTTCTTCGAGTATGGTGCTTTCTGTTTTTATTTCTTTAACGATTTTTTTAGCGTTATCTGTTAAGAAGAAGACTTTGTAGGTGTTTCTGCCGTTTCTTGTGACTTTTGTATCTTCACGAAAAATTCCTGCGTCTCTTAAAAGTTCACAGTTTTTAAGATCTGAATTTGGCATAATCATACCCTCACTAGCTTCTAAGTACCAAAGGCATTTATCCTTGTTGTCTAACGCTGCAAGCATGTATTTTTTGAAAACCCCTATACGTGTTTTAATGTAATCACACATGTAGTCTTCAAATTTTATTGACATATATTATAATTTAAAGTTCAATAAATTTAAATTTTATCATCACACCAAACGCCCATTTGGTTTAAATTTTTATCCCTTTTATTCCACAATTGCACGAGTTTTTACACGTTTATACCCTAATTGCGCCACATTGTATTTTTACCCCTTCACATAATCAATATTGTCCTGTTAAGAGATGAAATTTACCTTTGAAAATCGTAGAAAAAAACCTACATCAGGGTTTTATCAAAGTTGTGCCCGACACACCTGATGATCTATGGCACCTGTATAATGTCATATACAAAGGTGACGAAGTTTACGCTTACACATCAAGAGCAATAAAAACCGACTCAGAAGCTTCCCGCCCAAAAAGCGCTGAACGCGTTTCAGCCTTCATGGGCGTAACCGTCGAATCCGTTGGCTGGGACCGATTCTTAGGAAAACTACGAGTTCACGGCTTAATCTGCCACGCCCCAGATATCATCCCTACAGGCGCACATCACACACTCGCCTTAGGCTTAAACCAGCAATTCACCATTGTCAAAAAACAATGGCCAAAACACCTCCTAGACAGGCTAACCCAAGCAAGCGAAAGCGAAAAACCCCTACTTATAATCTCCATAGATGACGAAGGCTTCGCAATCGCAGAAACCAAACAATACGGCGTAGAAATAAAAATTGAAGAACGCATCCGCCTCCCAGGAAAACACGAAGCTGACAAACGCGTCGAAGGCACAAAAGCATACTTCCGAAAAGCCCTAAACAGCCTCAACCAACTCTGGACACAAAACCATAACCCCATCATAATAATCGGTGCCGGCTTTGTCAAAAACGATTTCGCCCGCTACCTCGCAGAAGAAGCCAAAGACACAAACAAATCTGTAGCCGACATAAAAAGCGTCAACAACGGCGGAACCGCAGGCATCCATGAAGCCCTCCGATCAGGTGTACTGCTAAAAGCTACCAACCAACTACGGGTTGTAGAAGAAACAGAAGCCATAGAAGAAGTCATGAAACGCCTAGGTAAAGGCGAAGGCACCATAACCTATGGTCTAGCAGGCGTTGAAGAAGCAATCCAAATGGGTGCCGTTGAAAAACTAATTGTTGCAGACACCGCACTACGAGACGCTGAGGAAGATCAGAGACTTAAACTTGAAACTCTACTACGTGACGTTGAACGACAAAACGCTAAAGTAACCATAATAAGCACAGAGCATGAAGCAGGCTCAAAACTTTTATCCCTTGGTGGACTAGCAGCACTGCTAAGATTCCCAATTTATCATACCCCCACAAACCAATAACCAATCTTCTTTCTTTATCTTTGGTATCCAGCGCATTTGCAAATGATTATTTTTGGTTTAAAGTATTACTGTTTGCTCTATTGCCTAACTAAAGTTATCACATAATCCTGTTTGATAGTCAAATAACCACTTTTGATGAAATGCCTTTGGCTTTAGTTTTCTAAAAAATGTGTAAACCCCTTGTACTAACAGTTGGTCTTATATTTGAAGAGTCTGTAGGGTATGCTCATAAGGTATTAGCTGATATATATGGACACTGATACAGCCGAATTAGAGTATGCCCTACGTGGTAAAGCATGGAAAGTTTACTGGTTTTTACTTAAAAAAAGTGAACCTGTAAGTGTGCGTGAGGTACAACGGGCGCTGCATTTTAGTAGCCCAAGTGTTGCTAATCATCATCTTGAGCAACTACGTGAACTTGGCTTGGTTGCCAAACAAGAGATTGGCGGTCACTACATTTTGGTAAGTGAAGTTAAAATTGGTGTGCTTAAGCATTATGTGAAACTTGGTAAACTTTTGTTTCCAAGATTTTTCTTCTATGCCTTATTTTCCACAGTGTTTTATTTAGCGTACATAATGTTTTTGGTGACCGCGTTTAACCGTGACAACCTATTTATTGTCATGTTTGGCGCGATTGTTTGTGGAATCTTTTGGTATGAAGCATATCGTGTTTGGGGTATGCGCCCATTCTAACAGTTAGTACAGCCTGTTCTTAGGCTTAGGATAAAATAAAAACGTGCACGTAACCCTTTAAGGAGAAAAAAATCGTATGGTACAAAAAGAATTAAAAAGAAAAACTAAACTTTACACTTTAGTAGCAGTACTTTCTGCAGTACTACTAGTAAGCGCCATTTATACAGTTACTACACCCCCCGTAATGTACGGATTACTTGGCATTTCGCCAATGAAACACTTTACTTCAATAGAGGAATTAAGAACCTATCTAATAACTAACACCCAGAACCCCACCGCCTATCCAGATTCCTTTGATAATGATTCCGGATCTGAATTTTGGTCTAGACCTGATTCTGTGGAGATTACGGGCAGTGGATTTGAATCCAGTATGCCTCCTATCCCTACACCTTTGCCGTCTTCAATTCCTTCGGCAGCTACAGATAGTGCAGCGGGCGCCTTTACTACATCAACAACAGGTTTTTCGACAACTAATGTTCAGGTTGCTGGTGTTGATGAGGTAGACATTGTAAAAACAGACGGCAAGTACATCTATACGTTAAATGTGAATTATGATAATGAGTTATGTAGCAGTGTCCAAATTGTTAGGGCAGATCCTCAAAGTCCTGAGGTTGTCGGTAAAATTGCTTTTGACAGTTCAACTTATATTTATGGTATGTATCTTAGCGAAGATGGAAATAAGCTTGCAATTTTAGGTAACCACCATCAATATTTCGGTATAATGCCCCTTAATGAAATAGTACCTAGAGATGATGATGTGTTAGAGCCCATGCCAACGTCTGCGCCAAGTGACTTTTTTTGGCCATATAACACTCAAACATTTGTCTATGTTTATGACGTTTCTAACAAGGCTGAACCCGTATTAGCAAGAGACTTGACTTTAAGCGGTAACTACATTAACTCACGCATGGCCGGTGACTATATTTACCTTATAGTTAACCAATCAGCGGATTTAAACGATGAAACAGTATTTCTTCCAAGAGTTAGCATAGATGCAGTAACTAAAGAAATTGCTCCAACAAGCATTTACTATGCAGACATACAAGACGCTTACTTCTCATACACCACATTTACTAGTCTTAACATAATGAATGATGCTGAGCAGCCAACAAGCATGACCATTCTTATGGGCGCTTCAAGCTGCATGTACGTTTCAACCCATAACATGTATGTAACCTTCAACAAATATGAAAGCACAGAAATCTACCGCGTATCATTTAAGGGTGCAAACATGAGCTTTAGAGCACAAGGCACCGTACCTGGATATGTACTAAACCAGTACAGCATGGACGAATACGATAATCACTTCCGCATTGCAACTACAGTATCCACAGGCACCTGGGACAATAGAATAGACTACAACAACGTATATGTCTTAAACATGAATCTTGGCACAGTTGGTAAAATTGAAAACTTAGCCCAAGGTGAACGTATCTACTCTGCACGATTTGCAGGTGACAAAGCTTACCTTGTCACTTTCGAACAGATAGATCCTTTCTTTGTATTGGACCTTAAAGACCCAACCTCACCCAAAGTTACAGGTGAACTCAAAATTCCAGGATTCTCAAACTACCTACACCCCTACAGCGAAAACTATGTCATAGGCATAGGCCAAGAAAACAATGCCGTCAAGCTATCCCTCTTTGACGTCACTGACGTGAGTAACCCCATAGAAATCGCAAAATACGTTATAGGTGAAAACGCTGACTACACTCAGTCTCCTGCACAATATGACCCTAAAGCTTTTCTGTTCGACCCACAAAAACAGCTCTTAGTTATACCCATATCAATTAGTAACTACTCAATATATGAACCGTTCCCTGCACCTGAATACGACAGCACCGATAACTCCACCCTCATTGTCTTTCCTCGAGAAATGCAATTAATCAAGGAAGGTAGCTTCTGGCAAGGCGCTTATGTCTTCAGTATATCTCCGGAAAACGGCTTTACATTGCAAGGTGAATTATCTCATCAATCCAATAGCAACAACTACTGGTATAATTATTATGACTCAATAACTCGCTCGCTATACATCGGTAACACACTTTACACCATTTCAAACAGTATGGTACAACTAAACAGTTTAGACGACCTAAGCTTAATTGCCCAAGTCATCTTCTAAACTTCCTACATTTTTATTATTAAACAAAATTTTACACAACGTTAGCTATCAAAACTCGATTTGCCTATTCTTAAGCCATCTTCTTTTCGGAATTAATATGTATTTCTTAAAATAGTGCTTAAGAGTCTAGTTATTCAAGGAAAAAATATGTCTTACAGATATAGTGGTAGTTTTGTCGAGTCAGCTGCCCGTTACAAAAAATTTTTATCCATACTTATGATAGTTTTCCTAGTTGTTGCCGTATTCTTTTTTTATCTAAACTTAACTGGAGTCATAAACAACATAGTATACTACGCTCTGCTGATTAGTTTGATGATAGCTACTTTGCTCTTAAATTACTTTTTAGGTAAAATATCAAAAAAACGTTATGACTCAACTATACACTAAAAAAGAGTTATTTTGCTTTGTTAGCCTTTTTAGTGCAGGCATCACTGCAATATTTCTTTTTAGCATCAAAAGTCATAAACTTCTGCTTGCAAACCGGGCACTTTTTATCCAAACAATTCACCTCATCCTTTATCTGTTGATTAGACTAAAAAGTTTTTCCAAAAATTCCTGCAACAACCCGTTAATGCCTGTGAATTTCGTTTACTTATAGCCTGGAAAGAAGGGCGGCCGTGGTTTGTCTGCTGCTTTGTTCTTAACTGGGGACTAATGTTTGGACAGGTAGGCTTTAGCATAATTATGGTAAAATAATTGTTTTAGATGATGGTTTAGGTTTAATAGCTAAATTCAATTTAACTGTAAGATCATACATGTTTGGTTGCCGGTTAATTGAGAAATTTAACCCGTCTAACCGTATCATCATAGGTTTGTTGTCTTCTGAAATTTCTTTGATACTGTTTGCAAAATCTCCAATCTTGTTAATGATTACGTTAACGTCAAAGTCTGTTTTTTTGCTCTCGCAGGTACATGTGTTGTTTTCTTGTATTTCGTTTTCATACACTTGTTTTCACCTCCAAAAATAATCTGTTAAATCAAAGTCCTTACCAAAAAGAGGGAATGCATAAGCATCTTAAAGATGTGTGACTGCACAATGACAAACACACATCAGTTTGTTTAAATCGCCTCTCTGTCTTTTAATGTGGGCTTGCACTAAAACAAAAATGAGGTTTGTAATCTCAGTTTTATTGACTATTTGTTAATCTGTTTTTATTTTGGTAATCCTTATGAATGTGATTGGTCTTAAAATCTCTGATGTGCTAACCGCTGAATTGCAAATTAAAAGCAAAAAACTTCCAGAAAATGTGTCAGAATACCCTTGAAATAGTTAATGTTCTGTGTTGTTTTTTCGTTTAATTTATATACTGGTGTTTGAACTATGGTTGTGCATTAAAAGAGGAATATCTTAAGTATGGGTTCCAAGTCTCCAAGAGGCGAATTTGCCGCAAGGCAATTAGCAAAAAAGCGGAAGAACTTCCGTTGGCACGATAGGTACTTTAACAGACGCATGCTTATGCTAGACGAAAAAGTTGACCCAATGCAGGGTGCACCTCAATCTCGAGGTATCGTTCTAGAAAAAGTAGGTGTCGAATCAAAACAGCCCAACAGCGCCATTAGAAAATGTGTCCGCACGCAACTTATCAAAAACGGCAGAACTATCACAGCTTTCCTACCTGGTGACGGTGCACTTAACGTTGTAGACGAACATGATGAAGTCGTCGTTGAGGGTATCGGTGGTACACGAGGCGGTGCTATGGGAGACATTCCGGGTGTGCGCTGGAAGGTAGTAAAGGTAAACGGCGTATCACTAAATGAGCTAGTTTATGGACGAAAACAAAAACCATCAAGGTAATAGTTTATGAGTATACAAACAACCGTAGCACAACCCCCAGAAATTAAACTCTTCCAAAAATGGTCATTTAAAGACATTACAGTAACCGACATTGGATTACAACGTTATCTAAACTTGACCCCGATGGTTGCTCCACACAGCATGGGTCGTCATGAACATCAAAGATTCCGTAAAGCAAAAGTAAACATTGTCGAACGTTTAATCAACGGATTAATGCGTAGCGGCAAAAACAGCGGCAAAAAAGCCAAAGCAGCAAACATTGTTAAAGAAGCCTTTGAAATAATCAGCATAAAAACAGGCAAAAATCCTGTTGAAGTTCTTGTCAAGGCAGTAGAAAATTCTTCACCATGCGAGGATACAACAAGAATCAGCTATGGTGGTGTCGTTTATCACTTATCAGTTGATGTTGCACCACAACGCAGAATCGACTTGGCAATCCGTCACATTACTGCAGGTGCAAGAAATGCATCATTAAACAATCCACGTAGCATCCAAGAAACACTTGCTGACGAACTTGTTTTAGCTGCAAGCAAAGACATCAAGAGCGCCGCAGTAGCAAAACGTAACGAAATTGAACGTGTTGCACAAAGCAGCAGATAAAACTGCAACACTTTTCCCCTTATATATCATAAATTATTTTTTGTTTTTCATTTTAAAGTTTTAAAATTGATTTTTGGGTTGCTTTTTGTTTTTGCTTTAAGCAAATTAAGTGTTTTAAAGTTGATATTTTTTCTTGTGGATGAGGTTAAATTTGGAAATAAGTTAATAAAACCATGTGTAAAGTTTTTTTTGGTAAGATGAAAAAAATGAAAAGACAACTATTAATGACTTTTTTGTTGTGTGCTTTAGCTTTAACTGGTTTTACTATGTTACCCGCGATGCAGGTGAGTGGTGCATCAGCTGATGCAAAAATTCTTAGTTACAGTTGGTATGTAGCAGCCACAGACGATATGGCGACATATGCAGGTGACTTAGTTGTCGTTGGTGAACTGCAAAATATTGGTACAACTAACATTTTTTCTGTTTACGTGTTAGGTACTGCATTTGTAAATGGGGAAGAAGTTGCTTATGCTTCACGGCAAGTGTTTGGAAATAATCTACAGCCTAGTCAAAAAGCTCCTTTCTATCTAGATTTTCTGCCTCAAAATTATGTAACCAACGATTCAAACTGGATGGCAGAGGATGTTACTGATGTAATTGTAACTGTTGGTTATACTATTGACACTGATGAAAACATGTATCAGGGTTTAACAGTTTCTTCACAAGGATATGGTGATTCTGACGTATACACAGTAATAGGTTCAGTTAAAAACGACGGCACAGAAACCGTTGGCGATGTTAGAGTAATAACAACATTCTATGACAATAGCGGTACCGTTGTCAGCTTAAACTATACTGAAATTCTCTCCAGCTCTCTTTCACCAGGTGCGTCTAAAAATTTCATTGTAACACCTGTTGACAATTATCCTGGGTACGACATAGCCAGCTATGAAATCCTCGTTCAAAGTACTAGCCAACAACCTAGTGTTCCATCCCCTACTCCTTCATCGACAATCTTTCCAATTCCAAACGTATCTGCTTCAGCCCCTGCAGAAGGCAGTATCATACTCTCCGGATTCGCTTTGATTATAATTGCAGTGATATTGGTTGTCGTTGCTATTGTTGCAATTGTTCTTGTTGTCCTACTTATCCATGGAAAACGCAGAAAACCTCTATAAATAGTGCATACCGAAAAAGAAAAACTGATTTAGATTATTTCTAAATCAGCATCTATTTTTTTAGTCTTAAACAGTCAATTAGACTATACTACGCATTTTTAGTTGAAGGTGCAATATTTTTCTCTCTTATGCCTGCTCACATTTTTTGGTTTGTTTAAAAGTAGTTAAGGACGTTTTAGCCTGAGCGAGTGTGGATTTCAACTATGTCCCCATCGTCTAAGGCAAAGCTTATTCCAACTTTTTTAGGGCTGAAAGGTAAACGTTTGGCCCAGACCATTGCAAATAGAAAGTTGCTAATGAATTCTTTATGGATGTTTTTTGCCAAGTCACCAATGGTTGTCCCACGTTTAAGAGCAAATGGACGTCCCGTATCGGTTTTTGAGCCAGGTTCTTTGGTATAGATGCGTATGATGCCTAAGCTTTGAATTAATGCTTTACCTAACTCTTCAACACCTACTTTCTTCTCGCATGACATAGGTACAATTGGAATTTTGTCATTAACATACTTTTTAAGCACACGCAGATTCGATATAGCCCCTGGTAAATCAGCTTTATTTGCCACAATCACTGCGGGTTTATATGTAGTGGTTTCAAAAATTGCATCTTCCACATCATCAAGTGTTACTTCTCCACTAATTCTTACAATGGCATCATGAATCTTGTAGCTACGCAACAAGGTCTCTACATCTTTCATGGTACACTCAATTAGTTTACCAACCAAAATAATACGTAATGCCGTGCCTGCATGACGTCTATCGACCTCAACGCGGCCATTAGGCTTTTTTACCAAAACCCTGCTCTTCTCCAGCTCAGTAACTAAAAGCTCCACCTGCCCAATTGGATTGTTAGCTAAATCAACCATTAAGATTACACCATCAGCATTTCGGGCAACACCAAGAGTCATTGGACCCCAAGCCCGTCCATCTCCACTACCCTCCATAACTGCCGGAGTTTCAACTAATTGAAATTGAACATCACCAAAATCCATAATTCCCGGAACTGGTTGAGTCGTAGTATAATTCGTAGGTGAAACAACAACATTAGCCTTAGTAACCGTCTGCATTAGACAACTCTTACCCGCATTTGTAGGCCCAAGGATAGCAACCTGCGCTGAACCCTCTTTTTCTACAAATAACTTTGGCCCGCCACTACTTTTACCAGTGCCCTTACGCTTTTTATCTTCAAGGTCCTCACGAATTATAGCAATCTTTCTCTTGATCTCGCCTCGAAGTTTTAATGTACCTTTATGTTGCGGAACGTACTTTAGGAATTCTGTCATTTTCTCCATTTTATCTCTTGGAGTATGGGCAGCTTCTACTTCTTCCCATTTATCAAGCGCTTCAGGCGGAAGATTTGTCGGCATGTAAACTTCAGCAAAATATACCTCAAGTCAACTTTAAGTCTATTTCGAATATTATATTTATTTTTTACTTGACTGAAGGTTCAATTTTGCCAATAGGCAACATTAGTTTTGAATGTCCTCCTTATAATTACGCCATAAAAGATCACTGCTCTTGATGTATACCAAATAAGAGTAGAATAACGCAACTTACAAAATACTTTGTGAAGAATTTACTATCTTGCAGAGGTTTAGCTGTGGCTTTAGGGAATTTCTGTCTTATTATCTCGTAGCGCTAGCCAACGCTTAATCTCAAGTCCTGTGCCTTTGCCTTTGCCAAGCCAGTTGTCACCATACTTTTGCTTTAGCTTCTCGCTATAAGACGCAAAAGTTTCTGCTTCAGTAACTTCAATGCTGTCTATTTTCTTCTTAACCACGCACTATTATCTCCAGTTTAACTTAACTGCCTAACTCTCTTAGTTAAGTCTAACTCGATACCAAAAGTATTGAAATTACACTTAACCCCTAATACAACACCAATTAACATACTAACATACCGCACACAAACAATTTAACCTTAACGCACCCAGCAAAAAACACAAAAACTACACTATATATTTGACCAAGACTCAACATCACAAATCATTATTCCCATATTATTAGTTTAATATTTGTGTTTTTGTATGTTCGTTTAATCTTTTCTGTAGTTTTGCTTGGGCTTGTTTACGTGTATCGTTTGAGTGTGATTGAGTGGTCTTGGGTGTATTCGGTGTTAACTGTGTATGGTGTGGTGGTTACTCCGTTTTTGATTTTTAGTATTGTTGTGGCGTATTGTTATAGGCCTGTGCCGGATCGGGGTTATCGTCCTAAAGTTAGTGTGATTGTTCCTTGTTTCAATGATGAGTTGGCTATTGTGAATACTATTGACTCTATTCTAAAGTCGGATTATCCTAAAGATAAGCTTGAGCTTGTGGTGGTGGATGATTGTAGTGTGGATGGTTCTTTGGCTGCTATGTCTGGCTGTTCTACGGCTAATCTTCGGGTGGTTGCTTTGCCGTGGAATGTGGGTAAGCGTCATGCTGTTGCTGCTGGGCTTAAACGGTGTACGGGTGATGTTGTGGTCCTTATGGATAGTGACACTGTTGTGGACGCTAATAGCATAGTCAATCTTGTTCAGCCGTTCCGGGATGAAAAAGTTTATTGTGTTTGCGGTAATGCTGTGGTTCATAACTCGAGCAGCAAGAAAATTAATAGTTGGTTGGCCAAGTTTCAGCGGGTTTGGTATGCTGACGCTTTTCGTATCCGTAAAGGTGCAGAATCACTCTTTGGTGTCGTCCTCTGTTGTAGTGGTGCTTTGGCTGCTTATCGGCGTGATAAGATGTTGCAGGTGGCTGATAAATGGATCAATGAAAAGTTTGCTGGTCGTGCGGTATCTTGCGGGGATGATCGGCAGTTAACTAATGCGATGCTTGAGTTGGGCGGTAAGAGTGTGTTTCAATCTAATGCTTTGGCTTACACTATTGCGCCTCATGGGTTTAAGAAATTTATGAAGCAGCAGGAACGCTGGGGCAGAGGTTCACTATACGGGTTTATTTATGGTAGCAAGTTTTTCCCAAAAAAGAATTGGAAACAAAAACTCATATTCTACTCAACAATGCTGGTCTCGTTCCTTGCTCCTGTTGCTTTGGCTCTCAGCTTTGTGAGTATTGTTTTGATTGGTGGTTGGGCTGCTGCGGTCTTGTTTTTTGCTGGCCACTTAATGATTGGCTGTTTGGTGGCGTTGAATGATAAGCTGCTTGTTGATTATTTCACGCCTTGGGATATGTTGTATCGTGTGGTGTTTTTTGTGCTGATGTCAGCGGTTACATTCGTGTATTTGTATGCTTGGCTTACACCCTGGAAAGGGACTAAATGGGGGACACGCTAGATGTCTGTTGAATGAGGCATCAGGCTTAAAATATCATACCATAAATGTAACAACTTAAGTCAGCGTCTGAAACTAACATGGTCTAAATTGGAAATAGATATATTATGGAAATGGATTTATTACATTATAAAACATTGGGGAAGAAATGATTGTCAAAAGATAAAAATTATTTTACCCGATTATGTTGAAGCATCAATAGCTGTGATGTATCGTGGTGCCAGTGAGGAGAAACTTGCAGAAGTTAGAGCACAATGTGCAGAACAAATAACACTCAATGAACAAGAAGCCGCATAAAGAAACACTACGGGTCCAAAGGAGGGACAAACAAGAGCAATCGCGTATATAGGTACTTATCTCCGTGAGGAAGATACGGCTGGTGGGGTTTCATCCAACAGGTCAAACATATTGGGTGCACCAGATGACAAATTTGCACGGTTTTACACGCCAGCTGCTAATGGTCAAGCAGCACAAATTATTGGCTTGCTATCCACCCACACTTCATTATTTACTGCCGTTACCGTTGTAGCAAAAAAGGGGCCAACTGATTCATTAATGGCCAATAAAAACCGTGTAAGTGTATGGGCAAGTGTAAATGGAGCTGATTGGACTTGGGATTACATTGGAGGCGCAGTTATAACAACAGCAAATAATGCAACCGCAAGCACGTATACTGTAGGTTACACATCATCCAAATCATATTTGTTTGTTACAGTTGAATGCAACACTTTTGTCACTAATCCATATGCCTATGGAGCGACTAACTTTAACGATGTTGAAGTAGACAGTGTCAAATTCGCTTAATTACCCCTCTTTTTTATTCTCCTATTTTGCATGTTTTCGTTTTTAATGCATAATTTGGAATTAAACTTAAATATTGCCTGCAACTGAGTTCCTTATGGCAAATACACGTGAAATCTAAAAGTTACCTATGTCTGGCAGTTCTTGGACTCTTAATAGCGTCTTTATGTGTTTTACAACCAGCTCAGGCTCAGTATAGTGCTAACAGGAAAGGTCAGGAACATATTTCTCCGCTTGACATAACTTCTCCAACAAATATTACTTATGCAACAAATCAGTTATGCTTTAACTTTACTGCTAAAACCGTTTTTAACCTTAACGTTGCAGATGTTACAATAGACTACTGTCTTGACGATAAGAATAACATTACAGTACCAGTATCTTTAGTGCTTGTTCCAGTAGGGACATATGTCACCACCAACTCTGATGGAACTACAACTACTAAGCCTTCTACTTTGTTTTCTTATTATATAATCACTGGGTCTGCTGACCTTGGCGATTTATCTCAAGGATCACATAGTTTAACCGTTTTCGCTCGATATATTAGCTATGTGGGGAATAACGTTTACTTTGATAAAAAGACAATCTATTTTACGATAAATGGAAATTCACAAATTACTTCTAATCATGATCCTGAGTCTCAAATTACGTCTAACGTTGACCTTACTGACAGTATATCTGAAGCAGAGTTACCACTTAATACTGTTTGTGCATTTGTAGGTGTTATTTCACTTGTAGCTGTTGTATCTTTTGTTTTGTTTACAAGACGTAGACCAAATAATACGCCTGAAAATAGTTCAAATCCAACTGTTTTAAACTGATTAGTTCCATTTTAGTTTTGAGAATGGTTTATTTGATTTTTCCTTCTAGTATGTTTTTGGTGTATTTTTCCCACGGGCTATTTACGTAAGGGCTTGTGCTATCAAGGTTTTTTAATCCCATATATTTTTGCAGTGCCCACGCATCATTGTTGAGGAATTGTGGCCATAGATTGTTTCATGTTATGGCTCCTTTGTTGTGTATTAGTCTTTAGTAGGTTTTCGTCTTTGGGTCACATGAGTCTTAGCATGAGGCATGTGTTGTCGTAGCTTAACCAATCTAAAATTTACGGCAAAGAAAAAGCCGTAACTTATCATGGTTACCTCTGATAGTCACAAACTGTAGAATTTGGTAGGTGATTTTGGTTGTTATTTTTGTGAATGTAGCTTAGTGAAAGAAATGTTGGGTGTTTTTTGTCAGAAGCTGTAGGTATGCCATTTGTTTACTTCTGTTGGGAAATAGTAAGTTTTCCATGTGCGCCAGTAGTGGAATGGTTTAAAAATTACTGGTATGTCAAACTGTGTTGGCGTTGTTGTTGGTGTTGGATTGGTGGCTGTTGTTGATGTTGGTGTTTGTGTTGGGTCTGTTGTTGGTGTTGAATCGGTAGGTGTTGATGTTGTTGGTGTTGGTGTTTGGGTGGTTGTTGTTGGTGTTTGAGTAGTTGGTGAGAAGGTTTTTTGTTCTTTTAGGTATTGTTGTGTTATTTGTCCGCTTTTTGTGGGTGTGTAGTTTGGTGCGCCGTTGTGTAGTTTGAATATGCCTATGTCTCTGAACCAGTGTACTATCCAGTTTATGCCCCATTCGTTAAAGATTTTTAGTTCGTTTTCAAATGCTTGAAGTTCATAGTTTGCTTCTTGTCCGGTTTTTTCTATGTTTGCGCCGCATTCTGTTATGAATATTGGTTTGTTTAGGGTGTTTAGTACGTAGTCTATTTTTTCTGCGGTGAAGGCACGTTTTAGTT
>WRJX01000077.1 GCA_009778385.1 Candidatus Bathycorpusculum sp. | reverse complement strand
TCCAGTTTCACTGGACGAAGGCACCCATAAAAGATGGGTTTGATGGAGCCGGGGTGTAAGCTAGAAGACTTCGGTCGACTAGCTCAGCCTGCGGCCACCAACCGCCTAAGTTGTCAATCAATGGTAGTGTTTGAGCGATATTTGCGTGAGACCTAAAATGTCCTTCACAATGTTGTGAAGCGTTGTAATGTTGACCTATGCATGGTTTTACTGTCACAGAATCTTTTTAATGGATATATTTTGTTTGTTTCTGTTTATTAGAGCTCTATTATTTGTGCTTCATTTTCTTCTGTATCAAGTATGGCAAGTGTGGATTTACCTGTAAGATATCCACAGAGCTCTCCAGGATTAATAATTAGGGTGTTTCCGCGTTGTTCAATGTTTTTATTGTGTGAGTGTCCATGTACTATAGAATTGAAGCTTTGACTGTAAATCAACGCAAACAATAGTTCCGACTCATCGCCATGTAGCAGGGCAATTTTATAGCCCCCAATATCTACTTGGGTAAATCTGCCATGTACTTCACAATTTTGAGTTTCGTTAAAACGCTTCTTTAACAGCTCATGGTCGCCGTCATTGTTACCAAATACGCCGATAAGTTTACAGTTTAATGTCTTGAATTTGGCGATGGTAAATGGTGCACAGTAATCACCTGCATGCAAAACTAGTTGGGTCCCGGCGGTGTTTAGATAGTTTATGGCTTTTTCTATTTGTGGTAGGTTATCGTGGGTATCTGAAATTAAGCCAATAAGCATGATTATCCTTTATTATGTTGTTTTGGGAACATTAAGATTTTTTGTTTTCATAACTTCATGTTAGTTGCTGATTTATCGGAAAATTGGTAAATTTGAACAAAAAATTTTACGTTACTAGATGATTTTGTTTTTGATTTTGTGTCTTCTTTTTTGTTTGATAGTGTTTGTATACTTAGTAGTAGGGCTGTTGTTTGTTGGTGGTGTCAGTTAACATACGTTAAGCTTATTTGCAGCTGCTGATGGTTTTAAGTGCAGACGGTAGCTCTGCCAAATTTTCAATAATAATATCTGGTATGAATTTTTCAAGAGCTTGCTCAAAGCGTCGTTTAATATAAACCGCTTTCATTCCAATTGCGTGAGCCCCTGCAATGTCTGCATCTGCTGTGTCGCCAACAAAAACGGCTTCATCAGCTAGAACACCTAACATTTTAAGGGCACTTTGAAAAATTTCTGGGCTAGGTTTACGTTTGTTAATTTCACCTGATACAACAACTATGTCAAATAACTCATTTAGCTCGTTTGTTTTTAGTACGTTGTATACTCCTTCTGGTATTGCAAAGTTGGAGATTATTCCCAGTTTATAGTTGCCATACAAGTTTTGCAAGACATTTTTTGCGTTTTCGTCGATTTTTACGTGGTTTAGAAATTCTTGGCAAAACTCCCAGGTAGCTCCGGTGATTGTTGGATCTTTAGCGTCAAGGGTATATCCTAAGAGCTGGAGTGCATTTTGGATTCTCTGGTTGAAATGTGGCTCTTCAAGATTTTCCTCTGCGGCAGCATAAAGTTCATCACGTGCTTTAATGTAAGCTTCACGGAATGGCTCAAAATCAACGCTAACTCCTTGGTTGACTATGTACTCATACATACGTTTTATTGCGTGTTTGTAAAATTCATGACCATGGTTAATTACTGCTAATGTATCAAACATGTCAAACAGTACGGCTTTAATCTGCATTGTATTTATCCTAAGAGTCAACCTGTTTTAACGTTTAAAATCTTATTGCTTAAAAAACGACTTTTTCATGGCATTTATAGTATCTGTTACAAGTTTGAGCATTTTGCCAATTGTTAGAGGATTGTTTAGCCTTTATTTTTAAGTATTATATTAAAAATGTCGTTTAATAGGGTAAAGATTATATCTGTTAAGTAATCCTCTTTTTTTCATCATGGGTTTAAAAGGCGCAAACTATGGATTTAATGCAGAAAATCCTTGACCTGAAAAAAGAGAAAAAAGCAATAATTCTTGCACATAACTATGAGCGTCCAGAAGTGCAAGATATAGCTGACTACACCGGTGATAGCATTGAGCTTAGCAGAAAAGCTATGGAAGAAAAAGATGCTGAAATGATTGTTTTTTCTGCAGTGGACTTTATGGCTGAATCAGCTGCCATTTTAAATCCACAAAAAAAGGTTCTTTTGCCTTGCACTGGAGCACGTTGCCCAATGGCTCAAATGTTAACGGTTGACGAAATAAAACGTGCTAAAATTCTTTATCCAGATGCGCCTGTGGTAGTTTATGTTAACACTTTAGCTGCCGCAAAAGCCCACAGTGACATATGTTGCACCTCCGCTAATGCTGTTCAGGTTGTTCAATCTCTTGACGCAGACACTATACTGTTTGGTCCAGACCGTAATTTAGGTGAATACGTTGCTGAAAAAACAGGTAAAAAAATAATTCCTATTCCTGAATTGGGATTCTGCCCAACACACCTGCTGTTCCAACCTGAAGATATTGCGGTTTTAAAGATGCAACATCCCAACGCAACTGTTATGGTTCATCCAGAATGCAGCTATGAAACACGTAACGTGGCTGATTTTATAGGTAGTACTTCAAAAATGTGTAAGTACGTCAAAGAATCAAGCTCCAAAAAATTCATTGTCGGCACAGAAGATGGCATTCTACATCGTCTTAAAAAGGAAAATCCTGAAAAAGAATTCATCATCGCATATGATGGCGCAATTTGTCCTAATATGAAATTAACAACACTTGAAAGGATTTATACTTCCTTAAAAGAAGAAAAGCATGTTGTAAAAATTCCCGAGCCAGTTGCTAAGAAGGCACGGACTTCATTGGAACGTATGTTTGAAGTAAAAAGCTAATTAGTTCAAACGTTTACTATCGTGGCTTTAAGGATTTTTACGCCTTTTCTTGTTGCTAACTCATCGCTTAAGTGTCTTATCTCAGAACCTTTTCCTTTTACTGCTATGACTTCTAGACAATCACGGTCACCAAGGTGTATGTGCATTGTTGACGAAATCAAGTTTGAATGGTGATGTTGAGCTTCTGTTAGGCCGCTTTCTAGGTTACGTACTTCATGGTCATAAACCATTAAAATTACGCCGGTTTGGTTTGCATCTTCTTCTTTTAGCCATTTACGATCGGAAACAAACAACCTGACAGAGTCTTGAATGGCTTTACTTCGACTTTCATAACCCATTGTGTTTATGATTTCGTCAAAATCCTTAAGCAAATCAGGAGGAAACGTTACACCTACACGGACAATTTTTGACATTGTTGGTCAAACTACCAAATAGCTTGATAGGCTAAAAGCTTTTATTATCAACCAAAACGGCAATCAAAATTTGTTTTGATTGATTTTGTTTGTTTACCCTTTCTACCTTAAGTAAACACTTTCATATTTTTCTTTTTGGATGTTATCTGATATGTAAAGTGTGTTTTGCATATATTGCAGTTATGTTACGCACTGTAATCAGGTCAATTGTAAGATTATTGCTATGTATGTTTGGTATTGGTTGCAACTGCTGTTTAGTTTTTTTGTGGTTTAAGGCGTAATTTGGAATAAGATTTATTTATGTTTAATACAAGGGCTTAATATCAGAGAAGGTCTGCTGTTTGGTTAGTGTTGAATTAAACTTGGAACGTCTCAAAGTGATACGTGCGGCTAATGTACAATCGCAGGCAGACAATTCCCCGGAAGATGCGTTAGAAAAAATTTTAGAATTTGCTAAAAGCAATAATCTAAAAGATAAGTCGGGTGCACGGTTGTTTGGAAGAAACTTTTATCACTCAGACCAATCTGAACCTCATGGTTATGAATACTACTTAACCATAGAAGAAGGTGTTAAACCCTCCAGAGAGATGGTTGTACGAGATATACCTGAAGGCTTGTATGTGACTCTACGGGTTAGAGGAGTCGCTGAAATTTCCCGAGGTTGGAATATACTATTTAGCATGGTTGAATCAGCCGGTTACACACCAGTAGGCGTTTGTCGGCAGGTCTATGGTTGGGTAACTGCTGGATTTGAAGAAATCGTTAACTGGCAACAGCAAGTCAATCCAAAGGACTGGATAATTGATTTATGGCTACAACTTAAAGAGTAATTAGTGTCTGTATTGGTTTTTTAGGGATAATTCTTATTTACTACGCTTTCTTCAAAATTAAAGAAAAACATTAACGAGGAATTATTAATGGTTGAATTGGATTTTGGCGGCGTTAAAGAAAATGTTGTCACACGAAAAGAGTTCACAGTTGAACAAGCACAAAAAATCCTGCAGAACGAAGTTATCGCAACCCTTGGCTATGGTATCCAGGGACGATCACAAGCATTAAACATGCGTGACCAAGGAATTAAAGTAATTGTTGGCCAAAGACATGGCTCTAAAACATGGGAATTAGCCGTAAAAGACGGATGGGTTCCAGATGAAACACTCTTCACTGTTGAAGAGGCAGCAAAACGTGGAACAATTAAAATGTTCTTACTAACTGATGCAGGTCAAAAAGAAGAATGGCCTCAAGTTAAAAAATCACTAAAGAAAGGCGATGCCCTATATGTCAGCCATGGGTTTAGTATTGTTTTCAAAGAACAATCAGGTGTCATTCCTCCCACAGACATTGATGTTATTTTAGTTGCACCAAAAGGCAGTGGTACTAGTGTTCGCAGAAACTTTTTAGACGGCAGCGGCATTAATAGCAGCTTTGCAATATTCCAAGATGCCACCGGTAGAGCAGAGGAACGCGCAAAAGCCATGGGCATTGCAATCGGTAGCGGTTATCTTTTCCCAACAACTTTTGAGAAAGAAACATATAGCGATCTAACCGGTGAACGCGGAACCCTAATGGGTGCCTTAGCTGGCATAATTGAAGCTCAATACACAACCCTGCGTGAACACGGACATAGTCCAAGTGAAGCATTCAATGAAACCGTTGAAGAACTCACCCAAAGCCTCATCCGCCTCGTCGACGAAAACGGCATGGACTGGATGTATAATAACTGCAGTGAAACCGCGCGCATCGGTGCATTACGCTGGAAAGAACGTTTCCGCAGCGCAACAAAACCCGTCTTTGAATCACTTTATGAACTTACCGCAGCAGGCGAAGAATCACGGATTGTTTTAGAACGTAGCAAAGAAACTAACTATAAGCAGAAACTTGCTGACGAATTAAACGCCATGGGTAATAGTGAATTATGGCGTGCAGGCGCAACTGTACGTTCACTACGTCCATCAAAACAAAAGGAAGAGTAACTTTCTTTTTCTTTTTTATTTTTATATTTAGTTTTTAGAGTGTGTAATATAGTTTCGTAATGCGTTTGCCTTGCTTATGGCTGATAGTGGCGCTTTTAGGGCGATGGTGATAATGTATATAGCATGGACATATGTTTGTGCAGCTTAAACATTCAAATCACCTCATGGCTCCTCCTATAATTGGTTGGCCCAAAACTTGTAATCCTTAATGACTAAAGAGGGTCTCAAAGATTATGCCTATTATTCTTAAGATATTTTTAACTTTTTTAGAACTTCATGATAAACTGTTAAAGCCGTTTTCTCGTCCATGGCACCTTTAATTAGCATGCGCCCACCGTTGAAAAGACTAATTTTATAGTTGTCATAATTGAACATCAATGCCAACTGTGACTTCAGGTGTACATTAAACAGCTGATTAACTGTTGGATAAATCTGTTCAATATTCAACTTTAAAGGAGATTCTGGGTTGATATTAGCGGTGTCTTTGCCACAAAGCCAAACCAGTTGTTCTTTTCCAGTAATCTTTGAAACTTTGCCCTGACAAACTGGGCAACGCAAGTTTTTGGTTATGTCAATTGTGGTAAAATCCATGTCACTAAAATCACAGACTAACAGCTTACCTTTCAATGTTGATCCAGTGTCTGTTAAAAGTTTAATGGTTTCTATGGCCTGTAGACTGCCAATGATTCCCGGTGTAGCTCCTATAACCCCGCGGGTGTTACACGTTTGCATTTGGTTATCTGAAAGATTTGGCATCAAACATTCAAGACAACCCGTTTCAGGGGGTGCAAAAACCGACAGGTTACCTTCAATACCAATGGCCGCTCCAAACACGTAAGGCACCTTAGCTTTGACGCAGGCCCGATTTACAATGTGACGTGTTAACATGTTATCTAAACCATCAACTACACAATCCACGTCTGCAAGTAATTGTTCAACGTTACTTGAGTTCACGTTTTCTGAAACAGCCTCAACCCTGATCAGCGGGTTGACTTGCCCTAAACGTTTTGCTGCTACTTCAGCTTTAGGATAATGCAGATCGTCTGAGGTGTAGAGAATTTGGCGGTGCAAATTGTGCGGCTCAATTGTATCTTGATCAATTATACGTATGTAACCCACACCTGCTAGGGCAAGATACAATGCAGAAACTGTACCTAATCCACCTACGCCAACAATGGCAACACGAGCTTTAGCCAGCTTTTGTTGTCCCTTTTCACCCAATTCTTTCATTACAACTTGGCGACTGTAAAACTCTTCAGCAAAAACTGCCCTTTCAATATCATTCATGTTTTATGCCTGCTATGTTGTATTGTCAGTCGGTTTTATATTTGATTTTTTATAGTGTTGAAAAATAATTAGGTGCCTCAAGCAAGATTACTGCTGTAAAACTGGTTGGCTTAACAGACGCTATTTCACTTTTACTTTCACTGATCCCTCCCCTGTTACGGATTGTTGTTTCTCCGATGCCTTAAATAGGTAAAAAAGCCGTAACGAGTTTTGTGAAGTGACAATGCAGAAACTAATACTACAACATACAATACCACAAATAACAACCAAACTACGGTTAACATTCAACATGCTTGATGTAGATGAGCTTTTTCCATCCTTTCAAGCAGGAGATTTTGCGGTCCTATACGGTTCTCAAAACGTTACTTTATTAATGTCACAACTTTGTGTTCGAGCCCACTTGCCAACAGAACAAGGTGGTTTAGAAAGCAAAGCGATTTTTATTGATGCAGCAACCAGTTCCTCCATGTCCAGTATTCTACAGGTTGCCGAGTTACAACAGCTCGAACCCCAAAAAGTGTTAGAACAAATTCAAACTTTTAGAGCCTATACAGCTTACCGGCTTCATTCTCTGATAATAGAAAAACTTGAACAAACCCTAAAAACATCCAATGCAAAACTTGTAGTAATCTCTGATATCATGTGCCCTTTCTTAACTGAAAATGTAGATGACCAAGAAGCAAGAACAGCATACAATCAAATCATGAACTACCTCTCAAACTTTGCAAAAAAACACGGCATAATCATAGTCGTGACAAATCTTCCACATGAGAACACCTCAAGACGCAATGTCCTACAAGAAATAACCGCTGCAAAAGCAGGCATCATCCTACGGTTAACAAAAACACAGTACACAAGTGACGTAGAACTAGAGAAACATCCCTCATATATGTTAGGCGTTATGGACTTTAGACCTGAAAACAAAACTCTAACTGACTTTTAACCTCTAAAAAATAGAATTACAAAAACCTTAGTAGTTAACATTAATAGTTGAAAACTCAACCCCTAACATGTTAAAATATAGTAACTCACTTTTAGTTAACTGTGCGTATGTACGGGGCACAATAAAAACGAGTTTACATCGCCGTTATCAATATCATTTAAAAACAAAATAATGTAGAAGAGGCAACAGCATAGTTAATGAAAAATTGGACTGCTATATCAGAACAGCAGGTAACCGTAAATTGCCAGTATCACACTTGGAATGAACGCTATTGCCCAAACTTTTTTGTTTACACTAAAAATTTTGAAGCCATCAAGAACGCCAATGGGAATCAAGTTGAAAACTGCCATAAACGCGTTAATGAATCCGACATACGCAAAAATAAAGCTGTATTGCCCAATGGTAAGTCGTAAAGCAAGTGATAGTGCAAAGAAGACTGATGCAAAGATGATATTTGTGATTGGTCCGGCAATTGAAATTTTTAGTATGCCTCTTCGGTCTGCAGTGCCGCCGATCATCATTGCTCCAGGTGCTATCAGTTTAAATGGCAGGATTACCGAGACAAGTGTTAATATTGCACCCCACATGGTTAAACGGAATTCTGCCCATAATCCACGTTTTTGTGCTGTTATCTTGTGTGCAATTTCATGGGCCAAAAACGATGTCATCATACAAACAGAGAAAACAGCCATCATGGCTATTGACCAATTTCCACCATAAATATTGTTGTAGAAGCCTATTGAGAAGCCAATACCTATCACAAGCAGGGCTGCAATTCCAATATGCTTTAATTCTTTGGGGCTGAAAACGCCGCTTCGGTGTGTTCTGACTGGTTGCGGATTAAAGTTAAAACTGTAATTATATCCACTACCCGTTTGGGTCATTACCTCTTCTACAGTTTTTTGTCTTTGAGTGCGTGCTCTGCTGATTTGTGGGCATGTATGGTTCTCTGGTAAACGGTGTTGGCTACAGAATTGCCCACCACAGTAAGGACAAGTGTATGGCATGGTAACTTCAGTTCCGCAAACTTGACATTTCATTATTTTTACCTCTGACTGAATTCGTGTTTAATGGTTTATATTTTTCCCCAAAACTGAGCCGACTTTCTGGACTAAAATTACTTTTTAGTGTTCACATACATTTTCTACACATTGAGTATACAAGCAGCAAATTGTATATACTGATTAAGGTGCCTGCCAAAAAACAGTAGTAGATAAACACTCAAAATTGATACACCCTTTGAGTTTATAATCAAGGAAAAAACATGCATTTCTAAAAAGCATCAAACAACACTAGAGCTCAACATCAGAAATTATCTTCTTTGGTATCCAACTGCTAAAGCGGAATTTAAACACGGAGATGTAAGAGAGGTGCAACTTTGTTTTTTAATGTGTTAATGTTTTTGGTATTGTTACCAGTTGACATACTAAAGCCTTAAAACTTACCCGCCTAAACTTTTAACTAACTTTGGGGATGACCGATTTGAGAGCTTTCAGTTTTGTTCACGCTTCCGATTTGCATTTGGGTTACTCACAGTACGGGCTTGAAGCGAGGCGCCAAGACTTCGACAATGCTTTTGCTGAGCTTGTGAATCGAACAATAGAGCTTAAGCCTGATTTTATGATTATAGCAGGTGACCTATTTCATCAGCCTCGGCCTTCCAATGTTACGCTTGAGAACACTATACGCAGTTTTAAACGGTTAAAAGATGCCCAAATCCCAGTGCTCACAGTTGATGGCTCTCATGATTCTGCCCCTAATACCCTAACTGGAACAATTCTCTACCCCCTTGATAGTGCTGGCTTAATTTTCCATCTTCCACGTCATGACGGTGCGTGTTGGCGTAAACAGGATTGTTGCTATGTTTATGGTATACCCCATTATCATAGTCGCCACAAAACCCAAGATGCCCTGCCAAAGTTTATGCTGGAAAAACCGCCAAAGCCTGCCGAGAATGTCTGTAACATTTTTGTTATGCATGGGGCCGTGGATTTGCCTGGAGTTAAACCGCCTTACATTGAAGCAGAATTGACCCCTGAAATGCTACCGTCTGGTTTCTGTTATTATGCAGCTGGACATATACATGAACGTTTTAACGCCAAGTTTAAAGATGGTTGCCTAGTTTACAGTGGTTGCACTGAAACAGCTGGTTATGATGAGGCAAAATATTCTAAGGGCTTCAATTATGTGCAAGTGGATGAAAACGGTGAAATTCAGATTGAGCAAATGGCGCTTTCTTCACCACGTCAATTTATTATTTTAGATGAAACAGATTTTTCAGGTATGGCTTCAACTAAGATAACTGAAATGGCAACCCAAATGGTCAAAGATGCTGACATAGATGACGCAGTTTTGATTCCTGTGCTAAAAGGCACGTTGCCCAAAGAGGCAAGCCGAACTGAGATCGACATAGCCAAAATCCGTGCAGCAGGCAAAAAAGCCCTACTTGTTCACCCTGTAGTGCTGCTCAAAGAATCAACGGTTTCAGATGAGATTATCAGAAACATTTTTGAAGATAACTTTAAAGATCTAAAAACCAAATCCTATGAATATTTTGTGCAGATTTTTAGTGAACGTTACAGTAAAGAAGAAGCCGCTCAAATTGCTAAATCAGCATTAGATTTGATTGAACCTCTTGCTCGCAAACAAGATGAGGCAATTAAGCAGACTATCGAGGTGTTGCCGAAATGAAAATTGAAGTTGTCCAATTGGAAAACATCCGTAGTCATGTTAAATCAACTGTGCCTTTTACGCGTGGTTTTAACTGTGTTGTAGGTGGAGTGGGTTGCGGAAAATCCAGTATCATGTATGCCGTTGATTTTGCGCTGTTTGGGGGTTCGATTGTTAGAAGTTTCGAGTATTTACTTCGGGAAGGCGCCGACTATGGTAAAGTGTCTGTACAGTTTTCTCATAATGGTAATACTTACAAAATAACCCGTGGCTTACACCGTAAAGGTAAGGGTATAAGTCAAGATTTTGACCAGCTTCGTCTGTATGAGGAAGATACGCTTATTGCTAGTATCAAAAATGACGCTATAGCTGAACAAATCAAAGCTATAACAGGTTTAGATCGTGATCTTTATCGTGAAATTGTTTGGTTTCGTCAAGAGCATCTCAAAGAACTGCTTGATGCGGCGCCACGTGATAGGCAAAAACGTCTTGATGAATTATTTGGTCTTTCTGATTATGAGGCTGCATGGAGTAACATAGCTCAGTACCAACGTGATTATGAAACAGAGAAACGTATCTACGCAAAAGACCCAGACGTTAACAATCTTGAAAAATTAAGCAATGACTATAACCGTGCCAGTGAAGAATTTACGCTTTTGGAAATGGATCTTGAATCTTCAACTCAAAAGTTGGTAATCGCAAAACGTGCACTTGAAGAAGCTGAGCAGAACCTTAAAGCACTTGAAGAAAAAAAGTTACAGGTTGAAGAACTTAAACGTAAAGAAGTTCAGGTACATACAAATCTACAGGGTATTACTAACACAATTGCTTCTCTTACCCAAAGAATTGAAGACAAAAAAACCCTTGTTGACAATCTGTGCCAACGCCAAATCTCAATGGACTCCCAAAAAAAACTGTTTTTAAACAAACTAGAACAAGTTGGATTGCCAGCAAATCAACCTTTTAATCAATTAACCACGTTTTTAGCATCTTTTGATGACAAAATCAGCAGCCTACGCGGAGAACAGGAAGCTGCCGCTAAGGGCATTCAGGCAGACCAAAAAAGAACCAGCCAACTAGCACAGGAAGATAAATGCCCCTTATGTATTCAACCATTGACGGGTCAATACAAAGCTGATCTTCTTCAACGTATAGAACAGGAAAACGCTGAACGCCAAAGAACCATAAACCATTTACGTCTTGAGATTGCTGATTTACAGAAGACCAAAACCATCGCTTCAGAGGCCTGCTCAGGGTTGCAAACATGCTTAACCCGCGAAACTGACCTAAACGTCCGCGTCAGTGAAGAGGAAAGTAACCTCGCAAAATTAACTGTTGAACTTGAAAATCAGCAGAAGCTTGAATTTGATCAGAAAACCCAGTGCTCACTGATTCAGGCAGATATCACAAAATTTGATTTATCCGATTTAGAAACAGCTCGCGCACGTCGGGAGCAAACGTTTAAGCAATACTACGTTTTAGACTCTGACCTTCGCACTAAAGAGAACAGCAAAAAAGACATTCTGCGTCGTATAGATGAGGCTAAAATGCGTATTGACATTGCCCAAGAGAAAGTAGAAAAAATCGAGAAACTCGAACGAATAATAGAAATTCTTGGCGCCATAAGGGACGCGTATCGTAGTATCCAACCTAAACTTCGCAGAGAATTCGTTAAAGTTCTACGTAACTTTATCCAGCAGGTACTTGATAGTTTAGTTGGCGGTGAAACCCCCCTGCTAAACATAGTTATCGACGAAACATACACGCCTTACGTAAAAAGCGAGGTAGGTATAGATCGTGAAGTTAGTAATCTTTCAGGTGGTGAACGTACACTTTTGGCGTTTGCTTACCGACTGGGTTTAGGGCAACTAATTATGCAATCACGGACTGGACATGGCTTGGGCATTTTGATGCTTGATGAACCCACTGAAAACCTTGGTAGCGAGGACGGTAGTATTGAACGGTTAGCAGACGCCATAAGCCGATTTAAAGCTATAGAGCAAATAATTGCAGTAACCCATAGTGAAGCATTTGCAGACAAAGCTGAACATGTTATTACTTTGGAAAAAGAGGCTGGTATTAGTAAAATCTCAATTGAACGATAATTTGTTTGCTCCTTTTCAATGTTGGCTTTTTAATGTTTGTTGTATGGGTTTTTATTTGTGCCTGAAAATATTGTATATCTTAGTGAGCAGTAGTGTTGAATGGAAAACCCCTCATTAGTATAATTAGTGCTGGAATGTCCAAATTCCAAAAGCATGATGGTTTACTTGCAAGAGAAATCTTTACCATAGCAGTTCAAGAAGCATTTACGCGATGCCCGAAACTGGAGCCAAAACGTGATATCAAAACAATGTTTATCGGTCACATGGGTGAAGCTTATGAGCACCAAGGTCACATGGGTTCAATTCTTGCAGACTGGACAGGTTTACTTGGAATCCCCGCTACTCGCTGTGAAGCAGCCTGTGGTTCATCCGGTGCAGCTTTGCGAGCAGGTGTCTATGCAGTAATGTCTGGACTTGCAGATGTTGTAATGGTTGGTGGAGTAGAAAAAATGACTCATCGCACAACCGCTGAAGTTACCGAGTATCTTGCAATGGCATCAGATTACCCATTTGAACAATACCATGGTATTACTTTTCCAGGGTTGTTTGCGTTAATGGCAACACGCCATATGCATGATTATGGTACAAAAGAGGAACATTTTGCGATGGCAGCGGTTAAAAATCATTATCATGCAAGTCTTAATCCTAAAGCACACATGCAAAAAGAAATCACACTTGAAACAGTTATGAACTCCCGTTACGTTGCGTGGCCACTCAAACTTTATGACTGCTCACTAGTTACTGATGGTGCAAGTTGCATAATCTTAACTAAACCCGAACTTGCAGCCAAATACACTGATAACCCTGTACATATTATTGGCAGTGGACAAGCTAGTGATTCTATTGGGTTGTATGAACGTAGCAGCTTTACCTCGCTTTTATCAACAAAAACTGCTGCAAAGGCTGCCTATGAAATGGCTCAGCTTTCCTCTCAAGACATAGATCTTGCTGAAGTTCATGATTGCTTTACAAGTGCTGAGCTCATGGCGTATGAGGATTTGGGTTTCTGTAAACCTGGTGAAAGTGGTAAGCTATTGGAAAACAACCAAACACGTCTTGGTGGCTGTATTCCTGTTAATACAAGTGGCGGTTTAAAAGCTAAAGGTCATCCAGTTGGCGCAACAGGTACCGCTCAAGCGTACGAAATGTATATGCAGCTCACAGGTCAAGCTGAACGCCGCCAAGTTAAGGATGCTAAAATCGGTTTAACACACAACGTTGGCGGTTCAGGTGCAACCGCAGTTGTTCATATTTACAGGAGTGCACAATAAAATGAGTACACAGGAACCCTTCACTATTGAGCAATTCTATAAATTTCTCTCTCAAGATAAGTTAATGGTTGGCAAATGTTTGAAATGTGGTAAAATTCATCTGCCACCACGTCCATTATGCGATAGCTGTTATGGTATACAATTTGAGTGGATGCAGATTTCAGGCAAGGGCAAACTTTTAACATACACAGTAATCCATATAGCACCAACACAATTTCAAAACTTGGCACCCTATGCGATAGGTATTCTTGAGTTGGATGGCGGCCTAAAAATTCCTGGAATGATACAGGAAATTCCTCCGGAGCAACTTAAAATTGGCATGGATCTACATGTGGCTTTTGGTGCCTGTGATGCATCACAGAACTGGCCACAATGGACCAAATATTGTCTAAAACCCTAAGGAAAGATCTGTAGTGAGCAAAAACGAGAAAATATGCCTCGTTTCCTGTAGTGTGCTTAAACCTGAGCTTCAACGTCTCGTCAAGGAAGGTAAACTTGACGCTGACCTTGTTTTTGTCAGCAAAAATTTTCATGTGGATTACTCTCTTATCGAAAAGAATGTACGCAAAGTCCTTGAGTATGCTTTAAAACGCTATCAGGGCAGAGTTGTGCTTGTTTACGGTGATCTCTGCTTGGGGCAAGACAACGAAATGAAACGCCTCGCTAAAGAGTATAATGTAGTTAAAATTGACGCCTTAAATTGTATCGACTGCCAACTTGGTGGTAAAGGCAAGTCTGAAGCTGCTGACCCTGAGCATAAGTTAATGTTTATGGGTGCTGGCATGATTGACTTCTTTAAAGACATGAAATTACAGTTAGCTAAGCAGGGTGTGGACGAGGATATTTTCAAGAAAATGTTTAGTGATATTGAGGGTTTTGTTATTCTTGATACAGTTGATAACTCTGAAGAGTGTAAGCGTGAGCTTGAAAAGCTAAATATGGGTGTTCAGGTTCTTGAAACGCGTAAAATTGGTGTTGAAAACGTTCGAATGGTACTTCTGGAAGCTATGGAATATCTGGTAAGCAGAGGATGATGTTTAAGCTTGTGATCCAAACTTGAACCTTAATATATGGTAATTCCATGTTTTACTATAAAATCAACGATTATTTTTTGCCATTTTTGCGTTTTTTTATGATTTTTTTATCCATTTTACTTTACTATTTTGAAATTAAAAAGCTAATTTAGACTTTTTACTTTTAGTCTCTAATGTTTCTGCAAGTTTTTTACTGGCACAATAAGCTTCTTTTGGGGTTTTATCTTAGATGAGTCTAACCATAAATATTAAAGAAGTAAATGTATAATAAATCAAACAGAACGTTTGTTTAAGGGTGGACTAATTGGCACAAATAAACTCTTCTCCATCAATGCGTCGTGTTGATGACTGGAAGTCGCGTTTAATCGATTTAACACGAAGAAATAATCTGCTGTATTTCCATGTGTCTAGACGTGGAAATCTGCCGATAAACGCGCCCGACGCAGAAACTATATTCAAAGAATTAGTGATAAAAAAGAAACATCTTGAATTCTGGATGCCCCCTGAAGAGGATGAAAGCCAATCTGATATACAGATTAACGATTCACCCGTTGAAAAATCTAAGAAACCCCGTTCAAACCAGCTTGTCAACGAGACCTTAAAATGTGCAGACCTTGAACGTGTTCTCAAAAGTCTACAAAGGCGTTCACTGCTTGATTACCGTGAACGGGGCGTTAGAATTCTTTATGCTGCTTTTGGCCAACTGAACTGGATTGATAGCGAAACCAAGGAAAACGTGCATTCCCCCCTGGTTCTAGTACCCTTAGAGTTGGCAAGGGAAACAATCCGTAAACCTTTTGAAATTTTTGTGCCTCCTGTTGAAGAAGAAGCAATTGTAAATCCTGCATTACAGGTGAAACTGAAAACTGAATTCAAAATTGATTTGCCTCCCCCTCCAGAGGATTGGGAAACAGAAACCCTTACAAACTATTTTGACGCTGTAAAGCAAGTAGTTGCACAACTAGGCTGGACAGTTGAATCTACCGTAAATCTAGGCTTATTTTCATTCCATAAACTTGTCATTTACAAAGATCTTGAGTCAAACGTTGAACTTGTTACACAGCATCCTATAATCCGAGCAATTGTTGGCATAAAAGACGAAAACCTTGTTCTTAATCAACTACCTGACGAAAAGGACGTAGATAAAATACAATTACCTGAAAAAACCTATCAAGTCCTAGACGCCGATAGCAGTCAACGCGTTAGCATCGAGTATGCCCTCCGCGGTCAAAGCTTTGTAATGCAAGGTCCACCAGGTACAGGAAAAAGTCAAACAATCGCAAACATAATTGCTGAATGCATAGCACACGGCAAATCGGTACTTTTTGTAAGCGACAAAATGGCCGCCCTCGAAGTAGTTTACAAACGCCTTAGTGAGGTAGGTCTAGCGCATTTCTGTTTGGAACTTCACAGCAGTAAGGCTAACAAGCAAGAAGTCGTAGCTGAACTCAAACGTAGCCTCGATGAGCAACTTGTACCACGTAAACTGCCTTCAGCGCACGAATTTGAAACAATGAAATCTTACCGCGATACCCTAAACAGTTACGTTACCGCGCTACATGAGAAACGTCCATACCTGCAAAAAAGCGCCTACGATACCCTAAGTATAATTGCCAGTCTCGAACGCGTTCCATATGTTGCCGTAGGTTTAACTGGTCTTAGTTCTCTAACTCCTCAAAAAATAAGCGACCTTGAAAGCTTAGCTTCTGAATTAAGCAAAGTTTGGCAAGTGGTTGAGGAACCAGATTTCCCATGGGCAGGTTATCGTGCTAGCCTATACAATCTTGAAGTACGTTCTGAATTGTTAACAACAATCGAAGTTCTTGCCCAAACCGTTGAAGACCTACAACTGGAAAGCGCAAACTATTCCAATCAACTCGGCTTAACCTCTCCTTCAAATCTTGAACGTGTAAAGTGGTTAATCAGCATAGGTAAACTGCTGTATGAAAGCCCCAAACCGGAAGCACAATGGTTAACCAGTAGAGAAGTTGACACATTAATAGCTGAAGCTAAAGGTTACAATGAAACCTGCCAATGGATTAAAACAACCCGAAAAAGTCTGCTTGACAGCTACACGCTCTCACTTTTCAACCTTGCCTTTGACAGGTCTAGTGAGTTGAAGAAGAATTTACTTATTCTTGAAAAACTGTTTCCAGGCACAAACCTGCAAGAATCCGAATTCTTAGATAAACAGGAAAAACTATTAGCTTACATTCGAAACACACAACAGGCTGTTAAGAAATGGCGTGAAAATGCACAAGCCCTTACTGAACTTTTCGGTTTATCAATTGACAATTTGAATCTGCAAAATGCTCTACAACTTTCCAGGATAGCTTTGTTCTGCTTTACCGAGGACAAGCCTGAACCGCAATGGTTTAACCCTGCAATTTTCCAGCAAGTACACAGCCTCATTTCAAAAGTAAAAGACACTTACCAACAACATAACTTGCTGCAGGCACGATTAAGTAAGTCTTACACTACAGGCGTTTACAACTTGGATCTTGATGAACTTATTGCACGCTATAACGGTAGTTACCAAGGCTTAACAAGAATGTTTAGTTCAAGCTTCCGTAACGACCAAAAACAAATCGCCCGTGTCAGTGTTGACGGTAGAGTTCCCAAGACGGTTCTAGATGATCTTATTGATGCTCGCAAAGTAAAGGCGCTTCACATTGAAATTGACGCCCAGGCTGAAAACGTCAAAAACCTGTTAGGTCGTTTCTATCAAGGTTATGACACAGATTTCCTTCGAGTAGAAAAAGCCATCAACATGCTTAATGAGCTTAAAACAGTTACTTGGGCAAATCCTCTCCCTGAAAACTTGGTTAAACTAGTTACAAGCGCTTCCAGCCCTTCACCAATGATTAAACATTTAGGTAGTGAACTTGAAGATTCAATAGCCAAATGGGAACAACAATCCAAAGATATCTCTGAGTTGATCCCTAAAAATCTGCCATATTTGGATTTAGCGTTAAACCAGACCGCTCTGTCTCATTTGGAAGAATGGGCTGTCGATGTCGAAAAGCAGCTTGCCCCCTTAAGTATACTAACAAAAGAAACCCTTTCTACCGCTAAAACTTCACCGAAAACCTATAAACAGCTCCTAGAAGATCTCGCAAACGCTGAGGAAGTACGCAGAAAAGAAGCTACAATAACCGGTGAAAGATCCCAGCTCCAAATCAAATACGGTTCACGCTTCAACGAGCTTGAAACAAACTGGACCGACATCATTTACGTACTTGAATGGGTAAAAAGAGTTCAAACGCTTTTTGGTGATATTGCAGTTCCCGAAACCTTTGCCCTCATTGCGGCAAATGGGCCATCTAAAGCTCCATCAGATGCTAAGCTGAATAGGCATTACGAAAATACTTTACAGTCAATTGCTGCTTTTGAAGCACGCTTTGAAACTGAGCTCACATATCAAAACCAAAAACTCCGAAACCTCCCTCTTTACGTTATTTATGAGCGGTTGAAGGCTTTACGTGAACGGGTTGATGAACTTCAAATTTGGATTGACTTTAAAGACCTTAGAAATCGTTTTTCACTTCGAGGATTAGGGGGCTTCTTTGAACGACTTGTTGAGCAGAAAACTCCCTCCCGCCAATTGATCGATTCTTTCCGTAGAGGAACCTATCAGGAATGGATAAACAACCTCTACAATGAAGACTCACGCTTAGGTAGATTCCGTCGTGAAAACCATGAACAATTAATTAGTGACTTTAAGAAACTCGATAAAGAACTTATCCATTTAACCTCCAGTATGGTTATTGAAGCAGCAAACAGCCGAAAACCCCAAGATATTCTAATCCAAGCAAACGACTCTGAAGCGGCAATTCTTATGAGGGAAGCTGCCAAAAAACGTCGCTTAATGCCCATACGTACACTACTACAGAAGATTCCAAATCTCCTAGTCAAACTAAAACCCTGCCTACTTATGAGTCCCATAAGCGTAAGCCAGTTCCTCTCACCTGAAACAGCAAAGTTTGACCTCGTCCTATTTGATGAAGCTTCCCAAATCGTACCTGAAGATGCAATAGGTTCAATCTACCGAGGTAAAACCCTAGTTGTCGCAGGCGATAACAAACAGTTACCCCCAACCAGCTTCTTCCAAAAATCCTTGATCGATAACCTTGACTGGGACCAAATAAATGACGAAGACTTCGAAGTCTTTGACAGCATACTTGACGAATGCCTCGGCATCGGTTTACCAGTCAAAACACTAAGGTGGCACTACCGCAGTAAACATGAGGATCTAATTGCATTCTCTAACCATCAATTCTACGATGATACACTTATCACTTTTCCAGCAGCAAAAGCTAAACACGAAAGTTTAGGCGTAAAAATGGTCTACGTTCCAAGTGGTATCTATGATAGAGGCGGAAAACGCGACAACCAACTTGAAGCTGAACAAATTGCAAGTCTAGTGTTTGAGCATTTCACTAACTATCCCAAGAAAACTCTTGGTGTAATCACTTTCAGTATAACTCAAATGGATGCAATTGAAGAGGCAATTGACCGACGTCGAAAAGAACATCCAGAATTTGACAAATTCTTCAAAGAAGACCGCCTTGAAGGCTTCTTTGTTAAAAACCTTGAAAATGTTCAGGGCGACGAACGCGATGTCATATTCTTCAGTGTCGGCTATGGCTAT
This sequence comes from Candidatus Bathycorpusculum sp., assembly GCA_009778385.1. GTDB lineage: Archaea > Thermoproteota > Bathyarchaeia > Bathyarchaeales > Bathycorpusculaceae > Bathycorpusculum. Next base: position 2,439 of record WRJX01000077.1, on the reverse strand, counting down.
GACCAGAACGGACAAATGACTATGAACTTTGGACCTTTAAACAAACCCGGTGGAGAACGCCGCTTAAATGTTGCTGTGACCCGCGCTCGCGAAAAAGTTGTTATTGTTACCTCCATTAAATCTACAGACATTAACCCCGAAACCAAAGCTCAAGGAGTCCAAACCCTGCGCAACTACCTTGAATATGCCGAGAAAGGCCCAGATATTCTTGATACGCCTCATCAAAAAACTGGTGCTTACGAGTCTCCTCTTGACGAAGATATTGCCTCAGAAATTCAAAAATTGGGTTATGAAGTTGTACCTCAAGTAGGTTGTAGTGGTTACAAAATCGACATAGGCGTTATTGACCCAGTTAATCCCGGCTGTTACCTTTTGGGCGTAGAATGCGATGGAATAACCTATCGTTCAAGCAACAGCGCCAGAGATCGCAACCGTCTACGTGAACAAGTCCTTAAAGGCTTAGGCTGGCGTATCCACCGTATTTGGTCTCCATCTTGGGTTGCCCGCCGTGACTCTGAAGTTAAACGTTTAAAAGAAGCCCTTGAACAAGCCCAGAAACTACAGTTAGACCAAGAATCACTTAAGCCAGCAGTTGACCTAAAAGAGGATGGCCTTATTGAGACTGACGTACGCAAAGTCAAGTTTGCAGGTATAGAAAAAATCGGTGCCCCATACAAAATCTATCCCCTTAAAGCAGCATTTAGTCCATACATTAAAGTGCAAACAGAAAAATCCACCCGTACCTCAAAACAGAAAAACGAGTTTCACTACCCTGAAAACCGAGAAATCCAAACCCGCCTTCTTGGCGAACTAGTAGAAAAGGAAGGCCCAATCCACTTTGACTACGCTGTTGAACGCCTTGCAGACGCTTGGGGAATAAAACGTATAACTCCAAAAATCAGTCACGCAGTACAGGAAGCTCTCAACACCTTGCTCAGAGATCAAAAAGTCATAATCAAAGGCAGTTTCCTATGGTCACCTCAACTGAAAGATGTGCAAATCCGTATACCTGTTGACGGTATCTCCGAAACTAAACGTAAACTAGAGCATATTCCACCTGAAGAAGTAGAAGCAACCATGAAACTTATCGCCCAATACGCCTTAGGAATAAGTGACGAATCCTTAATAGCTGAAACCGCAAAAGTCTTCGGCTTGAACCATTCAACAGACAAATCAAAAGAATACTTCAACGAAATCCTAAAACGCCTCATACGAGAAAGAAAACTAGCAATCAAAGACAACGTTATAACTTTAGCATAGCTCTCCTTTTTCCTCTTTTATATCCTCCCAAAAAACCCAATAAATACCTAATAATCCCAAATATTCTGGATCATGCATATCATATGGTATAATTACCTTAGAATTAAGTAACTCCAAGGGAGTCTAATAAAAAAGATACCCTTCAATTTCAGAGGTAACAGTTATGCTTACAGATATACTCAAAAACAGTATAAATACAGTATTTTTCGGCGGTGCGGGCGTGTCAACCGAAAGTAATATTCCCGACTTCCGTTCGGAGAGCGGGTTATATGCCACACGAGAACTTTATGGTCATTCACCTGAAGAACTCTTGAGTTATACATTTTTTGCAGACCATCCACAACTGTTCTTTCGATACTATAAGGAAAACCTGATATTTGCAGACGCAAAACCAAACGCCGCGCATATTGCCCTCTCAAAATTGGAAAAAGCAGGGTTATTGTCGACTGTGGTGACACAGAATGTTGACGGCCTCCATCAGCTGGCAGGAAGCTTAAACGTGGTGGAACTACACGGTTCAAACCACCGTCAATACTGCATTAAATGTGGAACAAAATATGACTTGCGTTATATTTTAAACACTGAAAATTGTGACGGTTTCGTGCCAAAATGTAAAAAATGCGGCAGTACTGTGCGACCTGATGTGGTGCTATATGAAGAGCAGCTTGATGACAGCGTTATGCGAGCGGCGACATTAGCAATCAAGGCGGCAGACTGTCTCATTGTAGGTGGCACATCATTGGTTGTTTACCCCGTTGCCGGACTTTTACGATATTTTAGCGGGAACAAACTGGTGCTAATCAACAAAGGTAAAACACCTTACGACAACCATGCTGATCTAGTCATTAACGAAAATATTGGTGCAGTGATGTCAGACATAATTGAACAGCTATGTTTGTAGGGAAATGCGAAGAAGCTAAAAATAACTGTTAGAAGACCGATTTAACTGAGCTGATCATCTAATTCCATGAAATTTAGGCGTCAACTGTAGACAGTCTGGATTTTGTAATTTTAGTTCCTAATTGTAAAATGGCCTGTAATTTGTGTTTTTTATAATACAACAATAATGCCTGCATAGGTACACAGTTGCCTTCATAAATCTTATAAAATGAGTTTTCATTGAAGTGCAATGGAAAAAGCCTTTTTGCCCTGTTTACTTTTAATTATGGTGGTTGGAAG
>WRJX01000076.1 GCA_009778385.1 Candidatus Bathycorpusculum sp. | reverse complement strand
AATTCGAATTCACCTATGTAACCGTTAAGTTGCATTATACGTAAAACGCGACCTAACAGTTTAGAGGCTGGGCTAATGATGCATTCACGTTTATTGCGCATTTCGTTGTTAATTATTGTTATTAATCCATTTGTTAAAGTATCCATTGCCCTAGCTCCTACTCATATTTTTTGAAGCCTAATTTCGGCGCTGCTTCTCTAAAACATTGTCTACATAAATATAAATCGTAACGTCGAATTACTGGTCCATAAGCACCGCATCTAACGCATGGGCGTGAACCTTTGCCATGTTTTCGTTCTTTTTTAGTTTGCTGTTTTCCCATACATTCACACTTCTATTTTTAGACGATTTCGACTCCTAAAGTTTGTCTCACGTATTCCATGGACTCTTCAGGTGTAAGCAAATGTTTTTTGCCGATGTGTTTTGTTTGTTTTCGACGGATTTTTATGCGTTGACCTGGACGGTTAACTGCAATACAAACATCCATTCCGAAGATACCAATTTCTGGGTCATATTTTATGCCTGGGATGTCAATGTGCTCTTTTAAGCCGAATGCAAAGTTTCCAATTTCGTCAAATGCACGTTTAGGGATTTTATTGTCGATAACTGGAAGTACCTTTTTTAGAAAGGCCATGCCTTTTTCTCGACGCAATGTTACAACGCATGCAATTGGTTCACCTTGTCTGATGCCCCAGTCTCTGATGCTTTTCTTTGCTTTCGCCTTGTAAGGTGTTTGACCTGAAATTTCGTTAAGTACGCTTACAGCCTTTTCAAGCGGTTCGCCTGATTTGCCGATGTTGAGGTTAACAACCACTTTCTCAATTCGTGGCTGTAGCATTTTATGTTCAGACCACTGCTTTTGAGCTTCTTCAGACAACTATGTTTTCCTCCGGTTCTGCTATTTCTACTTGTTGTGGTTCATTGCTATTGATGGAAAAGATAAAGTCCAAAATAGTTTGACATCGTGCACCTTGATCATCTTCAATGACTACTAGTGCTTGTCGACGTTTTTTGGCTTCGGTCTTTTCTATTTCAACAATTTTACCTTGAATACCGATGTTTTTACCGCCGGTGATTACTGCAGTGTTGCCTTCTTTTGTTTTGAGTTTTTCAGCAACTGTGCCATCTGTTATGTTTACTTTAAGGATGTCAAAGGTTTCGTATGTCACTTCAACAGGGTTTTTTGGGTCTGCAACTTTGATTAGCATGTTTGTGCCGTCGTGAAGTGCAATTTGGACACCGACGGTTGTTGTGGTTTTGTCTTCTACACGGACAAATTTGTATTTTGCATCTTCTTTGTTGATGGGTGACAGAACTAGTCCCTTGTGTGAAGGTATGACACGGTAATATTGGTTTGAGTCTGGCATTGAGATGACATCCATTAAACCAACTGGGAAATCATCTTTTTTACGGACTATACCGTTGACTTGAACTTTACCTTCTGAGAGGATAAGTTTTCCTTCTTTTCTTGTGCCTGCAACGCCGAGTATGTCTCGGAGTACAAGGGTTAGTGGTAAACATTTTTGAAGTGAATGTGGACCCGATGCAGGTTTTACTACCCAGGGTGATTCTTTTCTGTGAATAGGCCAGTATTTTGGTGCTGGCTTGCGTTTCAGCCTTGCTGTTTTTCCTTTTTTACCCAAATTTATTGTCCTCCCCAGTTTTTTTAGGGGTTCTTGGTTTAGCACTAGGCTTAGATTCAGCAGTCTTTTTTGTTGCTGGTGCCTTCTTAATCACTGATTTTGTTGATTCTTCAACTTCTTCAGTTACAAAAATTTTTGGTTTTGGTTTTGCTTTAATGGTTAGTATAGGTTTCTGTGTTGGTTTTGGAGCAGTTGTTTTTTCCAGTGGTTTCTTTCGCTCAATGACCGCTTTGCGTTTTTTGTCGTTAAGGCTAAGATTTTTAATCATAACTTTGGAGGGATGTATTGGAAGAAAAATGTTGGTGCCATCAACTTTTTCACGTGTTAAGCCTTCAACGTAAATACGGTAACTTTTCAGATCAACGCGAGAGACTTTTCCTTCAAATCCCTTGTTGTCACCACGTTGAATGTGAATTGTATCACCTTTTCGCACAGGAAGAGTTTTTACACCTTGTTTTTCAGCTAACTCTTTTGTAAGTGGAGCAGCCATCAACTTATGGCGTATATGAGCAGGGGCGTTATAGAGCCGTTTTCGTTGCTTGCGAGGATTCTTAACTTTTACTTGCATATGTTTTCCTTCCTTACACAATTATGCTTGAAGCACTGGCGATTCTTGGCCATCTTTCTGCAGCTTCTCTTGCTACTGGTCCCCTGATTTCGGAGCCTTTCATTTCGCCTTCAGGTGTAATGATTACTGCTGCGTTGTCTTCAAATTGCACCCAGACGCCATCTACTCTGCGGAAGGATCTTCTTTGGCGTACAATGACTGCTTGGAAGATCTTTTTACGCATATCTGGTGAGCCTTGGCGAACTGAAACTGTTACTTTGTCACCTATTGTGGCGGATGGGTAACGTCTCAGACGCCCTTTGTAGCCCATTGCTTGAATTAAACGAAGAACTCGTGCACCTGTGTTATCAGTGCATCTAAGTTCAGAACCAGCTAATAAGCCTCTGCTGGTTCTTTGGCCGTGAGAAAGCATACCTTTTGAGGTAAGTGCTCTCTGCTTTGCTTTTGCTGCGCACATTTTACTTTTGCTCTCCTAATTTTTCAACAACTACGAAAGAGACAGTTTTGCTGATTGGTCTGCATTCAGCAATTCTTACGCGGTCGCCTTCTTTAACGTCAATGCATGGTGGATTGTGTGATGCAATATGACCATGTCTTCTTTCATATCTTGAGAACTTTGATGAGAATTGCATAAATTCTCTGTCAACTATGACTGTTTTATCCATTTTTGCAGAAACAACGGTTCCTTCAAGAATACGACCTCTTATGGCCAGTGTTCCGTGGAATGGACAATTATGGTCATCACATGTTTTTTTAGGTTGCTTGAATGTTAGAGACATTACCATAACCTCTTAATGCTTTTTTTTAGTCTATCCTCTGGTCTTCCGATCAAAAGTTTACCGTCAATTTTAACGATTGTACCATCATTGAATGCGAAGTTAAAAACAGCAGAGTCTTTAATTATGCGTTTAGTTTCGCCTTCATTATCTAAAGTAAAGGTATTTTTTGTTTCCCCGATAACTCTGCCGCTTAATCCAACATAACCAAGATGGTTACTATGGGCGACTTGAGCTGCCGTGCCGATAAACTCATATCGGATGATGTCTGGGGTAACTTTCATTAATCTTGTTTCTCCTTTGAATCTTTCACCTTGGACTTCTTATCAGATGTTGCTTCCTTTACTGTAGCCCTAAGGTTAAGTTTCACTTCATTCTCCACTGTGAGAATTTGAGCGATAGTTTTACGTAACTCTCTTACGCGAGTTGAATTTTCAACAGCGCCGCCGGCATGAATCATGGTTTTCATACGTGCGAGCTCAGTGCGCAATTCTGAGAGTTTTTTTGTCCTATCTTCACTGGACATGTTAATAATTTCTTGTAGCCGTAATATGGCCATTACTCTTTTGCCTCCTCAGTTTTTTCTTCAGCATTTACTGCGACTGATTCAGCCTCTTTGGCTGGCATTGTTTCGTCTGACACCTCTTTAGCCACAACCGTTTCTTCTGGCACTGGTTCTGGTACAGGTGCTGGTATAGGTGCTTTAATTTCAACTGGCGCAGTAACTGGCGCTGGTGTAACTATTTCTCTTTCTTCTGGAGGCAGTTCTGTAGCTATTTTAATTTTGTCAGGGAATTGTGCGTCTGGAGGCATAATTTTAACGCGGACACCAAGCATGCCTGGTTTAAGTTGAACATGTGCCTCAGCCTTTTTCGTGAAACGCAATGCTGGTTCGCCACATCTTGGGAAATAGCCAGCGCGGAATTTCTCAAACCTTGCACGTTCTGTACGAAGTTTACCGCTGATAACAATTTCACAACCTAATGCACCCGCTTCCATAACTTGGTTAAGTGCCCAAAAACCTGCACGTCTAAAATGAACACCGCGCTGCAACGCGGATGAAACACGATTTGCAACGACTAATGCATTAAATTCTGGAATTTCAATCTCGGAGACGCTAATTTGTGGGTTAGAAAGTTTAAAGTTTTCTTCTAATGAAGTTGCGAGTTCTTTAATAGTTTCTCCGCCTCGACCGATAACTAGACCTGGCCTCATGGCGTAGATAACAACGTGGGTTCCCAGTGGAGTTTTGGAAAGGTTGACTCCACCGTATCCGGCGCGTTCAAGTTTTTTCTGTAAGAACTCGTCAATTTCTGTTCTTTTTATTGATTCAGTTATAAAACGTTTAACTATCGACATGCCTATTCTCCCGGTTTCTCGTCTAGGACAATTTCAATGTGTGTTGTAGTTTCGTATTTTGGTGATGCTCTACCGTGTGCTCGTGGAGTGAAACGTTTAAGTTTCATACCTGGATAGGCAGCAGAGTGAATAATTCTCAGGCGATCAACGTCTAAGCCTTTATTTTCAGCGTTTGATTCTGCCGCTTCGATAACACGAAGGACCTGTTCGGATGTTTTTATTGGATATCTTCCGGCAAAAGTACGGACTAAACCACGTCTGTGGCCGAGTTTCTTCTTGTATCTTGCGTAGGGGACAGCTTTTTTCATTACGATGACATCGCGCAAATACTCTTTTGCGGTACTAAGCATCATACCCCTGACAGCACGGCAAACTTCTCTTGCCGCTTTATGGGATACCTTGAGTTCTCTTCCGCTGGCTTTCGCTGTTTTCTCTGGATCTAAGGTTTCTTGAATGATGGAGTATCCCCATTTTGGCATTTCTATATCTCCGATGCGCAAACAAACACGTAGACGCGATTTATATGGCTTTCCGTAGCACAACTATAATTTTAGTTTTAACAGGCCAATAGATCCCTGCGAAGGGTCAATTCGAACGCGTGAGGTGTAAAACCTTTGGAGTGCAACTAATCATATATAGTTTTTCCAAACACAACAATCAATAACGAAAAACATAACTCAGAAATAGAATTAAACAAGCCCCAAACAAAACTTAGAGCAACAGCTAACATTACAAACAAGAAAAACACAAAAACTCAGTTCACCAAACATATAAAACGATAAGAAAATAATCATCACCATCCGGGCACACTAACACTTTTTTGTTAAATCCCCCCCCCCTAAAACAATAAAAAATGCTTTTCAATACTGCCCTTTCAAGCACCAATAAACTTGACAAATAGTAGCACATCACACACCCAAGTTAATATCAGGAGAATCAGCAAAACATTTCAGAACAAGATGCATGGCGCGCAGTTGACAATAAGAAGGCACATTTTCTTTTGAAGAAGCAGATATAAAGGGTTTTTTATTGTTTGTTTAAATATTTAGGCGTGATTTCAGGGTTAATTATATTAATTTATTTATATATCAGATGCAATCACATTATAGAGGATAGCGCGGCATGGCTTTGCTTGATAACACCACTATCATAATAATTATTCTAGCGGTAACGCTGGCAGTAACTGCATCCATGTCGATGTTTTTTGGAATGAGACTTAGGGGTAAAAAAAAGCCAAAGTCAGAAGAAAAAGTCAAAAATAAAGACCCAAAAAGTATAGATTTAGAATTGATTAACTCCCCATTTAGAATATCAAAAAGTATTCAAACAAACACAGCATCAAATGCCAAAGATGAATTACGTATTTTAGATTTAGAACGTGAAATCTTAGGAGATTCAATCAGGCGGCTTTATGAAGCGCAGGCAGAGGGCAAAATCACAGAGGTAGAGCGCGAGAAGCTTGCAGTAACTTACAAAAATCGCATGACTGTAATCAAAGAATCAATAGCCAAAGATGAAACCATAGTTGCGCTGCATGAACTTGAAGGAATGCAAGAGGATTTAATGCAACTTTTTAGTGAACGCTTTGGTGAATTAACAAGTAAAGTTGATGAGTTACGTGGAAGAATAGACATTAAACCGATAAAAGAAATTCCCATCAAAATGCCACCACCTGTATCAATACAGCAAATGGAGCCAGATGAGGAAGAAGTAGCACCTGTAAATAGTAGTGATGAAGAGAGGCCTAAAAAGAAACGTAAACCAGTAACAGAGAAACTAGATGCTAAAAGTGAGGCTGAAAAACGCATAGAATCAATCAGAAGTGAAGTTGAAAAGGTATTAGATAAGTTAGGGCAGATGGAAGTTGAAAACTAGAGCAGATTTAATCCAGGAAGCGAAAAAAAATGCTGCTCTTGAAGCAGTCAAACACGTTAAAGACGGTTTTATTGTTGGTTTAGGGAGCGGAACTACAGTTGCTTTTGCTATAGAAGCATTAGGTGAGCGGATAAAAAGTGAAAATTTGAAGATTATGGGCATACCCTCTTCATATCAAGCATTTCAATTAGCAGTTCAATACGGTATTCAGTTAACAACGCTTGATGAGCACCCATTAATTGATGTAACTATTGATGGAGCAGACCAAATTACGCCTAAGCTTTATCTTATCAAAGGTATGGGAGCAGCTTTAGCGAGAGAGAAAATTGTTGCAGCTGCTAGTAAATACAATATTATAATCGCTGATGAAAGTAAACGCGTTAATGTTTTAGGCGAAAATAATCAGGTTGTTCCAATTGAAGTTTTGCCGTTTGCCCTCTCGCTTGTGAAAAGCAAGATTATGGTGTTAGGTGGAATTCCAGTTGTTAGGGAGGGAAAGGGTAAACTTGGGCCAATCGTTACTGATAATGGAAACGTAATAATTGACGCCAACTTTGGGTTAATACAAAATCCTCAAGATTTGGCCATTAAAGTAAAAATGATTCCAGGCGTTGTTGAGACAGGTTTCTTTACAGGTTTAACAGATATCGCCTATATTGCGACTGAAAGTAAAGTGGAAAAAATTCAAAAATAATTTTTCTTCCCTTTTCAACCAATCAAAAACAGGTTTTAGCAGATTCTAGGTATAGGATCACCTACGGGTCTAGCTATTATGCGTTTGCCACCCACGGTTGTCTGCATAGCTACACCCTTAAAAGCATTTGTAACTTCACCGATAATTTGTGCGTCTTTACCCTCCCTTGTTTGTGTCAAAAAACCTAAAGCCTCCTCAGCTTTTTGAGGCACAACACCAAAGAGCATTTTTCCTTCATTCCCAATTTCCAAGGGGTCTAAACCAAGCATTTCACATGCTATAATAACGTCTTTTCGGATGGGAATTTTGTTTTCTTGGATTAGTATACCTATTTTTGATTTTTCTGTGAATTCATTTAAAGCATCAGCTAAGCCGCCGCGGGTTGGGTCTTTCATTGTTATGATTCCGCCGATTTCACCTATTGTACGCTGTATGACTTTGTTTAGGGGTTTAACATCAGATTCTATTTTGCTTCCAAAAGTCAAGCCTTTCTGTGCAGAAAGAACCGCTAACCCGTGATCACCAATAGTTCCTGAAAGTATGATTTTGTCACCTACTTCAAGGTTTGAGTCAAGGGTCCATCGGGCAGAAAAGTTTGGTCGATATTTTCTTACAGTTTGTAGATTATTTTCAAGCGCTATTGAACGCCTGCCCAATCCTGAGATGTTCATAACGCAGCCACCTAAACTGCCTTTTTCTACAACTTTTGTATCACCTGTAACTATGCCCACACCAGCTTCGATAAGCGTCTGTCGCATACTTTCTAAAATGCAATCCAAATCAGCCATAGGTAAACCCTCTTCTAAGATGAAACCTGATGCTAACGCGTATGGTTCAGCACCTAAAGCGGAAATGTCATTAACTGTGCCAGAAATGGATAATCTCCCGATGTCGCCTCCGGGGAAAAATATTGGTTTAACAGCATGTGAATCACTTTTGAAAACTATATCCCCGATGGCTGCAGCATCATCCATAGCTTCCAATGGCACATCAGCAAACAGATCTAATCCGCCAAAATTTTTGACAATGTGATTTTTGACAAAATTGTGCATAACCGTTCCGCCTGCGCCATGCAGCATTGTAATTTTTTCCTTCTCAATTGCCATCTAAAATTCGCTTCTTTACTTAATGCAGAATAAGCGTGCACTCGGGAAAAATAAACTAATCGCAAAAAACGTTCGGTCTAAAAAACAGAGATGAAAAAATAGAATAGTTCCACTGCGAGAGAAGGAGAACTACATACACATTACGAGCATCATAATACAACTACATAGGTCACAACTGGACTAAACTATCTGAAATAAGATTATAAGAAGCATACTTAATTGTTGTAATAATTAATTTGTTTTTTACAAATTTACAGCACTAAATGATTGAAATAGTTCAGCTGTTGTAACTTAAGGTTTAAATGACTGAACACAAACTAACCTGAATATCCGTAAATAAAACGGTAGGCAACGTGTTGCCGGGGTAGCCTAGCCTGGCTAGGGCGCCAGACTCATAATCTGGAGACAAAAGGGGCTAAACGCCCTTTGCCAGAAGTCGCGGGCTCGAATCCCGCTCCCGGCACCACTCGGTTCCTTTCATCCCCCGTCTTCAAGTTTTTAAAGCCCAAAAAATCAAAGAAGCATATACATGCCAGTCAACCCACAACTATAAGCAACACCCTTGAGAGACCCATCATAATATAAAACTACATTTTGAACTGGGCGGTGTAGTGAACTAATGGAATCTTTTGATGATTTTGTTGGATATAATCTACTACCGGAAGCCATAGCTTAGCGAATAAAGTCCAAGTTAGGTTTTTTATGCGTCTTTGCCTTTGAGCAAGAGCCAGTTTTTTTGGGTTTCAGATTTTTTAAGGCGTATCAGAACATAGTTTCCATTCAGACGTGCCCCATCTAGCTTGACTTCGATTTTATCTTGCTCCCATACTTTAGGGGTATAATGTCCTTTATCCCAGATTTTAACGAGACCCGCACCGTACTGTCCCTCGGGGATTGTGCCTTCGAAATTTCCGTATTCATATGGGTGGTCTTCAGTTTCGATGGCTAAGTGGCGAATTTTGGTGGTTTCAGGGATGCCTTTGGGAACCGCCCAGCTTTTTAGCACACCATCTTTTTCCAATCGTAAATCCCAGTGAAGCCGCCTAGCATGATGCTCATGAATGACATAAATAAGGGCTTCTTTTGTTTTCTCTCCGCCGTTAGGTTCAGGAGTTTTTTCAAAATTTCGTTTTGAGACGTACTCTGAGAGTTTTTCTGTTTGCATATTCATACTTTTTTCCTCAATTAATTGATCTACAGTACATTCAGAAGGGGCTTTGTCTTCTCTTAAACGTTGAAAACGCGCCAGTCGTAATTTAGTGTCATGAGTCAACGTTTGATATATTACCTCACAAACAAGTTTAGGCTTCAACCAAGTTACGACCTCTCCAACTCCATGTTCAAAAGGAGCAGCAGCGGTTTTCATTTTCTCAAATTTACCCCTCAAAAGCATAAGTATTTGCTGGTTAAACCCAGAACCAACCTTACCTAGATAAACTGGTTTACCCTGCCGGTCATATACACCAAGTAACAATGCGCCAAAGGTTGCTTCTCTAGATTCACTACCCCGTGTGTAACCAAAAATTACGCAATCACAAGTTCTAAACCTCTTAATCTTAAGCCAGCTCCCAGTCCGTAAACCTTCCTCATAGAAACTGTTTTTCCTTTTCGCCACGACACCCTCTAAACCTTTCTCTAAGGCTAACTGGTAGTAGACTTCGCCCCTTTCCTCGATGAAATCAGATAGGATAACATTTGAGCTTTCTTTAAGAGAATTGCCCAAGATTTTTTTACGTTCAATAAGCGGTAATTTAGTGAGTGACTGCCCGTCTTTTTCTAAAATATCAAAAATTACGTATGTTGCGGGAACTCGTTTAGCTAACCTCTGGATTTGCCCCGTTGAAACTGCCTGTCCTCTCTTAAGCAGTATTTGAAAGTCAGGTTTACCGTTCTGCATAACAATGATTTCACCATCTACCACTACATTACGGCCTAAATTGTTAATTTCGGCGAGTTCAGGAAAAACGCTTTTTAGTTCTTTCCCTCTACGGCTCTTTAAGCTAAATGGATCTTCCACGTAAGCAATGGCACGAAAACCATCCCATTTAATCTCAAAAAGCCAATCCTTATCGGTAAATGCAGTAGAAGCAGCTTTTGCAAGCATTGGTTTGTAAACACGGTGAGTCATTTTTGTTCCAGCTGTTTAAGTGTCTCACGCAATGCAACCATGAGACCTTTGGCTTCTGCTTCCAACGGCTTTTCCACAGTGATTTTTTCACCTTTGATTTTCTTGTTGACCAGTTCTTGTATATGTTGCTTGTAAGTGTCTTGGAACTCAGTGATGTCAAAGTCTCCTGAAAGATCAGATACAATTTTTACGGCCAAATCCAATTCAGCTTTTTGGGGCGCAACTAGTTTGTGAAGAGCCTCGAAGTCCTGTGGATCAACTACATCGTATACATACCGTAAAGTAGTCAATACCAAGGCACCTTTGTAGGTATGAAGTAAAGCAGGGTACTCTTTGGTGCGCAATGTTATGCGTCCAGCACCAGCTTTATTGGTTCGCTGGAGCGCGTTTAAAAGCAGGCTGTAGGCATCTTTACTTTTATCAGGCAGAAGCGCATATGTGCGGTCGAAGTATATGGGATCTACAGAGAAATAGTCGACAAATTTACTTATGCGGATACGTTTATCAGATTCAGGTCGGACAACGTCAAGTTCTTGCTTTTCAAAGATTATGTATTCGTTTTTGGCGATTTCATACCCGCGGACAACTTCATTCCAAGGTATAATTTTATCTTCTTTAGTGCACATTTTAACGTATTTTATGGGTTGTCCATCAGTTTTATGAAGAAAATGAAAAGATACACCCTTATCGTAAACCATTGAGTAGAGTTTTACAGGCACATTAACTAAGCCAATTGTTATAGAACCTGACCAAATCGAACGACTAGGTGCCAATGCACTGACTTTCTCGGTTGACCGCTCAGTATGCTGCGGGCTCTCTTGTTCTAAACCCAAAAAAATCGTCTCCAAAAATATCTAAAAAATAATATGAAACTTCAAGTGTTTAACCTTTTTTAGGAAAAACCTTTACACCTAGTTTTATGGATACTTTATCTGTTGTACTTTAAGACAGTCTATAATGTTTCTTTCGTTTTTGCTCCGCTTAATTCCTCTGCGACTTCAATGAGCTTCTCGGGAATGTTGATGTGCTGTGGGCAACGCTCTACACACTGCATACACTTTCTGCATAATGCCGCATCTGCACGAACACCAGTCATTTCACCCATAAGAAACAGGGCATACATGTAGCGAGCCTGCTGGGGGTCACCACTGACATAGAGGTCGTTATAAGCTTGAAAGTTACGAGGTATGTTTACACCGCTTACACAGGGTAAACAATATTGACAACCAGTACAGTTAACTTTAAGAAGCCGACGATACACATCAGCCACATTCTTAATTGTACCCAATTCATCAAGAGTCATAGTGTTGGGCAATGCAGACTCGGCGGTTTTCAGATTCTCAACCACTTGAGCTTCATCATTCATACCTGAGAGCACAACAGTAACTTCTGGATGATTCCAAACCCACCGTAAACCCCACTCAGCCGGACTCCACTTCACTAACGCATCATCGAAAAGTCTTTTGGCATCCTCTGGCAGTCTTTGGGCTAAGCCACCACCACGCAGAGGCTCCATAACCATAACTGCAAGCTTATGAGCAGCCGCAAACTGGAGCCCATCGGTGCCTGCTTGCAACCTTTCGTCAAGGTAGTTATATTGGATCTGGCACATGACCCAATCATTGGCGTGGATGATTTCTTTGAAAGTTTTAAGCGAGCCATGGAAGGAGAAGGATTGGTTAATGATTTTGCCTTCTTTTTGGGCTTTTTCTAGAAATTTTAGTGCTCCAAAGTTTTGGAGCTTTTTCCAGTATGTATCATCTAAACCGTGGAGTAGGTAGTAGTCGATGTGGTCGGTTTGGAGTTTTTGTAGTTGAGTGTCAAGCATTTTTTGCATGTCTTCGGGTTTTTGGAGCATAAATGGTGTGAGTTTGGTTGCGACTTTGACTTTGCTGCGGTAGCCGTCTTGTAGGGCTTTGCCGAGGATTTTTTCGCTTTCGCCCATGTGGTAGGGTGTTGCGGTGTCAACGTAGTTTACGCCGTTATCTATGGCAAAGCGGATTTGTTTAATTGCGCGGGGTTCGTCTACGGTTTCTCCTTTGGTTGGGAGTCTCATGCAGCCGAACCCGAGTACAGATAGTTTATCGCCGTTTTTTGGAACAATTCGATATTGCATGTCTACACTCTCAGATAAATACGATAGGAATCAGAGAACAAGTTTTGCTTTTAAGGGTTACCCAAATTGGGTAGTTAAAGGGGCAGGGTTTTTTGTTGTTCAAAAATGTTTTGCCAGGGATAACTTTTGAGGTCTTGTGTGCTGGAGATGTTGAAATTTGAGGGGTTAAGTCCTTTTTTGACTTCATGCCACTCTATAGGTGCTGAAATTGTTGCGTTAGGTGTGGGACGTAGGCTGTAGGGGATAACCATGGTGCGCATGGGCGAGTTCTGGAGGTAGTCAATGAAGATTTTGCCGGGTGTTTTGGTGTCTTTGAATTCGGAGGTGGCAATGGTGTTTTCTTTTGCTATTTCGATGCCTATTTGGTGTACAAATGTTCTTGTTTCCTTAAATGTCCAGTTGGGTGTGATGGGGATGATTATGTGTAAGCCTTTTTTGCCTGAGGTTTTTATAAATGGTGTAAGTCCTATGTGGCAGAGTTTGTCTTTTAGGAGCAGTGCAATTTCGGCGGCGGCGTTTATTGTTGCAGGTGCTTCGGGGTCAATATCGAAGAAGAGAAGGTCAGGGTGTTCTATGTCGTTGAGGTTGGAGAATGGCATGTGGATTTCTAGTGCGGATAGATTTGCCAGCCAAATTAGGGTGTCTATGTCATTGCAGATAATGTAGTTGACATTTCGTTTGGTTGATGGTGAATAGATAGGTTTTGTTTTAACCCATTTAGGGGTGCCTTGAGGCGCGTTTTTTTGGAAAAAAGCTATTTTGTGTCCGTTTACTCCATCGGGATATCGTGTTAAGACTATTGGGCGGTTAGCTATAATGGGGAGAATTTTTGATGCCATCTTGATGTAGTATTCAATAATTTGACCCTTAGTTATGTTGATTTGGGGATAGAAGCATTTGTCGAGGTTTGTGAGTTTAACTTTAGTTAGGCTTTTTAACTCTTCAAGGTCTTCCATTAATAACACCAAAACAAAGCATAAACTATACAATTATGTGGCGGCATAGTTTTTCTGTGTTTTGGAGTGCATCATATGCGTACATTGTGCAGGCGTAGTTTTTTCTGAAGTTAGATGTGTTTGATATTAGTTGAGATACTAAAATGGGGGCTATGTGAAAGTTGCTGGGTGCAGGCTAAATTATAGGGTATTATTCAAAAATTCGTTTAGAAATTTTCAAGGTTTGAATACTTCCAAAAATTGGAGCTTAGAAGAGTTGATAGGTAAGTTTTCTCTGTGTTTAGCTTATGATTGAATTGCAGGTTGTGTTTCCATTGTCATATAGATGGAATCTCAAACGTTGATAAATGCAAAAACTTATTTGTAGATATTGTATATGGCTTGTGCGTAAAATATTGTTCACTATTTACGATGATTCTTGGAGGAGAAAATAATTGAGAACATTTGGAACACAAGCGATAGGAATACGCACGCCTATCATACATGAAGGGGATGATTTGGCGGAAATTGTTGTCAATTCCGTTATTGAGTATTCTAAGGAAACTGGTTCTTCAATATGTGATCATGATATTATTGGTATAACTGAGGCGGTTGTCGCGCGGGCACAGGGTAACTATGCAACAATTGCACAGATTGCCGCTGATGTTAAAAGCAAGTTTCCATCAGGTATCGTTGGAGTTGTTTTTCCGATTTTAAGTCGGAATCGTTTTTCAATATTGTTAAAAGGTATAGCTGCCGCGGTTGATCGTCTTTATATTCAGCTTAGTTATCCGGGAGATGAAGTGGGTAATCATATTATAAGTGATGAGCAAGTATATGACTCCGGAGTTGACCCTTATAATGATGTTTTTAGTGAGCAAGAGTTTCGTGTACATTTTCAGGATCTTAAGCACAAGTTTACAGCGGTAGATTATCTGGAACTTTATCGTACCCTTGGCAATCAAGCGGAAATCATTTTAGCAAACGATCCTTGTGAAATTTTGAAATATACAAAAAACGTTATTGTCGCGGATATACATACACGTGCTCAAACGAAACGTCGTCTTCTTTCATGTGGGGCTGAATCAGTTTTTGGTCTTGACGATATTCTCACTAAGAGCATTGATAAAAGTGGTTATAATGAAATTTACGGTCTTTTAGGTTCTAATAAGGCCAGTGAAGATAAGGTAAAGCTTTTCCCACATTCCTGTGATGCATTTGTAGCAAAGGTTCAGAAATTGATGTTTGAGAGAACTGGTGCAAAGGTTGAAGTTCTTGTGTATGGAGATGGCGCCTTCAAAGATCCTGTTGGCAAAATATGGGAGCTCGCGGATCCTGTTGTATCTCCAGCTTTTACAGACGGCTTACTTGGTCTGCCAAATGAACTTAAGCTAAAGTACATTGCTGATAACGAGTTTGCCAACAAGCGTGGGAATGAAGCGCGAGAGGCTATAATTGAACGCATACGCCAAAAACAAAAAAACTTGATGGGAAAAGAAGAAACTGAGGGAACTACACCGCGTCGTCTAGTGGATTTAATTGGCAGTCTGTGTGATCTTATAAGCGGTAGTGGTGATAAGGGAACTCCGGTTATATTGATTAAAGGGTATTTCGATAACTATGCATGCGAATAAGTTTGGTGAAAATGAAATTTATTATTTTGACATTGGCCGTTAGAAGTGTCTAAACATTCAAACAATCCACAAGGGTCACTCCAAGCAATTTTAGATCAAATTGCAAGGAATTCGCCAGAAAAAATAGCAGTCACATATGGTAATAAACAATTTACCTATTATGAGTTAAATGAGGCTTCTAGTAGATTTGCTGATGCTCTTGTTAATTATGGTGTTGAGAAGGGCGATCGGGTGGCGCTTTTTTTGCAGAATAGTCCTCAGTTTGTAATTGCTTATTTTGGTGTACTTAAGGCTGGTGCAGTGGTTACAGCTATTAATCCTTTACATATGGAGCGGGAAGTGGAACATCAACTTTGTGATTCGGGAGCACAAACAATTGTTGTTTTGGATTCTCTTTATCCGATTGTTGAGAAAATTAGTGTTAGAACTCAGCTAAAAAACATTATAATAACAGGCTTGGAAGGTATTGACTTAAAACCATCAGACATCAAAACAAGGCTAAACGTGTTTAATTTTAGAGATTTAATCAAGAAAACTACAGGTAAGTCGTTTGGTTTGCAGCTTAAGCCTAATGAAGATTTGGCAGTGCTTCAGTATACAGGTGGTACAGAAGGTATTCCAAAAGGTGTTATGTTAACGCATACTAATCTTGTTTCAAACGCGTTAATTTTTGCTTCATGGATAAAAGGTACATCAGAGGATGTTTTCTTGGTTGCTTTGCCACTTTTTCATGTTTATGGCATGACGACCAGCATGATTGTGCCAGTTAGTTTAGGTGCGGAAATGGTGTTGTTGCCCAAGTTTAGTCCAGCTAAAAGTTTGCAAGCTATCGAGCAGTGTAGGGCAACGGTTTTCTGCGGTTCTCCAACTATGTATGCGATGTTGCTTGCAAGTTCAGAGCTTGAAAAATATGATTTGACGTCAGCTCGTGTGTGTATTTCAGGTGCTTCTCCATTGGCACCTCAGATTCAGAAGCGGTTCATGCAGATTACAGGTTGTTTTCTTGTAGAAGGTTATGGGTTAACTGAGGCATCACCAGTTACACACTGCAATCCAGTAGATATGACAAGTGGAGCAGTTAAAGTTGGCTCAATTGGTTTGTCTTTGCCAGGTACAGAAGCGCGTATCGTTGATTTGGAAACGGGCCATAAAGGTCTTGCTGTAGGTGAAAGAGGAGAGCTGGCTGTTAGGGGTCTGCAGGTGATGCGGGGCTACTGGCAGAACCCAGATAAAACTGCCCAAGTTCTCTGTGATGGGTGGTTGTTAACAGGTGACATTGCATACATGGATTCTGATGGTTATTTTTACATTGTAGGTCGCAAAAAAGACCTCATCAAGTACAAAGATTACAGTGTTTATCCCAGAGAGCTTGAGGATGTTTTGTATGAGCATCCAGCTGTAAAACTTTGTGCGGTAGTAGGTAAACCAGATGCATTATTTGGTGAGGTTCCCAAAGCGTTTGTGGTGCTTAAAGAGGGAGCTAAAATAACAAATGAGGAATTATCGAAGTTTGTTAATGGTAAAGTGGCATCCTATAAAGTAATAGGAGAAGTAGAGTTTTGCAAAGAGTTACCAAGTAGTTTAGCAGGTAAAGTTCTAATACGGCTTCTAAAAGAAGATTTGTAAGTAAATTCGAAATCTATAAGAGAAAAAAGTAGCCTTGTTTTCAGGAAGTGTTTATCCTTGCGCGTTAAGCTAAAAGTTATAGGTATAGTTCAAGGGGTAGGTTTTCGTCCATTTGTCTATCGTATAGCAGTTAAAAATGGTTTAACGGGTTATGTGCGTAACACAGCTGATGCAGGTGTTGAAATAGTTTTAGAAGGCGTCCCATTGGGTTTTGAGGGGTTTATGCATGACTTGTCTGCTGAAAAACCACCTCTGGCACAAATTGACCAGGTCATCAAAACTACCTTAACAGGTGAGGGAGAATATGGCGAGTTTACGATAAGTGAAAGTTTACAAACGGGGGAATTTTCAGGTTCAATAGTTTCACCTGACATAAGTATATGTGAACGGTGTCTAAAGGAACTTCAAAACGTGGCAAATTTTAGGCATGATTATTTTTTTATCACTTGTACCGATTGTGGACCACGTTTTACCATTTTTGAACGGCGACCTTATGATCGAGAAAATACTACTATGCGCGAGTTTTCTATGTGTAGTTTTTGCCAAAAGCAATACGCTGACTCGTCAAATAGGCGTTTTCATGCTCAAACAGTGGCTTGTCAAAACTGTGGTCCACAAGTTTACCTCACAACAAGCATGGGTGAGCTTGTCAAAACTCTTGATCCAGTGCGTGAAGCGGGGAAGCTTCTTTCGAAAGGTAAAGTTCTTGCGGTCAAGGGTTATGGTGGGTTTCATATTGCATGTTCTGCCACACTTGAGGGGCCTCTGTTAAGGCTTCGGGAGGTTAAACATCGACATGAGAAGCCTTTTGCAGTTATGGCGCGAAGTCTTGAAGTTGCAAAACATCTTGCAGAAGTTAATTCAAAAGAGCAAGAACTGTTAACTTCGCCAATGCGTCCAATTGTACTTTTAAACAAGGGGGCATGCTATAATCTTTCGCCTTTGGTTGCACCGAACCTGCATAATGTGGGTATTATGTTGCCTTACACGGGTTTACATTACATGCTTTTTGACCAAGTTAGCGACAACGCGTTTGTAATGACTAGTGCAAATCCTTCAAATCAGCCCATAATAAATGATAACCTTGAAGCTCTACGTACTCTTAGTGATACCGTGGATTATTTCTTGTTTCATAATCGCAGAATTGCTCACCGCTGTGATGATTCTGTAATGCGAGTTAACGGTGATAGACAAGTATTTCTGCGAAGAAGCCGAGGCTATGTTCCATCTCCCATAAGGATGAAAAGGAAATCGTTGCATTGTGCTGTGGGTTTTGGCAGTGAACTGAACAATACGAGCTGCATCTTGCTCGAAGATAAGGCCTTTATTAGTCAACACATTGGCGATGTAGAGAATGTTGAAACTCGTACTTTTCTGGCTGAAGCTACAGAACATCTTTTGCGCTTAATTAACGGTAAAGTGGAGGTTTTAGCTTGTGATTTACATCCCAAGTTTAACACTACCTCGTTAGCTAATGAGTGGGTTAAAGCAAGAGGATTACAGCTTGTTAGAGTTCAGCATCATCATGCTCATGCTGCAGCGTTAATGGGGGAGCATAGTCTAGATGAAATAATTGGGATTGTTTGTGATGGTTATGGTTATGGCGTTAATGGGGAGGCGTGGGGTGGCGAAATATTGATGTGTCAAGCTGATTCGACGGAGTTTAGGCGTCTTGGACATTTAGAGCCGCAGCCATTGCTGGGTGGAGATTTAGCCAGTAAATATCCGACTCGTATTGCTGCAGGGATTCTGCAAAAAGCAGATGTAAACATTGAGAAATATTTAATGCAGAACAGTAATCATTTACCTCATGGTGAAGTAGAGGCAGAGTTGATTTTAGGCCAGCTTCGAAACGGTGTGGATGCTATTCAAACGACTAGTTGTGGTCGCGTGTTGGATGCGGTTTCAACAGTTTTAGGTATATGTTATCAGCGTAGTTATGAGGGGGAGGCAGCTATGAAACTGGAGACAGCGGCCTTAAGAGGTACAGATACGTTAAAACTTGAGCCTGTCCTTCAGGGTGATGTTTTGGAAACAACAAATCTGCTTAGAGAAATCTATGAAAACAGGGTAAAAATGTCTGTGGCAGATTTGGCTTATTCTGCTCATGCTTATTTAGCAAGAGGTTTAGCAGAATTGTCTTTAGAAAAGGCTCAGGTTCAAGGAGTTAAAACTGTTGGTTTCTCGGGCGGTGTTGCATGTAATCAAAGTTTAACTGCACTTATGCAGAAAATCGTTGAAGAGGCAGGGTTAGAATTTGTTGTTCATGAAATTGTGCCAACTGGTGATGGAGGAGTTTCTTTTGGCCAAACTGTCGTTGCTGGATCTTCTAGTTTTTAGACCAATTTGTTTTTATCGTCGTTTAAGTGTATTTGTTTGATGTTATGTGTCTAGCTATTCCCGCTCTTATTATAAGTGTTGAAGGCAATAGGGCTAATGTTGATTTTGGTCAAGGTGTCTTGCGAGATGTAAATGTTTCTCTTGTTGATGCAAAAGTGGGAGATTACGTGCTAGTTCATGCGGGTTATGCGATTCAGGTTGTGGAAGAAAGGGAAGCAAAAGAGACCCTAAAAATCTGGAATGAAATTTTAGAAACCGACAAACAATAGTGTTTGGCGAAAAGTTATGGAAGAGAACCCCTGGTTTAGAGATGCACAATTTGCAAAACAGATTGCACAGAAAATCAAAGAGTTAGCCACTGAAAATGGTGACGTAAAGATTTGTCATGTTTGTGGCACACATGAATGGACAATTACCCATTACGGCTTACGGAGCCTTTTGCCACCAGAAGTAGAGGTTATAGCTGGTCCCGGATGCCCTGTCTGCATTATACCAGCATCAGAAATCGATGAAGCAATACAGCTAGCCCAAAAAGGCATTACAATCACGTGTTTTGGAGATGTGCTACGTGTTCCAGGCAGTGAATCCTCACTTTTAGAAGCTAAAGCTGATGGCGCTGATGTGCGAGTAGTTTATGCTGTTTCTGATGCTATAGAAATGGCTAAAATGGAGATGGAAAAGCAGTTTGTGTTTTTTGCTGTTGGTTTTGAAACAACTGCGCCGTCAACAGCTGTTGAAGCGCTTGGAAAGCTTCCAGAGAAGTTTAGTTTTTTAGTTTCACATCGTTTGATTCCGCCAGCAATGGAGTTATTGCTTGGTGTTGATGATTTGCAGATTGATGGCTTCATTGCGCCGGGGCATGTTAGCACTATTATCGGTTTGAAGCCTTATGAAGTGTTTCCCAAGGTGTACAGGATGCCAACAGTTGTAGGTGGATTTGAACCTAATGATGTGTTGATGTCAATTTACATGCTTATGCGACAAATTAGCCAAGGTAAGGCTCGTTTAGAAAACGAGTATCCGCGGGTCGTTAAGTCTGAAGGTAACCCTAAAGCTTTAGAGTTAATGAACCGAGCGTTTAAGGTTTCACCGGGTAGTTGGCGTGGAATAGGCAAACTGGAAAACTCGGCGCTCCTCTTTAGAGATGAGTTTGTTGGTTTAGATGCAAGAGTTAAATTTGATGTTCAGGTTTCTGAAGGTAAAGATGTACTAAAGGGTTGTCAGTGTCACCGTGTAATTATTGGTAAAATTAAGCCGAATCAGTGTTCAATGTTTCTAAAAACATGCACACCCGCAAAACCAGTAGGTGCATGCATGGTTTCTAGTGAGGGAACTTGCCGGGTTTGGGCAAAAGCTACAAATCAAAATGAAAAATAGATTCTTGTTTGCGGGACTATTGATTTCGATTTATTGAGTTGCAGTAAAGCAAGTTGAGAAACCTATAGCAATAACGTATTCTATGGATATTCTTTCAGCATAAACTAAAAATGTATTATAGGGCATTATAGTTTTTTGTTAAGGCCCATCTGGAAGAGCTCAAAGTATTTGCCAACATGATACCCGTCCACTAAACCATGGTTTGCGTTAACAGAAACGGGCAACCATTTTTTGCCTTCGTGTTCAAAGAATTTGCCAAAAGCAATTTTTGGAATACTTTCTTTATAGTTGATGTTTTTTTCATGCTTAAAGCTGGTAAAGCTAAACCAAGGTAAAGTTGTGTAATGTATAACGTCAAGTCGTTTGGCGTCATCATTTGCTCTTAAGCCTTGGGTTTTTTGAACTTCTGCTATTTGGTTTTTCGCGTTTTTTTGAAACACATCAAAATCTTTGGTGTATTCAAAGAGGGCAAATCCAAATGTGTTGTCAGGTCTTCCAATGGTGGTGCTTGCGTGAATGTAGTCAAAGAGCCAGATGTCTTTGTCAATTAGTCTATAGCGAAAGTTTTCAATTTGATTTATTGCCTTAATGGATTCAAACATGTAATACACAAAAAAAGAGTATCCAAGTCTTTTGCAGGTTTCATAAGCTACTGTGCAATCTACGTTTGCGGTTATGCCAAAATATGGGTCGTCACATCTTCCGAAATGCTCGTAATATTCTTGTCGCGGCCAAGTTTGAAAGTTAATTTTGGTTTTCATTAGACTCTAGTTATCTTGAAGCATTTGCCTTTAAAAATTTTCAGCCATCAAAATTAAAGTTACATACCACTAAGTCTTAATTTTCAGTAAACAAGCTCTATTTTCGACAACTTGCAGGGTATAAACTCACGGAAATGGAGAATTACTTCCAGAATACAATCCTTATTTTCCTCAGTTTCCAATAGGCAATCACACCAATAATTTCACTCGTAATAACTATCCTTGCTCAGCAGTATTTTCGCTTGGATTAGATAAAAAAAAGTCAATCCCCAGTATAAATTATGGATCCTTCACGAGGGCTGTTGGTTTGATTATCGTATGGTTTTTTTCTGCGGGGGCGCACAGAGCTTGTTTCTAAGGCATTATTAATTAGTGGAATTAAAATTTGGATCTGTTTATTGTTTGGTTAGAAAAATAAGTAGGCTTCTACTGAAGTGCCCCAGTTTTAGTGCTTAACTGAGGATGCTTATTGTTGCTAGCACTTAAGTGAA
>WRJX01000075.1 GCA_009778385.1 Candidatus Bathycorpusculum sp. | reverse complement strand
AATGCTGAAACAATCAAACACTACATCGAGAAGTCTAAACACCAATAGGTCGAGATACCGCAACCGCAAGGTTGCGGTAATTCATTGAATATGGCGATCCGTTGGAACAATTCAAGGTATTGTATCCTAAAAAAACCGTTAGGCGCAAAGTGATGGGTCGAGCCTACAAAATGGTATTGCAAGTAGGGCTTGGACGACGCCTTGGTTTAGAATAACTTTGAGGAGATGATTTTTTGCAGAAAGTTAAGCTTGGTATTATCGGATTGGGTTATATTGGTTTGATTCATTTAAGGCATAGTTTAAAGTTAGCTAATGCTGAAGTTGTTGCAGCGGCTGATGTGTCACCAAAAGCCTTAGAGCAGGCAAAGAGTTATGGTGTTAGAAAAACGTTTAGTGATTACTCTGATTTGCTCAAAGATCCTGAGGTGGATGCTGTTTTGGTTTCTTTGCCGACGCATTTGCATTTGAAATGTGCTCAAGGGGCAGCTGAGGCAGGTAAGGATGTATTTCTTGAAAAACCCATAGCTACCAATGTAAGTGAAGCTGAAGAAATTATTGCTTTATCTCAAAAAAATAATGTAAAACTCATGATGGGTTATCCGTTGCGGTTCAATAAAACTTTTGAAAGTCTAAAAATGGATTACGATAACGGTTTAATTGGTGATGTTGAAAATGCCCATGCGACATATATTAGTTCAGGACCCTTTTTTCATCGTGCTGAAGGTTACGCACCTGTTCCTGTTCCTGAATGGTGGTTTAACACTCAAAGCACCGGCGGCGGAGTTTTAGTTGATTTAGGTTGTCATGTAATTAATCTTTTAAGATGGTTTTTCGGAGAAATAGTGGATATACAATCGTATTTTGGTCACCGTTTCAATATGGATTTTGAAGATTCTGCAATGTGTCTTGCCAAATTTAGTTGCGGAACAACATCACTGATAAACGTGGGTTGGTTCTCACAGGAGTACTTATTGCGTGTTGATTTTCTTGGCAGCGTTAAACATGCTTCTGCTACTCATATGCCTCCCAGTCAAATTGGCACCGCTTATCAGATGCTAACAAAGGGTATAAGCAATTTTTTTGTCCCTCATCTTTTGGAGCTTCAGCATTTTGTGGATTGTATTATTGATGATACAGCTCCTGTTTCTACTGGTTTAGATGGTTTGCGTGATTTGGAAGTAATTTCCAAAGCCTATAAAAACACCATTAATCTAATGTAGACCTTAAAGGTGCAGGCCAGCATGGAAAATAAAGCTTTACAGATGGGCAAGTCTTCTACAGCTGGAAGCTTTTTTCTCCTAATTGGCATTGTAGGCTCTACAGTAATAATGGCTTTAGGCACCATGTTTCTAGCTGGCATGTTAACAGATGCTGAACTTGGTTTATACGGCATAGTTTTGATCCCTTCAACTACCATTGCGTTTTTCAGAGATTTAGGCGTAAACTCCGCCATGACTCAAAAAATTGCCAATTTAAGAGCCGCAAACAAAAGCCATGAAATACATGATGTAATTCTTTCAGGAATAATATTTGAACTCATAAGCGGCATATTGCTCTCACTGATCTGTTTTGCTGTAGCTCAACCCTTAGCATTAATCCTTAACCGCCCTGAAGCATCACCACTAATTGCTTTAATGTCGGTGTCTATTTTTGCAAGCACAATTGTTTCTGCTTCATCGTCTATATTTGTAGGCTTTGAAAAAATGAAGCTTAACAGCTTTGCACAAATACTGCAAGCATTAATCAAAACATTACTCGGTCCCCTGCTAGTCTTTTTAGGGTTTAGTGTTTTAGGTGCCGTCCTAGGTTCTATTGTTTCCATTACTGCAGGTGGCTTAATAAGCATATTACTTGTCTATTTTGTACTGTTTAGACCCCTGCGCAAATTAAAAGTTGACAAATGCGATGTTAAACGCACTTTAACACCCATGCTCAAATACGGTATACCCTTAACTTTATCAAATATTGTCGTTGGCGTTTTACCCCAAATCTTCGCCTTTTTCATGGCATTATACGTAAGCGACGGTATAATGGGAAACTATTACGCTGCAACATATTTCTCAGTACTTGTTACATTCATAAGCTTCCCTATATCAACAGCGCTATTTCCTGCGTTTTCAAAACTCAATCCAGAAAGCGAACCTGAACTAGTAAAAACCGTTTTTTCTTCATCAGTAAAATACACCTCAATCTTTCTCATTCCCACAACAATGCTACTCATGACCCTTGCAACACCCTTAGTTTACACACTTTTCCCCAAAGATGGTATACTACAAGCCCTATTTGTCGTCGGTGCTGAACCCAAATTCCCCTACGCCCCAACATTTCTAGTTATCTCCTCAATAGTCAACCTATTCGTACTCTTCGGCAACGTAAGCCTAGCAACTTTTCAAACAGGCATTGGCAAAACAAAACAAATAATGAAACAAAGCCTGCTCTCACTTGCAATAAGTCTACCCTTTTCATACGCCATAATCACATACTTTGGAACATACGGTGGCGCAATGAGTGAAGTACTTGTAGTAATCGGCGGCATACTAGCCGTTATGGTTTCAACAATCCCCGGAATGGCCTGGGGGTTAATGTGGTCATGGAAAAACTATCACGTCAAAGCGGACTTTAAAAGCTCAGTAAAAATATTCGCCTCCTCCTTGACTGCTTCAATTGTAGCTTACGCATTTTTAGCAGTCTTTAACGCACCATACATAATACTACTAATTACCGGCGCACTACTTTTCCTACTTGTTTACCTAGTTAGCGCACCTCTTATCGGCGCTGTAAACCGCATTGACCTTGACAATCTAAAGTCCCTGTCTTCTGGACTAGGTGTAATATCTAAAATCTTAGAAATTCCCATACTATTCATGCGAAAAATCTGCAAAGAACCCCCTCCCCAGCAAAACGAAGAAATTTACACTGGCAGCAATATAGAATATTCAAATTAAAAGCATCCTTCGATGCCAAAAACATTTAAAGAAAATAAATTAATTAATTGGAGTTGTTTTTTTGAAACCCGCTCGTAAAAATAGACGCTCCTCTATTGGAGCTGCAATTGGTTTTTTTGTTATTGGTGTGCTATTGCTTGCATTTTCAGTATTATACAATTGGCAGATTACATCTTTCATCGGATTAGGTCTTATCTTATGGGGTACAGTTTTTTCTTTAGCTCAACCAGGTAAATATGTAGAAGGTAGCATCTTAGATAGCACCGCAAATACCGTTTACTCCACTTTAGATCGCCTAATTAATGATTTAAAATTCAACGGCAACGGCTACTATATTCCATCATATCCACAGAATGCTTACTTACCTGAATACTACAAAAACCTCAAAGATTCAATTGTTTTCATCGCAGACGAAAACTTTAACGGGTTACCCGCAATTGAAGAAGTAGTCTCAGGAAAATTCATATCTAACCGTGACCGAGGCGTTTTCATCACCTCTCCCGGCAGCGGCATATTGCACCAAATCGAAAACCAACTAAACATTGACTCCTCAACAGTTCCCCTAACCGAATTATGCAACATTTTACCTCGATACATGACCGAATTTTTCAGCTTAGCAAAAAACATGGACTTACAGATTATAGATGACTCAACTGCACGTCTTAGCATGAGCGGCATCTTATACGAAAGCCTATATAACCCCGAAAACATGCCAAAAAGCGTTAGCCTCCTAGGATGTCCTGTGATTAGTGCAGTTGCTTCAGCTTTAGCAAAATCTTCTGGTAAAACAGTGATAATTAAAGAACAACAATTCTGGCCTAACATGTCAGGTGTTGATGTTGTTTTTAATTTTGTTAAGGAGTAATACTTGATGATTTTTCCGTTATCTTTGTATGACCTAAGCTTATGGCTTGCAGCTATGTCCATTATCCTCTTGGCTACTTCAGAGCTGCTATACTATGCATCTGAATTTTACGAAAAATTTATCATAAATAAAGAACTTTTACGCTGGATAGCCATAGGCTGCGGCTTAGCCTTTGCAGTAACCGTTGTTATGCATGTATCCCAAATCTTCTAACAAAATATTTTCACAAGCCTTTACCCTTTCTTTTGTATGTACTTAAATGATAGATTAAACTTAAAATCAATCTAATACCTGCTAAAACAGTAATCTTCTTGTCTACTAAATTGTATCGTCAGTTAATCCCAGAGATGTCATGTCTGGAACTGGCTGATACCTAGTCTTATCGCTAAGTTGACTATATGCTTAATAGTTTCGCAAACGTTTCGGTTAAAAATGTTGACTCTTTATGTTTGCTGTTGGCCACATGTCCTTAGCTTACCTGCTAGGTAAAGCATCATCCAAATTTTTAAAGGTCAACCCAAACATTCCTGTGTTGCTTGTTTTATCAATATTACCTGATATAGATCTAGTTGTTGAAACCCTTACAGGCACGGCTCTGCATCGTGGACCTACACATTCTCTGATTTTTTCCCTTATCATTTTTGTGCCATTTTTTATTGTCTACGGTAAACGTGCAGTGCCCTATTTTTTAGCGTATGTTTCTCATTTTTTAATTGGCGACTTCTTTATCGGTGGCCAACTTCAACTGTTCTGGCCCCTGTCTACTGGTAATTTTGGTTTTTACGAGGCAGGATTTATGTACATAAATATTTATGATTCCATAAATATTGCTGCTGAACTTTCCTTATTTGCTGTAGCCATTGTAGCTATGGCAAAAACCCGTGATTATAAGATATTTTTTAGAAATGATAAAACTAACCTTGTGTTGATAATACCTATAGCTACTGTTTTATTGCCTACTTTCATTGGTTACCCGTTTAATACGCCTCTATTCTTAATTTTACCCTTAATAGGTTTGGCGCACTTGTTTTTCCTTGTGCTTTTTGGGATATCTGTTTTAATTGTCCTTTATTCAATAGTAAAAAAAGCTTTAACTCGGCGGCTTTAATTTTTCTTATTGAGAGTTTATATAAATATGACCTAGTTAAGTTATAGCTCTGCATTACCCTTATAGGGTAAGGGTATTAACATTAACAAGGCTGAGGGAAAACGGTATGGTTACTCTTCCAAATAGAGCGCGGGGCGTCAAGGTTTTAAAAGCGGTCTCTTCACCCCTCAGGCTGCAACTTTTGAATTTATTATTTGACAAAGGTGCCCTCTCTTATACTGAGTTAATGAATTGTCTTAAAATGAATCCTAATCGAGACGCAGGTCGCTTTGCTTACCATTTAAAATTTCTTCTTAAAGCTGATTTAGTAGAGGCAGATGTTGAGGCAAAAAAATATTTTCTAACTGACTTAGGTAAAATGGTTCTTGACGTTGCTGATCGTGTAGAGAAAAAAGCTTTTACACCAAAGAGTATGCTTGTTCGTACGTCACATTTTACTTTGGAAGAATTTGATCAAAACAAAATTGCCAATTCTTTAATTAAAGAGGCAAAAGTGCCTCCTGAACTTGCTCAGAAGGCTGCAAAAGAAGCTGAAAAACGCCTGATTAAGTCTAAAACAAAATACATCACTGCTGCGTTAATTCGTGAAGTGGTAAACGGCATATTAATTGAGAAAGGCTTTGAAGATTACCGCCATAAGCTAACTCGTGTAGGTATGCCAATCCATGAGGTTACAGCATTTATTGAAGCTAAAGACCGAAGTCTAGATGCTTCTAATGTGCTCTCTAAAGCAGGACAAAACGTGTTGGGTGAATACACGCTTCTAAATATTTTTCCACGCGATATAGCTGATGCCCACCTTTCAGGTAGTATAAACATTGACGACTTGGGCACCTGGATTCTTAAACCCAGTGAAGTCGTTCATGATATGCGTTTCTTTTTTTTAAATGGCCTTAAACTAGATGATGTTGCTCAGGCTTCACTTGACCCTCCAAAAAGCTTCGAATCCGCCTTAGCAGTAGCACTTAATGTACTTTTACATTCTAACAGGGAGACTAGTCATCAGCAAGTCTTTAGCTGCTTTAACATATTTCTCGCACCCTACATCCTCGGGGTTAATGAGGCCACAATAAAAGAAGCCCTACTGCTCTTTATTTTAAACATCAACCAACATGCACAGGTCACCTTAGAGATAGATTTTTCTGTTCCAAAACGACTCACAGAAAAACCCGCCGTAGGCTCAAAAAACCTTAACAGCAAATATGGAGACTACGCTAAAGAAGTTAGACTTCTTGCTGATCTAATCCTTCAAGTTTACAGTGAAATCACAGCAGTCAAACCCTTAATGAATCCACGGTTTGTCATAAAAATTAACTCTGACATTATAAATGATGAGAACACAACAGATTTACTTCTAAAAGCCCACACATTAGCATCCCAACACGGCATGCTTTATTTCGCCAACATAGCAACAACAAAAGAGAACGCTTCTGCAGTTTTTTCTTCTTTAGGAACAAAACTGCTTTCTGACTTAACTGAGGACTGGGAAACCGACACATTACGTACCGGATGCTTAGGCAATATAACCATAAACCTGCCTAGAATCATTCAAGAAGCAGAAGGTGATAAAAACAAGTTTTTCGATCTGCTTAAAGAACGATATGAGTTAGCTGCTCGTGCATTAGGCATAAAGTACAGTATCCTAAAACAGTTCGGAAAAAGCTCTCTACCCTTTTTACTTAAAAGTACATATGGTGATTCCTACTTTAGACTGGAGAATTGCTCAAGAATCATCAATTTTGCAGGTTTAACAGAAGCCGTTGAAGCATTCACATCAAAGAGCATAAACGACAAAGACAGTCAGACGTTTGTAGGTGAGATAATCCAAAACATCTCTACTTTCCGACATAAAATCGGACGAAAACACGGCAAACGTCTCTACCCCGCAATTATATGTTGCCCTGAAGCCTCAGAACGCCTAGCCCAGCTTGACATCGAAAAATATGGCATAGCAAAAGTCAAATTTTCCGGCACACGCGATAAACCCTTCTATTCAACCTCCCAACGATTAAAACTCAAAATTGACCCCTTAACCACTTCAACTGAAACACTGGGACTTATTCAAAAATTATCTGAATTAACTGTGGGTGGCTCAATAGGTATTATCGAATTGGACACTTTTGATGTATCGCCTTCCGCTCTTTTGGATTTGACTCGCCGACTTGTTGTATCTCATCAACCGTTAGAGTTTTTCACTTACAATCGTGTAGTTACTTATTGTCGTAATTGTAAGAAAAGCTGGTTTGGAATCCGACACAAATGTCCCAGTTGCGGTTCAATAAGCACTTTAGGAACATTTGATCGATTTAATTCAACATAGAACCTGTCCAAGTTTTCATGTTATAGTTTGATAATAACGTTGGATAATAAAAATGAAGTAAGCTGTCATGACCGTAAAAGGTTGTTGATTTTTGTGTCTCCTTGTGGACATGTTTGAAGATAAGGTTAAGGAAATGCCAGTTGTTGTTGGGGTAATTTGGTTATTTTGTTGCGCCGAGTACTAGTGAGAGGATTGCCATTCTTACGAATAGGCCGTTTCCGACTTGTTGGAAGTAGCGTGCGTGGGGTGTTTGGTCAATTTCTGGTGCGATTTCGTCTACTCTTGGTAGTGGGTGTAGGATTATCATGTCTTTTTTGGCGGTTTTAAGGGTTTTTTGATCTATACGGTAGGCGCCTTTGAGTTTGGCGTATTCTGCTGGATCAGGGAAGCGTTCTCGTTGGATACGTGTTACGTATAGGACGTCTATGTTTGGGATTATTTCGTCGAGGTTTTGTTTTTCTGTTACTGGGATTTTACTTTTTGTTTCTTTTAGAATGTTTTCTTGTATTCGTAAGGCTTCAGGTGAGACTAGAAATAGTTCAACGTTGTAGTTTGTTAATGCTCTTGTGAGTGAATGTACGGTTCTTCCGTATCTTAAATCGCCGATTATTGCGATTTTGAGGTTGTCTATTTGGTTTTTTTCTTTTTGGATTGTGTAGAGGTCTATTAATGCTTGGGTTGGGTGTTCTTGTGCTCCTGTTCCGCTGTTGATTATTGGAACTTTGGCGTATTCTGCGGCTACAACTGCAGCGCCTTCTAAACAGTGTCTTAATGCTATGGCGTCTGCATAGTTTTCGACTGTGCGTATTGTGTCTACAAAATTTTCGCCTTTTTTTGTGCTTGCTGTTTCTACATCGTTAAACCCTATGGTTGTTCCTCCGAGCTTTTGCATGGCTGCTTCAAAGCTTAATCGTGTTCGTGTGGAGGGTTCAAAAAAGAGAGTTGCGAGGATTTTGCCTTTTAAGGTGTCAGTTCCTGTACTGGCGATTGGTTCCATAGTTTGGCTGGTTTTTAAAATGTGGTTGATTTCTTCTTTTGTGAAGTCTTGTATTGAAATTATGTTTCTGTTATGGAACTCCATGCGCCATGTGACCTTGATTTGTTTGTTTGTTGTTACTTTAGTGTTTATTGTAAATATTAGATTTTTTGTTTTATTTTATGTTGCATGCTTGTTTTAGCTGTGTTTATATGCGTTTGTTGTTGTCTTTTGTTTGTAACACATTTATATTAACTTCTTTAGGCTAAGCTTGTTTTATTTCAGCAAATGTTTTTGAGGTGTTTTTGATTTGGGAACAATTTTAGATGAATTAAGTCCAGGTAATCATAATTTTTCTTTGTCCCGTGAATCTTTACGTAGAGTTCATGAGGTGCGTTCGCCCTGTCAATGGTTAAACCATTGTAACGGTGGTAAATGTCCTGCGTTTATTAAAATAAACGGAAACTTTTACTGTGCTAAACGCAAACTTTAGTCCAATTCTAAAGTTTTCAATGCGGTTTTAATGCTTTGAGCTGATAAGTCTAGGCGTTCTTTTGATTCTGTTGATAGCTTAAGTTCAATGATTTTTTCAATGCCTCCTCTGCCAAGAATTACCGGTACACCTATGGATAAACCTGAAAGTCCATACTCGCCTTCTAAGGGGGTTGTAGCACTTAGAACTAGATTTCTACCCGTAAGGATTGCATCTGCCATAACCGCTATAGCTGTAGATGGAGCAAAAGTAGTTGCACCTTTCAATGCTATAACTTCTTGTCCAGATGTAACTGTCTGACACGCTGCTATGTCAATTTGTTCTTGTGCCATAAAATCCTTAATTGGAATACCTGAAACAGACGCATACTCAATTAGAGGTACCATTGTTTCACCATGCTCACCTATAACTAATGCACGTATATCTTTTCTTGAAACATTACACTGCTCAGACAGATAAGTACAAAACCTCATAGCATCCAAAATGTTACCCATACCAAAAATACGCTGACGCGGAAAACCTGTACTTCTGTAAGCTACATAAGTTAATACATCTACAGGATTTGTCACCATCATAAGCTTAGCACCTGGCGCATATCTAGCAACTTGCTTAGTTATATCTGAGACAATTTTAACATTAGTATTTAGCAGATCAGTTCGTGACATACTTGGTTTTCTTCCTTGCCCTGCCGTAACAATAACAAGTTCACTACCTCGCATATCCTCAAAATTATTTGAACCCGTAATTTTACCATCAAACTCTATTGCAGGTGCCGCCTGTATCATATCCATAGCCTCACCTTGAGCCAAATCCTTAGATACGTCAATCAAAGTTACATCACTAATTTTATAGCGCAAAATTTCAAATGCAGCTGCTGAACCTACTTTACCCGCACCAATAATTGTAATCATACAAATCCCAAATACAAATTCGTTAACAAACAGATAATTGTTTTCGACAACTACTTTTTAGACATGTGAAGAGTTAACTATACCCTTATTCTTCATGCCCTATACATAAAAAATGCTTTATGTTTTTTACGGCTTCTTTTATTAAAGTATAATCTAGAAAGAAAAGACAGGTGTATGCGTAACACAACATTTAATATGGAAGTTAAGGGTGAAAAGGTATGGTAACCGCAAAATCTTTTGTAAAATGGGCAGGCGGTAAAAGCCAGTTGCTTACAGATATACAAAAAAAGTACCCTATCGAATTGGGGAAAACAATTGATAGATACTGTGAACCGTTTGTCGGCGGGGGCGCGGTGCTTTTTGACGTTTTATCAAGATATCGACTGAAAGAGGTATTGATAAACGACATAAACAAAGAACTTGTGAATACTTATGAGCAAATTAAACTTCATGTTACTGAATTAATAAATGAACTGGAAAATTATCAAAGTACATTCTGGGCTATGAATACTGATGAGCGTAAAAATTATTATTATGCCAAGCGTGAACGTTTCAATTACATCAAAATAAACGGTGATGAAAAAGCTAACATTGAGAAGGCAACATTATTTATTTTCTTAAACAGAACTTGCTTTAACGGTCTTTTCAGAGTTAACAGTAAGGGACTGTTTAATGTTCCGATGGGGTCATATAAAAAACCGATTATTTGCGATGAGTGTAATCTTAGGAGTGTAAGTCGTTTGCTTCAAAATGTTACCCTAAAATGCGGAGATTATACAGACTGCCTATCGTTCATTGATTTTAATACTTTTGTGTATATCGATCCCCCATATCGGCCCATTACCAAAACGTCAAGCTTTACAGCATATGCCGAAACTCGGTTTGACGATAAAGAGCAAATTGAACTTGGGGCATTTGTAAATAAAATCCATTTATTAGGCACGAAAGTGGTTGTTAGCAATTCTGACCCTAAAAACAACGATGAATGCGATAATTTCTTTGACGAGTTATACAAAACCTATCGTATCGAACGAGTAGCCGCAAAGCGCATGATTAATTGCAATGGCGAGAGCCGAGGCGACATTAGCGAGTTGCTTATATCAAATTACTAGGTGGCAAAGCTATGAAAATGATAGATAAATACAAAACAATGGGTATCATGTCAGAGAGCGCTGCTTTTGAGTATCTGATTACCAATTTGAAGGACACTATCCGTACATACGACTTTTTTGTAGCATGGAAAAAAGTTTTGGGAAATGTCTCTCAAATAGAGATATCCTTGAATATTTTAAACAGTTTAATCGGTAAAACCGACATAGCCCAAAAGTTGAAGGATCTCATTAAAGAGTATCCACAAGTTGTATCTGTATTGCCCATTTTGATAGCCGTTAGGGAAACAAGCGTTAAAATTGCGGCTTTGGGCGGAGATATTGAATATTCCTTTGCAAAGAGACAAAATTATTCTGATGCTGAAATAGAAAAGATTGTCTTCTTTGCCGAAAAATGCGGGCTTCTAAAGATCTTATCTGATAAAAGCATTAAAAATCTTGTTGATTATTGTATTGGCGTTGAAACAGGTCTTGATACTAACGCCCGCAAAAATCGTAGCGGAACAGCTATGGAAAATCTAACGGAAGTTTATGTTAAAGCAATATGCGATAAGCATGGCTTTAAATATCTAACACAAGCAACTGCTTTAAAGATAAAATCTGAATTTGGTCAAAAGGTGCCAACGGACAAAGCGGACAGACAATTTGATTTTGCGGTTAATACAAAAAATAAAATTTATCTCTTGGAAGTAAACTATTACGGCGGTGGTGGCTCAAAATTAAAATCCGTAGCGGGCGAATTTAAAAGTCTATATGAGCTTATGAGTACAGCAAGTAACATGGGCTTTATTTGGATAACAGACGGACTTGGTTGGCATACTGCAAGGCGGCCTCTTTTTGAAACATTTAACGCAACAAATTATGTCATGAATATAAAAATGGTTGAGAATGGGCTGTTGGAAGATATTTTAACTAAAGGATTATAGACATGGTAAAGCAAATAAAATGGCACCCTGATAATTTTGAGCTTGAAATGAATACCGTTTGGAGCTTCCCAAAAAGGGGCAACTGGGCTACACATGACGCAAAATATAGAGGCAACTGGTCTCAGTATATACCGAGAAATCTTTTACTCCGCTATTCAAACGAATATGATTTGGTGCTTGATCAATTTGTCGGCGGCGGTACAACACTTGTTGAGGCAAAATTGTTAAACCGCAACATAATCGGTGTTGATGTAAACCTCGAAGCGTTAAAGCGGTGCAAAGAAAAATGTAATTTTGAATATGAACCTGCTGGCAAAGTATATATCCACAATGGTGACGCTCGCAAACTGGATTTTATACCTGATAACAGTACTGACTTTATATGTACACACCCACCGTATGCTAATATTATCAAGTACAGCAAAGATATTGAACAAGATTTATCTCATCTTAATGTTAAAAATTTTTTAGTGCAGATTAAACTCGTTGCCGATGAGTGTTATCGAGTTTTAAAGAAGGATAAATTTTGCGCAATACTCATGGGCGATACAAGAAAAAAGGGCACGTTATTTCTATGAGTTTTGATGTAATGAAAATATTTGAAGCAGCAGGGTTTAAGACAAAGGAAATTATTATAAAGGAACAGCATAACTGCAAAGCTACTGGATATTGGAAAACTAATAGTGTAAAATATAATTTTTTGTTGCTTGCACATGAATATTTATTTGTATTTAGAAAATAAAATAGCGAATTAAAATTACAAGCGGAAACAAGCCGCTAAAGTTTATAAATTCAAACTGCCATGGACACTGCTTCTGTCAAAGTTCTATCCGTTGCTACGCACAACCAATGGAAGAACAGGGGAGTTAGAAGTGGGTGTTTTGTTTCTATCGTTGGGTGTGTTTTATATTTGTTACTTGATTACATCCAAAATCAAATCCTGTTGCCCACATAACCCTTTGAAGTCCGCCTTTTTGGTGTTTTCTAAAATTCTACTGCTTATTTTCGTTTTTCTGTATCTGAAAATACGTTTAATGACAAAGGACTAAAAGACATGTAAACTTTGTCGCCAACTGTAATTCCCAAGTTTTTAATTGTTGTAAATGCGATTCTTGCTTTAACCGGAAAGCCCGCGTCAACTGTAACCTGTGCAGTTGAGTGCATCTGTACTATTTCTGTGATGACTCCTATGATGCTATTGTCTGAATTAGTGTTGACTGGTTCTTTTGTTAAGAGTGTAATATCTTCGGGTTTTAATGTTATGGTGACGTTTTTTCCTACAAACTCAGGGGTTAACGCAGACATCAACGGTATGCCGTTGATTTCAATTAGTAATAACCCGTTTTGTTCTTTGACTGCTTTGCCTTCAAAAATGTTTATTCCTAAAAATTTTGCTACATACGTGGATTGGGTTTTATCAAAAATTTCTGCTCTATTACCGACTTGTTCAATGTGTCCATTTCCTATCACTGCGATTTTGTCTGCCATCATAAAGGCTTCACTTAAGTTATGGGTGACATATAACGTGGTGATCTCTAAGGTTTGAAGATACTTTTTTAGCTCCAACCGAAAAGTCTCTTTAAGCTGTGGATCAGTGGCAGATACTGGTTCATCTAACAGTATAACCTGTGGTTCTGTAGCTAGTGATCGTGCCAGTGCGGCACGTTGCTGTTGTCCACCGCTAAGTTGACTAGGATAGGATAATGCGTGTTCTCTAAGACCTACAAAATCTAGAAGAGCGCTTGTTCTCTTTTTAACTTCAAACTTGGATAGGTGTAATGACTTTAAGCCATATGATATGTTATCTTGAATTTTCATATGAGGAAAAAGCGAAATGGTTTGAAAGACGTAGCCAATTTGGCGTTCAAAAGGGTTAAGGTTAACTTTTTTTGTTCCATTTGTTCCGTTTACCATGATGTTGTTGATGTAAATGTTTCCGCTATCAGGGCGTAGTAAACCTGCGATCATGTTTAGTAGGGTTGTTTTCCCACTTCCATTAGGTCCTAAAAGGGCTATGACCTCGTTTTTTTGAACCTCAAGGCTCAAGTTGTTTATTACTTTTTTTTCGTTAAACGATTTTGATAGGGATTCAATTTTTATCATTTTTTATATCCATACCTTTTTTGTTCAAGAAGTTTAACGATGATGATTACTGCAAATGAAATGGAAATTAAAATAATAGACAACATTACACCTGCTAAGGGGTCTGAGTAAAGCATAGTATAAATGGCTAAAGGTATAGTTTGAGTTATTCCAGGTAGGTTGCCTGCAAACATTAGGGTTGCTCCAAATTCACCCATGGCTCTAGCCCATGTCATTATTGTACCTGAAATGATAGCTCGCATTGCAAGGGGTAAAGAAATTGTGAAAAAGACTCTAAGGCGTGAACCTGTTAGAATCTTGGCGCTGTTGTAAATGGTTTGGTCTTGTTTTTCAAAACCAATTTTTGCTGATCTAATTAGAAAAGGTGAGGCTACAAAGATTTGAGCTATGATGACTGCTGCTGTGTAGCCTGGTATTATTATGTCAAAACTGTTAAAGACGGGACCTAACAGCCCTCCTGGTGCAAAAGTGTAAAGAAGAGCTATGCCGGCAACAGCTGGCGGCAATACCAAAGGTAGGTCCATGAGGGTATCTATTACTGTTTTACCGTAAAATTTTCTAGTCGCTAAAAAATAACCTGTCGGAACAGCCAAAATAA
The DNA here is from genome assembly GCA_009778385.1 of Candidatus Bathycorpusculum sp. Classification (GTDB taxonomy): domain Archaea; phylum Thermoproteota; class Bathyarchaeia; order Bathyarchaeales; family Bathycorpusculaceae; genus Bathycorpusculum. Next base: position 6,794 of record WRJX01000075.1, on the reverse strand, counting down.
CGGAGAGGAGAGTAGCTATTAGGGATGTGTATAAGCTGAGTTCTATGGCCTTAATTATTCCGGGGTTTTGTAATTGTGAGCTTATTTGAGTTAAATCAAGTTTTAAAAAAACAGATATTACAGGCAAAGTAAGAAAAGCAACATATATTATTACGATTATTATTAGAAGGGCAATCGTGGTTTTATCTATAAATCGAGAGATTTTTGAGGTCTCGTTTGTATGCTTTTTTGTTTTGATGTCTTGTGAGTTATTAATGGATGGATGTGCCAAGCGTTTTCTACCATTACTTACTTGATTGAAGAGTTGGACGTGTTAATATGTGCTTTTAGGAGTTAAATCCGTATTTTGTTAAGAGTTCTTTTCCGGTATCTGCGAGCCAGTAGTCCATGATTTTTTGTGCAAGCTCTGGATATTGTGTTGAGTTGATTACGCCTATGCCATAGATGCCTTGTGTGTTAACCTCTGCTGGAATCTGTATGAATGTAACTTGTGCTCCTGTGTTGGTGCCATAGATGCCATCTGAAACAAACACAATGCCTGCATCTGCAGTACCAAGACCTAGAGAAACTTTACCCACTACTTGCTCAACACTATTTTCATATGAGACTACATTTTGGTAGATTGAGGAGTTAAAATTCTTGTAAGCTCCTGATGTATCGTATTGTGGGCTGTTTGGGTTGCCCCATGTGGAGTCTATTTTCCATATAGTGCTGTTTGCGTATGATCCTGCAGGTACTGATGGAGCTGCAAGGACAAGTTTTACGCCAGGTTTTGCCAAATCTGCGAGAGAGGTTATGTTTGTCGGATTACCGGGAGCTATGATTATTTCTAAGCTGTTTGTGGTGAAATTTTCATATCGATTGTTTAGTAGGCCGGGATTGTTGGTGAGGAGATGGTTGGTCCATTTTTGGTCGGCTGACATAAAGACGTCTGCGGGTGCTCCTGAAGTGATTTGTGTGTAAAGAGCGCTTGAGGAGTCGGAGTTAAGAATTACCTTTGCATTGCAGTCTTTTTCAAATTGAGTTACCATATCTTCTGCAACGTGAATTAGGCTAGATGCTATGAACACTCTAAGTTCCGTTGGTTCTGTAGTTGACATGTTAAGTGCTCTGCTGTATGATATGTAACCTATTACTGAGGCAACAGCCACTAATGCTATTACTGATATTGCGACATATTTTGTGTTCATGTACAATCAAACACGATATTACTACATAATAATATCGATAAAATAAACCTTACTATCCAAAACAAAACGCTAATACCACCCATACAAACACAAAAATAGCTCTAACCTAACCTATAACTTAAACTTCATGCCTGTACTTAACGTTATGTACGTTACTATTCAGCATTTTAACGGGCTAATACATACGAAAAACTGACAAACAACTAACAAACTTGAAAAACATATCTGAACTATGCTAAACAGCATCACATGATGGTTCACTACAGAAACAACAATAACTGATTACAAAAATACACGCACTTTCTTCTCAGTGATAAACACAAGCTGTTTTTGAACAGTTTTCAAATTTAATTTCAATTGAGCATTATCAAGGGCTTTAATAACGCTTTGAGCCGTCTCCTCTCTGGTGTTAACAAGCATAACAGTTAATTTACGCCTATACTGCATAAGGTACATTTTGGCAAAACCAATATCTTGCGTTAAAACAGCTAATCATTTCGCATAGCAAACAATGCTATCTCCCCATCAGCCGCTCCCCTAAGATTAACATCTGCCAAAAAAACTAGCTCAAAACCCTCCTGCTCCAACCAAACCATAACAAGCTTTGGCACATTTGATCAATGAAAAACTTCAAAACATAACCCGTTTATCTTCTTTAAACAAGGATGACTTCTTCATAACCAAGAGATTCAGATGCGTATAGAAGAGCTGCTTTAATATCTTCTTTTACTAACTCTGGATAATAATCAGACAGTATTTCATCTTCAGTTACACCATTTGCCAAAAGCTTTACAATCAACTGAACCGTAATACGAGTACCCCTAATAACTGGCTTACCAAATGCAACATCAGAATTCACTGTTACTCTATCCATTAACTCCATTCTAGTCACCTGCGAAAACAAATAACCTAACTAACCTCATAATATAGATAATGGAAATAATTTAAGAAGATGAAAATGATGCATAATGTTTCAAGAAAAGGACGATATCTTATAACTGCGTGCTGTAAAAAGGTACATGGTTCTCGTCTAATTTTAGTGTAACATAACATTTTTACTGCCATAACAATTATGAAAATTTGGTAAGTTTAAGGCATCTTTTCTAAGAACTCTTTAAGCTCAACTTGAGCTCTCCTATATTGCTCTGCTAAACTTCTGCCATAGGGCGTTACTTCTGAAGAACCTCCACCTTTTGCACCACCCCGAACACGCATAATTAACGATTCACCTAAACGTTTCTCCGCAAGGGTAATTCTATGCAAAGCATACCTATAAGACATGTTAAGATTCTTTGCCGCTTCTAAAATCGAATGATATTTATCAATATTTTCAATGAGCTCTGCTATACCATCACCAAACACTGATTCACCCTCACCGTTTACCATCCAAAGCTTAGTCCGATAACTTAAAGCATTCATATACTTCTCACTCTACAACATACATATAACATTCAAAACCTTAAATTTACCGTGTTAACCATTTTATCTAAGCTTTATTTTTGAATAATTGCATTTGGGTTTAACTCTCTCTATGCGCAACTTTTATAAGATTTCAAAATTCGTTATAAAACTTTAATTTATGTGCCACTTGGCATGTGGAGCCTAATAACAAATGTCTAACAAAGAAAACACAGCTTTGGACCTTTTCACAATAGTCCAAAAAGAAGAATTAAACTCTATAACAAAAAAACTTGTCATTTACGCCCCTGACATTGCAGCAAAAGCTCAAGCAGGACAATTCTTAATCATCAAAGTACATGAAAACAGCGAAAGAATCCCGTTAACTTTCTCTGACTGGAACAAAAAAGACGGCACAATAACAGTAATCTTCCAAGAAGTCGGATTCTCATCAATAGAACTTGGTCAGCTCAAAGTCGGAGAAAGAATTCAAAACCTCGCCGGCCCCCTAGGTAATCCAAGTGAGATCCACAAATATGGTACAGCCGTGATAGCCTGCGGTGGTCTAGGAACAGCCGTAGCTTACCCCGTAGCTAAAGCACTAAAAGAAGCCGGAAACAAAGTAATTACACTTGTAGGTGCAAGAAACAAAGATCTATTTATTCTTGAAAAAGAAATCGAGGCCGTTTCAACTGAGGTTATATATTCAACTGATGATGGCTCAAAAGGCCAGAAAGGCTTCGTAAGCGACCTTTTAAAAGACTTGATTGCTAAAAAAGAACAAATTAACATAGTATTTGTAATTGGTCCACCCATCATGATGATGGTAACCTCTGAAGTCACCCGTCCCTTTGGCATAAAAACAATTGCCAGCCTAAACCCCATAATGGTCGACGGTATGGGTATGTGTGGCGCCTGCAGAGTAACCGTTGACGGCCAAATTAAATTCGCCTGTGTTGACGGTCCAGAATTTGACGCCCATAAAGTAGACTTCAAAGAACTAATTCAACGTTTAAAATGTTATATTCCTGAAGAAAAACAAGTAACCCATGGAGAAGGACACTGTCAATGTCACAACCATTAAACAAAGAAAAACAGACACAAAATCGTTTCAAAGCAGTAGACATCCAAAGACAAGAACCAAAAGACCGCGTTAAAAACTTTAAAGAAGTAGTACTTGGCTACACTGAAGAACAAGCCCTCGCCGAAGCCTCAAGATGCCTACACTGTGCCAACGCCCAATGCGTAAAAGGCTGCCCAGTCGAAATCGACATACCCGAATTCATCAAATGTATAACTCAGAAAAACTATGAAGCCGCCATTACAAAAATCAAAGAAAAAAATAGTCTACCCGCCATATGCGGACGCGTCTGCCCACAAGAAGAACAATGCCAACAACTATGTATCCTTGGCAAAAAAGGCGACCCCATATCAATAGGACGCCTAGAACGTTACGTAGCAGACGTTGAGCGAGAAAAAGGCATAACAGTACCCAAACCAGCCGCACCTAACGGCAAAAAAGTAGCAGTAATCGGCGCCGGACCTGCAGGATTAACTGTTGCAGCTGACCTTGCCAAACTCGGCTATTATGTCGAAATCTTTGAAGCACTACACACCGAAGGCGGTGTCTTAGTGTATGGCATTCCAGAATTCAGATTACCAAAAGACATAGTTAAAGCCGAAGTTGACTACATAGAAAAACTCGGCGTAAAACTAACCCCCGACGCATTAATCGGCAGACTATTTACAATAGACGAATTATTCCAAAACGGCTTTGAAGCAGTTTTCATAGGCACAGGCGCCGGACTTCCAAAATTCATGAACATCCCAGGTGAAAACCTCAACGGCGTTTACAGTGCAAACGAATTCCTCATCCGTGTCAACCTTATGAAAGCCTACCGATTCCCAGAATACAAAACACCCCTGGGCATAGGCAAAAAAGTCGCCGTCATCGGAGGCGGCAACGTAGCCTTAGACTCAGCCCGATCAGCCATACGCCTAGGCGCAGACAAAGTTTACATAGTCTATCGCAGAAGCAAAGACGAAATGCCCGCCCGAGAAGAAGAAATCCTCAACGCCGAAGAAGAAGGTATAGAATTCAAATTCCTAACTGCCCCAACAAAAATCATCGGCGATGAAAAAGGTACCGTAAAAGCCATGGAATACATCACAATGCAACTTAGCGAACCAGACGCCTCAGGTAGACGCAAACCCATACCCATCAAAGGCTCCGAAACAATGATGGACATTGACACAGTAATCATCGCAATCGGACGCACCCCTAATCCAATAATCCAATCTACCACAAAAGGTCTTGAAACCATTGCAGGCGGTATAATTGTAGTTGACAAAAAAACCGGCAAAACCAGCCTAAACGCCGTTTACGCCGGTGGAGACATAGCAACAGGCGAAGCAACCGTCATCAGCGCAATGGAATCCGGTAAAACCGCCGCAAAAAGCATCCACGAACAACTAAGCAAAAAACAATAACCCCGCGGGGCAATTTTTAGCCCTTAACCCTTTTTATTAGACTTGCTTGGTCTCTTTTTGTTTTCATTAACAGTTAGCGGGTAGGTATAATGAAAATAAGAAAGTCCGCATTTTTGACGTACAGCAAAACGTTATCCTGTATGCTCTTTTAAAATATGACGCATCAATATTTTTCTCAATATTCTTTTAGTTGATGAAAAGCGTTATTAGCTTAAGCGTTAACGTTTTCTTCTGTTTAGGATGGAAGCGTGTGTTAGTTGCGGGTGTTGATGAAGCTGGGCGAGGCTGCATTATCGGTCCCTTAGTGATTGCTGGTATTGCAGTGCCAAAAGAAAAGATGCCCGATATAATGGCTCTCGGCGTTAAGGATTCAAAACTTTTATCGCCAAAAAAACGTAGTTCTCTTTTTCAAGAAATCATCAAAATAACCCCTAACTTTAAAATCGTTAAAGTGCCTCCTTCTGAAATTGATAAAGCTGTTGATTGCCAAATACGCCTACATAAGCTCAATCGTTTGGAAGCTAAAACTATGGCACAAATCATAGAATACTTATGTCCAAGTGAGGTTTATGTTGACGCCGCAGATATCATAGCAGAACGGTTTGCAACTCATATAAGTGAGTGCCTTACCATTAAACCGCAGATTATTTCACGCCATAAGGCTGATCAGCTCTATCCTGTTGTTTCTGCTGCGTCTATACTTGCTAAAGTGGAACGTGACCGAGAAATTGAACTTTTGAGAAATGAATTTGGCGATTTAGGTAGCGGTTACTTGCATGATAAAAAAACCCAGTTTTTCCTCACGGAATGGTTAAAAACCAACAAGGATTACCCTGATTGGGTTCGAAAATCTTGGAAGCCCGCTAAAAAAGCGTTAAGTGAACGTGATACCGCTCAGCAGAAACTGTTTTAAAGCCCTACTTGTTGAGCTTTAGTTTGAAAAGAAAATGTTAATTAATAAAATTAGTTTAACCTATTAATAAATTAAGAGATTCTAAAGATGACAACCTTTACACTGATAATTTACGATGCTCCAATGGCAAAAGAACGAGCTTTGTCTGCTCTAAGATTTGCATGGACTGCTGATCTTGAGGGACATAAAGTTAAGATTTGGTTATTTGAAAACGGTGTATATTTAGCAAAGAAAAACCAGAAACCGCCTCAGGGTTTAATCAATTATGGTCAAATGCTTGAAGATTTGGTAAAAAATGGTGTCGAAGTAAAAGCGTGTGTTGTCTGCGCAGAAGCCCGAGGCGTAGTCTCCACAGAGTTAATTGATGGTGTTAAGCTTGCAACAATCCATGAACTAATAGATTGGACAGCTAACAGCGACAAAACAATTACCTTCTAGACGTGAACTGTTTTGAGCACCGAAAAATTGGATGTTAAAGGTAAAATGTGTCCAATGCCCGTGGCGCTAACTAAGCGTAAACTTGCAGAAATGCAATCTGGGCAAATGCTAGAAGTTGTAGGTGAGGGCGAACTGGAATTTGATAACATTCAACGTTGGCTAAAAAATAATGGACACGAAATCATTGAGGCATCAAAAAAAAGCAATGAATTTAAAATATTAGTAGCAAAATATTAGTTGCCATTTTATTTTAACAATTTCTTGAGATCATCAATAGTATAGCAGTTTAACTTTTTGTTGACTGTATGGGTAGTGTGTAGTTGCAGTGTTTGAACCAGCTAGCAACAAGCTCAGGTGACACACAA
>WRJX01000074.1 GCA_009778385.1 Candidatus Bathycorpusculum sp. | reverse complement strand
TTAGGTTTTTGTGAATACATACAATTATGGACAACTGCAAAAATATGTGTAGGCTCTTCAGAATTTGTATGTTGGTTATAGACTTATGGTTTTTTTTACTTTACTGTTGCTTTTCTCCTTCAACCTCCTCTTCTACTGTTATTGCCTTCCATGTAACCATCTTCAACCATGAATGAAAAACATTGATACGCCCTACCTCCAATCATCGACCAACCTGAAAACTTTCTCGTAAGTACTATTTAATCTTCTGAAGCAAGTCACTTCTGTTTCAAGAATTTCATAATCGCAGCCAAAAAGAATGGCTTATTTAACCCATTGCGGTTCTTCAACGTGATAGACACCATTTAAACATTCTATCTGAAGGGTCACCCTTGTTTTCGCGGCTCTTCTGCCATTAGACAGATAAGTATCTGTTTCACATTTAAAATACTAACACTGTAGAGTTTACGCCACTATAAATGGAGAAAAAAGCTTTGATGCATGAGAACCCATTTGACTTGTTCCGACAAGAATGTCGCACCGCGTTAGCACAAGCAATAACAAAAACTTTTCCAGATGCTACACCGCTCACTATTAACCTAAGCAAGACTCCCAACATTGAGTTAGGACAACTCGCATCATCGCTTAGTTTTGAATTGGCAAAAAAACTAAGTATGAAACCCACTGCGGTAGCTGAGCAACTTGTTGAGGCGATTGACACGTCACAGTTTAATTTAATTGAAAAAGTCTCCACTGCCGGTGTCGGTTACATTAACTTCTATGTTAACTTTTTCAAGTTTTCTCAGTTGACACTGGAATCCATTAAAAGCAAAAACAAAAATTACGGTTACGTCAAAACCGAAAAACCAGTAAAAATTATCGTTGAACACACAAGTGTAAATCCATTACACCCAATCCACATCGGACAAGCCAGAAACCCAATGATAGGTGACACCATCGCATGCATACTTAAACTACGTGGTCACGACGTTACAACCCATTACTACATCGACGACGTGGGACGCCAATCCAGCGTAGTTGCCTATGGGTACGAAAAGCTGGGTAGACCAAAACCAACTGAAAAACCTGACTTGTTTGTAGGCAAAATCTACACCGTTACATGTTGCATAGCTGAAATTAACCGGCTCAAAAAAGCAAAAGACAAAGTAACCGTAACACAATCATCAGATGACATAGTCAAAATTAACAAGGAACTCGACGAGTGGACTTCAATAGCTGCTGAGTTAAAAGAAAAATATCCAGTTCTTTTCGAGACATTGTTAGTAAGAATTAATGAAGATGAAAATCCTGAGGAAGAAATCAACCATTTAAACCGTCGATATGAAGCTGATGAACCCGCAGCTAAACAACTCATCCGCGAAGTCAGCAACTTATGTCTTGATGGTTTCCGCCAAACCCAAGGCCGCGTCTCCGTAACATATGACTCATGGGATTGGGAAAGTGATTTTGTTTGGAGCGGTCAAGTCACAGAAGTCATGGTTAAACTCAAAGCTTCCCCTTTCCTTTACTTTGAAAAAGGCGTTTGGGAATTTGACGCTGACAAAGCTGCTAATCTCCTTCAGCTTAAACCTAAACTAGGTATGAAAGAAAACCATGAAATTCCACCGTTAACCTTAATGCGCGCTGACGGCACAACCCTCTATACAACACGTGATGTCGCTTACAGCGTTTGGAAGTTCCAACGGGCAGAAAAAGTCATCAATGTTATCGGTATGGAACAATCCTTGGCACAATTACAACTTAAATTGGCATTGTATGCGTTAGGCTACGGTAAAGAAGCAGAAAATTTTGTTCACTTCGCATATAACCTCGTCACGTTACCCGGTTACAAAATGAGCAGTCGCAGAGGTCATTACATCACTTTTGACCAGGTTCTTGATGAAGCAGTCGAACGCGCCTACCAAGAGGTTTGCAAACGTTCTCCCATGTTTAGTGAAGAAGAGAAACGCAGCATAGCCAACTTTGTAGGAATTGGCGCTGTTCGCTATGCTCTAGTAGATGTGGATCCAAGCAAACAAGTTTTATTCACTTGGGATCGGGTGCTTAACTTTGAGACCAACAGCGCTCCATACGTACAATACACGCACGCAAGAGCCTGTAGTATCCTGCGGAAAGCAGCTGAGAACACTACTGCAACTGCTCCGGCCTATGATCTGTTAACTGAAAAACTTGAGTGTGAACTCGTTTTGCAGCTTGCTAGTTTCCCAGACATGTTCATAGAAGCAGCAGAATATCTCAAACCCTCCATGATAGCAGACTACGCAAATGCGCTTGCTGATAAATTCAACACATTCTACAACGCCTTACCTGTTATCAAAGCCGAAACCCCTGAACTTAGTAGTGCACGATTAATTTTAACCGACGCTATCAAAATAGTGTTACGTAATACTTTGGCGCTTATTGGAGTAGTCGCACCTGAGCGTATGTAACTCTTCTTTTTCCAATATACAAGGTTATTTTCAATTAGTACAGATTTAACCTTGAGTTTTTTTACATGTTTTATTTTCTAATGATTAAGCGGGCGATAAATAGGTAGATAGTAGAGCAGCAGTATTTGTATGGGCTATTTTGAGAAGTAAAGGTAAATTGCAAAAACGCTAACAAATAACACTGAAACAATCGATAAGTAAACTGTAACTATGCTGCTAACCTGCGATATCACTGATTGAATTGCCCATATGGAGAACGTTGTTATTGCAACTGTGGAAGCAGCTAAGCCAACTTTTTTGGTTACGCTGTTTGAGGTTTTGATGGTTTGCAGTTGCCGGTGTCTTATATTGCGAGTTCCAGTAAGTAGTAATGGCGCAGAGAAGCACCAGGCATAGCCTAAACTAAACATGACTGAAGTGGCTAAACTGAATTGTTTACCTGCAATTATGACAAAAGTTAAAGCAGAGATTGCTAAAAAGGGAAGTATAAAATAGCGAATGAAGCTGTTGATTGGTTTAATTTCAATTTTAACATGATTTAACATCTTTCACCCTTCTAAGTTTTCTATGGTTATTTTGAATTATTTTAGGTTTTATCATTTTATCTACCAGTTTTGCCTGATTACACGCAAATTTATTAACTGTTTAGTGGTTTCATGCACATTTACGGGTTAAACTGTACATTATGGTTATCACGTATCAATAACAAATTTCAAATATTAGGTAGTAATGTAAAACAACGGTGTTTATTGATGAGTAATGATTCTTACTTTCAAAAGAAACTTGAGCCTATCAAAGTCACAAAGCAGAAACCAATTTCACAGTTACTAAAAGAAATGGGCCGAACCGCATATCAAGGTCGCAAACTAGGCGAAGCCGTTGACATATGGGAAAACATGATAAAAGAAAAAGACATTGTAATTGCCATGGGTTTTGCAGGCTCAATGAGCACCGCAGGCCAATGGACAATCATCAACTGGCTTATCGAAAATCGTTTCATTGACGTCTTGGTGTCAACAGGTGCAAACGTTTCAGAGGACATCGTTGACGCTATGGGTTTTGGTTACTGGCAAGGCAGTCATATGGTAAACGATGAACAACTCTTAGTTGATGACGTTAACCGATACTATGATGTTTATGGAAAAGAAACCGACTACCGCAAAATGGAAGAAGTCGTAACTGACTACGTTATGACCTGTAAAGAAGACTACTATTACACCTCAGCAGAATTTCTCCACGGTCTAGGAAAATACCTTGACGCAAAAAACATTCCCGCAATCTCTGCCGTAGCAGCAAAACATGGTGTACCAATCTTCAGCCCAGCTATGGTTGACAGTGCATACGGCGAAACTTTTCTTTTAGCTAAAAACCAAGGTCACAACGTTCACATTGATAGCGTTAAAGAATTTGATCAATTCATCCAAGTTGGCACTAAAACCAAAGATGTCGGCGTTATCTACATCGGCGGAGGAGTCCCCAAAGACATCACACAACTAATTGCCATCTCAGTCAGTCCAATGACCGAAGACAAAGGTGTCCAAGGCAGACAAGGCGGCTTACGCAAGAGTCTACAAGAATACTACTACCCACACAAATACGCAATTCAAATCACAACAGACTCTCCACAATGGGGCGGTTTAAGTGGTTGCACACTTGAAGAAGCTATCAGCTGGGGCAAAATCAACAACCAAACTGGCACACGAGCCGTTTGTTACTGCGACGCAACAATCGCGCTACCCCTAATTTGCCACGCGCTAGCTGAGCGTGTAACTGAAAAACGCGTTGGTCCAGATATGAGTTGGATTTTCAAAGATATTCCTAAAGCCTAAAATGGCTTTTTTTGTTTTTAATCTTAAGAAATGGCCTGCCCTACAGTGATGCCAAGCCATATAGGTACTAAATTCTGATCAAGCACAACTATTTGATGGACATCAGACCAGAAAGCAGCTAGCGGAGCATAGACTTCGGAGTATTGAAGGTTCATTTCTATAAAATAGCAGTTAGAAAAAGTCAAATCAAACTTTGATGGCAACGCATAATATCCGGATTGATTTCTACAGAGCATGTATTCAAAAGGGTAAACCGTTGTCAAAGGTATAGACTCATCAGGGCCATAGAAGATAATGGCCCTGCTATTCCAAGTGATGGTCTCTTTTTGAGTGATACCGTCGTTGATGAAGACGGTTCCTTGCTCAGGCCGAGTAGTATTAAATATGTGTAACTGCTCAAAGTAGGTAACATTTGCATTATACGTGAAAGTTACGCCTCTTGGTCTAATAATTTGTTTTTGTTGATAATCAAACCGGTTTTGATAGTAGTCTAAAACCTCTGAGTCAATAAAATTGGCCCACGTGTATGAAAGAGATGATCCATGGTGTATGTACGCTTCTGAGTCACTTGGCCCCTCAAATCGTTTAAATGTCAATATAGCTGCATAGTCTACTGTTTCAGCTGCGGTAAGTGCACGCTCTTCATCAACTGTAGCAAAATTTCTGGTAACAGAACTTGACACGTTTCGAATAACGTTTCGAGTAAACGATGAAATAATAACAAAAAATGAAACGGCAAATATCGTTGCCATGCATATCGTGAGTAGTATAATCGTTTTTCTATGCATCTGTAAAAAAACCTGTTCTATCTTTTAATTGATTGGGTAACACGTATTTGTTACCTTTTTTTGTTCATTCGTTCTATTAATGAACTCATCATTATGGGCATAATCACTGTAGCATCGCCTTCAATCATTACATGCTTGGCTTTTTCGCTGATTTTTCCCCAACTTACTGCTTCACATGGTCTTGCGCCACTGAGGCTTCCATCCCACTCCGCTGCTGTACTAATATAAACAACGTAGTCTAAACCATCTTTAAATTGGTTCCACCATATTGTGTGATGCTTACTAATGCCTCCACCAACAATTAGTGCACCAGATTTTTTTGCGTCAAACACGATGTTGTTTAGGTCATCTTCATCTTTTAGTAGGTTGATACGGAAGTCTTTGTGGTCTTGGCTGAAAAACCAGAGCTGATAACCTACGGAGCCGTCAGTTATGCCGGGAACAAAAACGGGTATGTTATTTTTGGCTGCCCAATACAAAATCGAGTTCTCATTACAGCAACGTAGACCGATTTCTCGACAGAGCTCTGTTGTGCTGAACTCTTTTTTGCCTTCTTTGTAGAGAGTTTCGAGCATGTTGATTATTTGTTTTTCGATAACTGTTCCATAGCTGTCGTTGGGTACAAGCACATTGCCTAAGCGGTTAACTCCTTCTTGATGGAGTTTGGTATCGTTCATGATGAAGCTTCCTTTGTAGTAGTCACGGTAACATCGGGCAATGTCATGGTCTAAAGTTCCGCATGTAGTGATTATGATGTCAACCATTTTATGCTTCACCATTTCTTTAATGGCGCCACGTGTGCCTGTGGCACAGATGTCTGCTGGGAAAGAAAGAAACTTGATACAGCCTTTACTGTTCATCATATCTTCCATAATATTGACGCCTGTAGCAAGCTTACCTGCCGTGAAACCCCATGCAGCATCCATTTGTTCAACCAGTTCATCGACTGTCAATTCTTTACTAAGCTCGTAATCTTTGACTGGAATCTTGTGTTCAACTTTAGGCACAATTTCTCTCTCCTACACTGCATGTAGAGAAAACTCAATAAATAGGTAGCGAAAAAAGTTGGGGGTTACTGTAATAAGTAACTGATATTTTCTTGTAAATGTCTTTGCCAACCGATTTTTCATAGTCTGCAAATGCTTGGATTATCATACTTTAACCGTATAATCACTGTCTTCTTTATGGTCTACACCTATGTTCTTTACCGGTAATATTGTAGGGCTAAGTTGAAGATTTATCTATAGATGAACTGAAAACGATAGTAAAAATTCCTAACTCGGATACATTTAAAATATGTGAGGAGGCCTTTCCACTATTGTAATTAAAAGGCTGGCTTTGAAGTAGGTTATAGTTTTCTATAGAAAGCCTGCTTCTTTTAATTTTAAAGCGGTTGTAATGTTGCCTTCAAAGTTAACTTTGCCGCTAAAAAACGCTTTTTCCACGCTTATTTTGCCGTTTATTAACTCCAGGAAATCTTCTTCTGAAGTTTTTAAAGTCAACGTCGGTGCTACAGTTATTCCTTGGACAGATTGAATTTTCTGGTCTTTAATGGTTATTATCCAATTGCTGGGTTTGTTGCCTGTCAAGTTTATTTGGACTATAACGTCTATGTCTTTTGCTTTTTCTGGTTTGAACTTGACTGGAAGTATGTCTTCGAAAAATTTTTGTGGCGTTTTAATTTCCATATTTTTCCCTCAATAATTTCCGTGCTTTTTTTCTACGCTGTTTTTTGAAATTATTTATTTTTTTATTTTAACGGAATAGGTCTTTTTCTTTTGGTCTCATCAATTCGGTTGCTGACACGTTTTCAACGGTTTGATATGCAGTGTAGCCACGGATGATTGCTGCTGGAATACCTTCATTGGCTTGCCCCATTACAAGTTCTGCCGCTGAGGCTAACTCGTCAGCAATTGCAGTTTGTTTAATACGTAACGTGTAACCAAACAGGTCTTTTTCACCGCGTCTATCTCGTATGGGTTTTATTCCTGCAACGCCGATTGCCACGTTGATTTCGCCCATTCTAAATGGTCTGCCATGAGTATCTGAAACAATAACTGCCACGTTAATGCCTGTTAAACGTTTGATTTCAGCCCTAATATTTCGTGCTGACTCATTGGGGTCTTTTGGTAGGGGGACGACGTTTCTTTCTCCTAAAACGTTTGATCGGTCAACTCCTGAATTGGCGCTTATGGTTCCGCTTCTGGTTTCTGTAATTATGCTGTTTGGGCCTATTCTAACGATTTCTTTTGTTTCCTGCAGTATAACTTCAACTAGGGCTGGATCTTTATTTGTCTGTTTAGCGATTTCAAGTGCTTGTTTGGACGGCGTTACAGTGTCGAGATTGATGACGTTTCCTTCAGCTTTAGAAACAAACACGTGAGTAACAACAATGATATCTCTTTCTTGGAGTGGTGTCCCCTGATTTTTTGTTGTATCCACGATTAACTGACCGATCTTATCTCTTTCTTTGATTAAAGGCAAGCCCTCTATGGCAATAACTTGAACAGTGTTCATCAGCAAACTCACCTAGTGTTTACTTTGCTAAATTATAACCCCAACTTAAGTCTATCTCGTCAACATAACAAAAAAACGTAAAAACATGCATCGCTAAATACAAAAAAGAAAAGAGACAAAAGGTCTCAGTGTTTATTTTGTGCGGAATTTTTGAAGTTTCTGTAGCATCAATTTGTCGCCTTCAGCATCACCCGCGCATGTTGCAATGATGCCATCAACAAGACCAACAAGTTTTTCTGCTTTTTCTTCAACTTGTTCCATGGTGGCTGTTACTGGCCAACCGATTACTTTAACGATTTCTTTGTTCTTTTCTGTTCCTACCAAGAAGTATGCAAACAGTGGTTTGTTGAGTTTTTTGCATTCTGCTGAAACTGCTTTAAGTTGCTCTAGTGAGTCATCGTTTAATCTCATGAAGTACACAAAATCCCATGGCTGGCGGACACGTTCTAGTGTAGCTTCAATTGATTGTCTTGCTGTTAAGAGGCAGCCGAGTGGTAGGTTCTTTGTTTTAACGTCATTACGTATGAAATCTCTTGCAGCTTCTGATGATGGAAGCATCTTTATTGCTTCACCATAGTGTGGTTGGTCACCCATGGTTACTGCTAAGCCGTCAAGACCAATAACGTCTGAGGCTAATGCTAACCCTCCCACTTCAACTGGCCCTTTATAGTGTAGAATGAAGATTGGGCAGACATATTTGTCAGGGTACTTGTTTTTGAGAAGGCAGCTTACGACAACACCGCTTGGAGCTGGAAAACCAGCTGCGCTGTCGGTAACGTTCCATCCGTCAACTAAATCTTTCAGTTCATCAGCAAGTTTTAGGAATTTGCGTGTAGGAACAAACTCATTTAGTATTTTCATGGAGATTCCTCTTTGGTAAGAGAGGGAGAAGTTAAGGTTAAAAAAGCTTTTGAGTAGTATCTACTCTGTGGAGTTGACGCTTTTTATAAAAAACTGCAGAGTTAACGGTTGTTACTTCAATTTTTTATGTCAAACTGCTTTTGTGCTCTTTCGGTCTTAAACTTGGCAAGTTTCATGATTTCTTCTCGGCCTGTTTTAGCTTTAATGACATCTAATCCTTTAAGCAACTCTTCACCTTTAACTGAACGTACAATAACCGTAGAAAACCCTCGTGAACTGCCAACTGAACCAACCGAAATATCCGCAAACTGTGCCGTAAAATCTCCACAAAAACGACAGCCTTTATCAACTGCTTGATTAAGATCTTGGATTTTACAACTGAACTTTTGATTATCAACATACACGTAACATTTACCTTCGTAAATTTGCACGCGTTCTGCCTTATCTAAATCAGTCTTTAAAACCCGTCTAGTTTCCTCTTTCAACTTGACAGCGTCAAAAGCTTCAAAACAAAACAAACCAATAATAGTAATCTCCAAGTCTGGAAACTGTTGCTTTAAGCTTTGTATGGTTTTTCTAGCTGCTCTGGCTTGACACGGCGTCCCGGTAAGCGCAATTTTCCGTTTTCCTTGCTTTGCAAGTTCACAAAGTTTCGATAAAACGTTAATTTTGAGGTATATTGTTCCCTTTGTCGCCAAAACTTCATCGCGGTCTTCACACCCAATGACTTGAGCGTTGTATCCTTGAGTACGTTTCACAACTACAACAGCATCAAATCTACCTTCATCAAGTCCTTTAATCAAAAGCGATGTAACTACTCCACCGTCTTGACCTTCAACTGGTGTTTTTGCAGAAAAAATGCTACGGTAAACTCCAAGGACTGGGTCTTTTGAACGCTTGAAGCCTTGGAGTTTTTCATCTTGTGCCCCGTTTTCAATCATTTTAATCATTATCTCAAAGTATTCTTACTCTAAAAAGCTTAAATCTCAATTTTTTCCTGGCTTATCTAAATACCTAAAAGTTTGTGTGTCTTTGGTAGATTGTTACTTTCATTGTTTATGTTTGGTTTTTGATAGTATTTTTTGTTTTGTTGGGCAAGTTGTAGGTAAATGATTGTGTGTTGTTGTTTTTGTGGTGTTGGTAATAATGCTTAAATAATGTGGTGTTACTTTTTTAATAAAAAGTGCTACTGTGGTAATATGGCAAACTACTTCAATACATACGAAGTTGCTGCAATCGCTCTGTGCTCAGCTCTATGGGCTGTCTTAAACAGACTGCTTTCTCCCG
The DNA here is from genome assembly GCA_009778385.1 of Candidatus Bathycorpusculum sp. Classification (GTDB taxonomy): domain Archaea; phylum Thermoproteota; class Bathyarchaeia; order Bathyarchaeales; family Bathycorpusculaceae; genus Bathycorpusculum. The sequence continues at coordinate 10,391 of WRJX01000074.1, read as the reverse complement.
TGTTTTTCAGCATGTTCGGACTTCCGTTCCTATGCGACCTCATAGGCTTCTCTGTACTTATAGTGGCCATTTGGTGGATAAAAAAATTCGGTGCTATAACGTTGATTGGTCTAATTGCTACAATCATAACCTTTACACTTGGAGGTGGTTTGCACTTTTTAGGATTCACCGTAGCTAGTATCTTTTTTGATCTTGCAATACGGTTGACTGGATACAATTTTTCCTCCAAGAAACCAGCATTTCTGGTGGTCAAAATGATGTCGGTTTCAATCATCTCAGCAGCCATTGCAGGATATCTAATAGGCTTCTTCTTTATGTCCAGTGCTGCTTTAACTAACTCTGGTGGCATCATTGGTTGGGCAGGGCTTCACGCTGTTGGTGGAGTTATGGGTGGCATAATAGGAACCTTCTTAATCTTTGCTTTAAACAAAAGAAAAGTAGTGCCAAATAATGTTCAACTCCAAAGACAGTAAACCACAAAATCGCCAAGATTTCTTTAACGAGGTTGCCCCCACATGGGACAAAACCTTCTACACAGTTAAGCTCGCCAACTTTCTAACAGAACTTGTCCCAAAATTTAACATTACACTGGGGCAAACAATTCTCGACGTAGGCACAGGTACTGGTGTATTAATTCCATTTCTTCTTCAAGCGGTTGGTAACAACGGGCATGTTACCGCTGTTGACTTTGCCGAAAAAATGGTTGAAATATGCAAAACAAAATACGACCAACACCCGAACTTGACTCTGTTGGTACAGCAAGTAGAAAATCTGCAATTTCCCGAGGCGACTTTTGACGTAGTTACCTGTTTTGGTTTGTTTCCTCATTTAGACAACAAAGAATTGGCTCTTAAACAATTGAATCGTGTGCTTAAACCTGGCGGAAAATTTGTTATTGCCCATGCTCTAAGTAGTCAAGAAATCAGAAATCACCATCACAACGCACCAGCTGTAGTTGCTAACGACGAGCTTCTAAGTGAGTCTGAAATGCGGTGTATGCTCAAAAAAACAGATTTCATCGACATAGAAATAACAGACAAACCTGGCTGCTACTTGTGCCTTTCAATTAAGGCCTAAACAGATTTCTTATAGCCATACGGTTTGTTTTAGTTAACACATTGCAGTAGTCTCTTCTATGAATTTTTTTTATTGTGTTTCAATGGAAGTTGGCTTTATGATTTTCTTTGGGAAATATTAAATTAATTTGCCGAAATCACTCTTTAACAGTGACTTGTTATGAAGATTGCAATTTCTGGTAAAGGCGGAGTAGGTAAAACCTTGATTGCCGGTGGATTAGCTCGTGGTTTTGCTGAACGAAAATATAAAACAATAGCTATTGATGCTGATTCTTCACCTAATTTGGCTTTAACTTTGGGTTTAACTGCAGAAGAAGCGCGCAAAATAAAGCCAATTTCTGACAATAAAGAGCTTGTAGAATCAAAAACTAATTCGGGTTATAACGGTATTTACAACCTAAACTTTAGAGTTGACGACATAGTGCGTGACTACTCGGTTCTTACACCTTTAGGTGTAAATTTAATTGTTATGGGAACTGTTCATTCTATGGGTGCCGGATGTATGTGCGCCCCAACAGCAGTCGTTCGTGCATTGTTAAGATATCTTGTAGTTGAAACCGACGAAGCCGTAGTATTGGATCTTGAAGCTGGTGTAGAACATATAGGAAGAGGTACAGCAAGACAAGTTGATGTCCTGCTTATTGTTGTAGACTCTAATTTTAAATCATTAGAAATCGCAAAACATATCCATGATCTGGCTTCAGAAGCTGGAATGAAAAATCTTTACATAGTCGGGAATCGTGTCATGAATGATGAGCAGAAAGTCGCTATTCAAAGTTTTGCAAATGAAAACAACCTGCAAGTGCTAAATTTTATTCCTTTTGATACTAAAATCACTGAGTCTGACATGATGGGCAAAACGCCATTACTAAACATGGAATTTCCCTCAGTGAAGACCATAGACAATATATGCGAGCTCTTACTTAAAAAAGCAGGATCTACTTAAGGGGATTTTTGGAATGAAAACTCTTGTTACAGTTGGTCGTGGTGGTACAGGAAAATCCAGTTTCACCGCTTTAATGGCTAAAGCTTTCATTGAAGCAGGTAAATCACCTATACTGCTTGTCGATGCTGATCCTGATCAAAACCTCGCCGAAATGGTGGGTATTGACCTTAAAGAAGCAGGCAAATCCACAATTGCCGATTTGATAGTTAGCACATTTATTGAAGGTGGTGGTACTACAGTTGGTGTTCCTCCAGCGCAACGCATTGAAAGTCGTATTTGGGAAAATGGGCTCTACGAAGGACAACATTTTGATTTTCTTGGTGTTGGAACAAAGTGGATTGAAGGTTGCTACTGTATGCCAAACACTGCCCTCAAAGGTGCTCTAGAAAACTTGACAAAGACTTATGAGTATGTACTTATTGACTCTCCGGCTGGTCTAGAAAATCTAAACAGGCGTATAACATCAAAAGTAGATGACATTTTTGACATTTTAGATCATTCAAAGAAATCACAAGACCACGTACGTAGAGCAGTCAGAATAATCAAAGAAGTCGACATGCAATACAAAAACCTATACATCATTGGTGGCTATAGATTCCCTGACGAACTTGGAAAACAGGCTGAGGACGCTTTAAAGTTCAAGTATCTAGGGAAAATAGCTCAAGACCCCCAGTTAGATGATTATGTGCTTAACGGAGAGTCTTTGATTGGCTTGCCAAATGACAATAAGGCATATCTTTCAGTTAAAAAAATGCTAGAAAGCCTTAATTATCTTTAGAAAACTCTGATTACACTATTTTTTATTAATTTTCTAATTCTTCTGTCTGACGTGCCTTTCGTACAAACAATCCCCAAACGTTTAAAAACATTGTAAACGGGGGTACTACCTAAACCTTTACAGAGGTTAGAAATTGACCACCAAAAACATTCATGTAAAATTAGATGAACTAAAGACCAATAGTGGTCTTGTTAAAAATCTCGAGTTGTCCATCGGCAAAGTTGTCAACGATAACTATAACGAGCCTATGGGTCCAACCCCGATGCCCTCCGTAACTGCCCTGCGAGATTGGGACTTGAAACTTCTCAACAAGTATAAGCCCTTTTACATGCCAGATTGTGATTCATGTTGCCTTTGTACCTTTGGTAAATGTGATTTGACAGCTGGAAAACGTGGCGCATGTGGCTTGGACATAGCAGCTCAATCATCACGTATTGTAACGATTGCATGCTCAATAGGTGCAGCATGTCACTCAGCTCACTCACGTCACTTGGTTCATCACCTAATTGAAAAATATGGTCGCCGATACCCATTGGACATCGGAGGCTTAAACATTAAAGTTGAAGCACCAATCACACGGCTTGTAACGGGCATTAAACCTGAAACACTCGGTGATTTAGATGATGTTTTAGCATATGTTGAAGAACAAATTACACAAGTTCTTGCAACAGCACACACAGGTCAAGAAGCAAACCCGTTAGATTTTGAATCAAAAGCATTCCACGTTGGTATGTGTGACCACATTGGTATGGAAGTAGGAGACATCGCGCAAATCTCAGTTTTTAACTATCCAAAAGCAGACCCCGAAGCTCCACTTGTCAAACTTGGTATTGGTAGTGTTGACCGCACAAAACCGGTCGTCATGTGCATTGGCCACAACGTAGTTCCATCAGTAGGCATTATCGATTACGCTAAAGAGAAGAAAGTCGATGAAAGCATAGAGATAGTGGGTTTATGTTGTACCGCCCATGATATGACACGATATTACAACCGTGCCAGAATAGTTGGTCCAATCAGTTGGGAACTCAGATTTATTCGTGCAGGATTGGCAGATGTAGTTGTACTTGATGAACAATGCATCAGAACAGATGTTGCTGATGAAGCAGCAAAAGTTAACGCGCCAGTTATCGCCGCTTCAGAAAAGAATTGTGTTGGTTTCAAAAACCGTACAAACGATCCAACAGACGCAATTGTTGATGACCTTGTTAGCGGTAAAGTTTCAGGCGTACTGATCCTTGACCCAGAAAAAGTTGGCGAAGTAGCAGTCCGTGTTGCACTGAAGGTAGCTCCAGTTCGTAAACGTAAGAATGTTCTTCCATCAGTAGAAGAAGTTGTTGCAATTGCAAAAACTTGCACACAATGCAAGCAATGTCAACGTAACTGTCCACAAGATTATGCAGTTCCAGTAGCAATAAAAGCTGCAGCCGCAGGTGATTTGTCAAAATTAACCGACATATATGATGTCTGTATCGGATGCGGAAGATGTGAACAAGCATGCCCACAAAAAATCATGATACATAGCCTTATCGTTAAAGCAGGTGAAAAAACGATGTATTGTGAAGACAACCTGTGCCGAAGTGGTAGAGGTGCAGTTTCGGACGTCGAAATTCGCAGTGTTGGCGGTCCAATCGTTCTAGGTGAAATTCCAGGTATCGTAGCAATCGTTGGTTGTAGCAACTATCCCAAAGGTGGTAAAGACGTTTACGATATCGCAAGAGAATTCGCCAGCAGAAGATACATTGTTGCATTGTCAGGATGTAGCGCAATGTCAGCAGGTAGCTACCGCAACAGTGAAGGTCAGACGATCTATGAAGAATTCCCTGGTGGCTTTGAAGCTGGAGGAGTTCTCAATGTTGGTTCATGTGTAGCAAACAGCCATATTGCAGGTGCAGCAATCAAAGTAGCAAATATTTTCGCAAAACGTAACCTAAGAGGAAACTATGAAGAAATTGCAGACTACATCCATAACCGTCTAGGTGCAGTCGGCTTAGCTTGGGGTGCATACTCACAGAAAGCAGCTGCAATCGGTGCAGGTTTCTGGCGTTTAGGCGTACCAGTGGTAGTTGGTCCACATGGAAGCAAATACCGACGTATGCTATTAGGCAGAAAAGACGATCCAGAAAACTGGAATGTTATCGATGCACGCACAGGCGAAACCGTCAACGTCGGTCCAACACCCGAACACCTCTTCAACGTAGCAGAAACTAAAGAAGAATGCATCGTTCAAATCGCAAAACTTGTCATAAGACCCAACGACACTTGGAAGGGACGTGCAGGAAAACTCAGCCACTACATCGACTTACACAAACGTTACATGGGTGTAATGCCAAATGATATCCACCTCTATATCCGAACACCTGCAGACATACCTATTACAATGAAAGATGAAATCCAGAAAATCCTTGAAGACAATAACTGGAAAGAAACAACAATTCCGGACCCAACACTGCTTCCAAGAATGGTCCGAAAAATGAAGGAGTAAACGGAGGAAAAAGATATGTCCTGTGAACCATGGCAATGTGCAGAAATAGCTGCAACTAAAAAAGCAAACCCAATACAAAAACCTGAAATTGCAGTAGCAATGATTCAAAGAGCCTCTCACCCCATTATTATTGCGGGTAGTAACCTAACCGAGAGATTCATGGAAGGCCGCCCAGCAATTGACTTCATAATCGACCTTGCAAAAGCAAGCAAAGTTCCAGTAGTTGCAACAGCCCACATGGTGGGAGAATTTGTAAAACGCGGGTACCAACCAGCAGCATTTATGAATGCAATGGAAATCGGTCAACGCGTTGCAGACCCATCATGGATGGGACTTGACGGCCAAGGACACCCCGACCTTGTCATCTTGGTTGGTATGCCCTACTATATGCAAGCATTAATTCTTTCAGGCCTAAAACACTTTGCACCTACACTTAAAACCATGACTCTTGACAACATGTATCACGTCCACGCAAGCTGGTCATTCCCCAATGCCAGTTTTGAAGATTGGGCAAACAATCTTAAAGTAATGACCACCAAATTTGGAGGAATCTAAAGAAATGTCAATGTTTAAAGATATACCAGTAGAAGTTGGTGTAATATACGAAGGCGAACGTATCCGACGAAACGACATGCAAGTCGAACTCGGCGGTCCAACAGTCGACAAAAAATTCGAAATAGCAAAAGTTAAACCAATGGAGCAAATCGAAGATGGCAAAGTCTTCGTTGTTGGTCCAGACCTAAAAGACCTCAAAGAAGGCGGTGCATACCCCTTAGGTATCTTAGTTGAAGCAGCAGGTGCGCAACTTGACCCTGGACTTGAAGGTGTCATCGAAAGGCGTCTACACGGTTACCTAAACTACATCGAAGGTTTCATGCATTTAAACCAGAGATATGACGTATGGATGCGTCTTGGCAAAAAATCATTCCAAAAAGGCCTAAACAGCTTTGAAGTAATCGGCAAAGTCCTTTACCGCCTATTTAAGAATGAACTGCCAATAATCGAAAAACTACAAATCACTTTCGTAACGGATATGTCAAAAATCGATGAACTCTACCCACAGGCTCTCGCATCATACGAATCACGCGACGCAAAAGCCAGAGGCCTAAAAGACAGTGAAGTAGATACATTCTACGGCTGTGTTCTCTGTCAATCATTTGCTCCAAGTCACGTATGTGTTATCACACCACAAAGATACAGTAACTGTGGCGCCATCAGCTGGTTTGATGGCAAAGCTTCAGCAAGCATTGATCCCAAAGGTCCAATCTTTGCAATTCCAAGAGGCGAAATGCTTAATGAAGAAAAAGGCGAATTCAGTGGAGTCAATGAGGCAGCAAAGAAACGTAGTATGGGTGAAGTTACCAAAGTCTGGTTATACACAGCATTTGATCACCCACACACCTCCTGTGGATGTTTCGAAGCAGTAACATTCTACATCCCCGAAGTTGACGGCTTTGGCATTGTCCAAAGAAACTTTAAAGGTGCAGCAGTTAACGGTTTGCCCTTTAGCACTTTAGCCGACTCAACAGCCGGCGGACGCCAAATTGACGGTTTCCATGGTATGTCACTTGAATATATGCGTAGCAGCAAATTCTTCGCAGCAGACGGCGGATGGAACCGTGTCGTTTGGGTGCCAAAAGAAGTTAAAGAAAAAGTCAAAGACTTCATTCCAAAAGACATAGTTGATAAGATTGCAACTGAAGAAGATGTGAAAAGCATCGACGAGCTTAAAGCGTTCCTTAAGGCCAAGAATCACCCAATCGTTGCAAAATGGGTGACAGAAGAAGAAACACCTGTATCCGCATCAGCAGAAGACACAACACCAGTTATGACTGCATCAACCCTGCCGATATCTGCCGGTGGATTCAGAATCATCCTTACAGACGCTAAAATATACGCCTCAAAAGTTGTAATCAAGAAAGAAGAAACAAAAGCAGAAAAACGGTGAGCACTCTTGGCAGCCAAAAAAGATAGTAAAGACTCTGGAATAGACGTAACAGAGTTACTGGAGCTTATTACAAAGCTCCAGAACCTCGAATTACACGATTTCCAGCTGGAAGCTAAAAACTTAGAGCTAAGAGTCGACGGTGGCGTCGCAAGCATACCGGGATTTAAACTTCCAAGTGCAATTCCAACAAAGCCTGCTGCGTTACTGCAACAAACATTCACTTCTCCAATTGAAAACTACTCCAGCAGCATTGCTGAAGTAAAACTTGGCGCAACAAAAAGCGAAGGCGGCACCCGTGGGAGGAGCATAACCATTGGTGGCGAAAAAGCTCCAGCATTCTACACTTTTGAAAGCCCAGTAATCCATAAACCTGTTGTCACCTTAGACGTTTTCGACATGGAAGTACCCCTGTCAAAAGCCGTAAAAATGCACGTGAAAGAAGTCATGGGCGACCCAGCAGCTTGGGCAAAACTTGCTGTAGAAAAATTCGGTGCAGACATGGTTACAATACACCTAATCAGCATCGATCCCTTACTCAAAGATGCCTCAGCAAAATCAACACTAACAACAATTGAAAACGTAATGCAAGCAGTTGACGTTCCACTCGTAATTGGTGGATGCGGTGACCCAGAAAAAGATACAGCGTTATTTGAAGAGGTATCTAAAGCGTTTCCAGGTGAAAGATTCTTACTCAGTTCATTCACACGCGACATGAATCTTGAAAACATTGCAAAACTTGCAAAGGAAAACAACCATGCAGTCTTATCCTTTACTCCAATGGACTTAAACATGGCAAGAGAACTCAACCGCAAACTCTACGATTATCTTGGCAAAGAAGACATCGTCATGGACTTATCCACTGCTGCTTTAGGCTACGGTTTAGATTATGCTTTCACCAACATGGAACGTGCAAGACTATCTGGCTTACTAGGTGATGGTGAACTTGCACACCCAATGTCCTCCGGAACAACCAACGCTTGGGCTGCACGCGAAGCTTGGCTGAAAATGGAAGATAAATGGGAACCACGCGAACTTAGAGGTCCACTGTGGGAAGTAACCACTGCATTAACTCTGCTGCTTTCAGGTGTAGACATGTTCATGATGATTCACCCAGCTGCAGTTAAAACCCTTAAAGACGTCATTAACAACCTGTCCAGCGGCAAAAAAGCTGACCCCAGCAAATACGTAGACTGGGTTTCAGCCAAAATCTAAACTGGAGGAAAAAGAGTATGAGTCAAAAAGCTGCAAAGAAAGAATTAAGCCCCATAGACATTTACAAACTGCTCCCAAAAACTAACTGCAAAGAATGCGGCCAAGAAAACTGCATGGCATTCGCAACCAAAATTGTTGCACGCGAAGTAGATATTGACCAATGCAAACCCTTGCAGAAACCAGAAAACGCAAAAAATTTTAAGATCCTGCATGAAATGCTCAAGCCTCCAGTGAAAGAAGTCATAATTGGCGTTGGTGACAAAGCCCGCAAAGTTGGCGGAAAACTTGTAATGTACCGACACGAATTCACATATTTCAACCCAACCGCCATCGCAGTTGACGTAACTGACGAAATGACCGAAGCAGAAATAGTTAGCCGCATAAAAAGCACAGAGAACTTTAGCTACGAGTACATCGGCAACACACTAAAACTTGATATGATTGCCGTCCGCTCAACATCCGGTGATGCTGACAAATTCAAAAACTGCCTTAAAAAAGTCTCAGAAACAACCAATTTACCATTGATCTTGTGCGCTTTGAATCCTTCAGTTCTTGAAGCAGGTATCATGGTAATTCCAAAAGCACGTCCACTGCTTTACGCTGCAACATTAACCAACTGGAAAGACCTAGCAGAATTAGCCTTAATGTATAACTGTCCACTCGTCGCTTCTGCGCCAAACGATCTAAACGGTCTTGTCACACTTGTAAAAACTCTGCAAGCTTATGGTATTCAAGACCTAGTCCTTGACCCAGGAACATTCTTCAACGATGGCTTGGCTGATACACTAAACAATTTCACAATGCTCCGAAGAGCAGCAACAAAAGCAGGTGACGAATTAGCAGGTTTCCCACTGCTCGGTTTGCCCTTAACCATATGGGCAAACAAAGGTGACCTAGCCGATGACTTAGTTAAATGGCGTGAAGCCTACACAGCAGGCATGCTCATTACCCGATTTGCAGATATAATCATACTTCACAGCACAGATGGATGGGTACAATTACCCAATGTCATTCTGCGACAAAACATTTACACAGACCCACGAAAACCAGTCGCAGTCGCAGCAGGTCTCAAAGAATTCGGTACACCAAACGAAAATTCACCAGTATTCTTCACATCGAACTTTGCATTAACCTACTACACAGTTGCATCAGACCTCGAAAGTAGCAAAATAAACGCTTACCTAATCATTGTCGACGCAGAAGGTAGCGCAATCGATAGTGGTGTTGCAGGGCGCAAACTAACAGCAGAAAAAGTTGCAGATGCAATCAAAGCCACCGGTATAGAAAACAAAGTAAAACACCGCAAAATTATCATCCCAGGCAAAGCCTCCCGAATCAGCGGCGAAATCGAAGAACTCAGTGGCTGGCAAGTTCTAGTAGGTCCACGCGACAGCAGTGAGATAGCCAAATATCTCATCGACAAATGGCAACCATAAGCCATTATTTCTTTTCTTTTTGTTTTTTGATTTTAACATTTAAAACTATTTTTGCAAGTTAACGCGTGTATTTAAGAACTATATTTTAACTAAATAACATGTTTTATGTTGGGGTGTGGTGTAAGAGGTTGGTGTTGTTATGTCCAAATCCTCTTTTTTTTACGTCTATGTTATGATTCAAAAGTTTAAGGCATTTTCTAGGTGGAATAAATTTAGGAAAAATACTAACAAAAAAGGGAAAAGAAGATTGGTTTATGGTTTCTTTTTGAGAATCAAAACAGTCGCTAAAACGACTGCAATGATAACTGCAACTGCTACACCGATAATTAGTAATGTATAGTCTGTTGTTGCTTGTGTTGGTGGATCTGCTTGTGCTACGCCTAAGGCGGTTGTTGCGTATGATCCCCAGTATGAGTTGCTGCCGTCAAAGGTTGCGTAAATGGTGTATTCTCCTTCAGTGTCTGGTGTCCACATGACCTTGTATAAGCCACTGCTATCACTTGTAACCGTTCC
>WRJX01000073.1 GCA_009778385.1 Candidatus Bathycorpusculum sp. | reverse complement strand
TATTTCTTTTTTATTTTTAATTGTTTATTTCTTTTTTATTTTTAATTGTTTATTTCTTTTTTATTTTTAATTGTTTATTTCTTTTTTATGAACGGCTGATGATAGGTGTAGAAATGCGCCTCCGTGAAATCGGCAAACAGGCTGACATGCAAAAGGTACACCCACACAAATTCAGGCGAACACTTGCTACCCGAGCAATTGATAAAGGAATGCCTATAGAGCAAGTACAACGTCTGCTCGGTTATGTTAAAATTGACCCGACTATGCACCTATGCAATGGTCAATCAGGTGAATGTAAAGAATTCACACAGAAAATTCATTGGTTAGACAAGAATATGTAGTATCTCAAGGTTGTAAATATACATAAAAAAACTTAACAGAATTACGGTGGGTTGTATCAATGAACGGCGAATATACTGTATATAGTCCTAAAATGGGTATTCCCAAAAACACGAAAATCATCTATCTCGATCAAAATGCCTGGATTGAAATTAGCCGGTTTAAAGAGGGCGAAACCTCATTTTGTGACAAGGACTTGTTTGACCAAATAATAGAAGTGAGAGATAGCGGCAAAGCTATATTTCCCGTTTCATTTACTCATCTTCTTGAAATTTCTGCTATAAATAAAATAGAACAGAGAAAAAGTCTATTACCAATAATGTTGGATATTTCTCAATTCTACACGTTTAAGCAAGACTATAATGCGATAATTGGGTTTGAAGTTGAGAACCTCGTATTAAAAAAGCTCGGATTACCCCTTATTAATATTAGACATACCCTTGTAGGCAAAGGGGTTTTAGATTTTATGAGATCTTCTTTAACGGTATCCTCTAAAACACTTAGTTCAGACACATTGGAAATAATGTCACAAATATTGCTCAAAAAACTCGCTAACCCTGAAATAGTTTCAGAAATAATGACTAAAATACCTCGTCAGAAAATAGAAAAAGACGAATTAAAAAACTTTGAGGACATGCGCCAACACCTTAAAAAATTTAACACCTATAAACAGAGACGTTACATCTCTTTTTGGATAAATACAGAAAAAACAATTTTGCCGCTCCTTTACTCTTCACTTAAAAGGTTAAATGTATCTGACACAGCTTTGTTTGCCAAAAAAATTATAGCTGGTGACATTGAAAAGTTTTTTGCCGAGTTACCTACGGCACTTTGTTACTTTACGCTTTTATTTCAAATGACTGAACCATATTCACGAAAATTTACTGTTAATGATTTGTATGATATTTGGCATTTAGCGTTGAGCATTCCCTATTGCGATATTGTTGTTACAGATAAATATTGTACAAGTATTGTAAAACAGACAAAGTTAGATACAATATGTGGCACAAAAATTCTATCATCTATTAGCGATTTATCAAAGATTTTGTGATATTACCTTATTAACACCAATAGTTTGGTTGATTCTTGAGGTATCTCTATAGCAGCATTTTAGAGCGAAGACATCCTAAATAATCACTTCAGTGGAATGCATTAATTAAAGACTGAATAATTGTTGACAGAGCTACAGAAAGTAATAGGATCATTGCATCATTCCTTAATTGCCCTTTTTGCTGTCTTTTTTCACTTTCTAACTGATTGACTGACTTATAGTACTCTTCTATATCATTAGTTGCCTTATCGAAACTTTGCTTACAATTTATACAGTTCGATACTTTTTGATTCCATACGTTAAAAAACTTTGAAATCAACAGTATATTAACTGGGTGCTTAAATGAACGCCAAGAATACGGTTTTATTTCTTTATCAAAAAGTACATCCAACAGATGGATAAGAAAATCATCCATTTGATTTAAGTCGAATTCATCAAATTGCCCTGTTTCTTCCATACGACGGTACTCATACTCGGATATACTTTCTTCATCTTCGACAAAATCTTCTTCTGGTGAACATGTCGCCCAATGATGCGCGTTAATTTCATCTTCACGGGAAAAAAGTTTATCAATCGGTACTAATACCTCACTTGAGCAATTAAAAAATATGTCAATTCTTTTCTTTAGTCTGACAAGCTCAAAATTAGCTATCGGTGGAGAAACAAATGCTGATTTATTTAAATAGAAAACTAGATCAGATCTTAATTCATTTATATAAAACTGCAATGAACGATAGTTTCTCTTGTCACGCTCTTTTTCCGTAACTAACGAAAATATACAACGCCTCAAACTGTTAATATCTGCATTTAATTCTATTTCAGAAGTTATTTGGGCATAATTTATCCATAAGTATTTCAAGGGAAAAAATCCTAACACAGTAAAAACGATAAAAACAGCAATAGAGAAGACCCAATTATCTATTCCCTGAATGAAGTTACCGAGAATAACAAATAATACAAGACCACCTATAAAGAGTATAATTGATAACAAAAGTCGATATATCGAATTTGTTACGATGTTCCAAAAATATTTTTCCTGTTCTTTTGAAATCTCAGTATACCTATTTTTGGACTTTTTGTTCTTTTTCTTACCCTTTTCTTTAGTCATTGATAAAATTAGTTAGAGCCTTTCTGTTTTAAGCTTTTAGTTTTTTAGTAATAATACAACACCAAATATAACAACAATAAGATACAACAACCCTTTATGAAACAAAGGAGATATGAAGATTAAAAATGTGGACACTGAATAGCTAAACATCAATTACCAATTATCCACAAACATAGCTGACAGATTGGATGTGGTGAGGTAAATTATGATTTAGCAGTTAAAGCTAACTAAAATATTATTTGCTACTATAGGTCATGAATTTATTTTCATAAATTTTTTTGCAATATATATGACTGGTTTAAAGTAAAATTTTTCGAATGTTTTTGCTGTGTTTTGGAGTTCTGTGCGTATTTGAATTTTTTGAGGGCAGCGTTTTTCGCATTGTCCGCATTTATTGCAAAGAGATGCCACTTGAGGTTTAGTTTTTAGCGATGTCTGCATTACATATTTTATGATTGCCGCCTTTTTTCCTTCAATTACAGTGTTGTTGTAGCATGAAAAGCATGTTGGTATATCAACACCTTGTGGACATGGCATGCAATAATTGCATCCTGTGCAGGGGACTTTTATGGTTTCTGTAAAAGCTTTTTTTGCTTTTTCAATTACCGCAAAATCACTCTCAGTAAAATCGCCTGTTTTGGCCGTTTTAGCAATCTCGATATTTTCTTTAAGCATTTCCATACTGTTCATACCTGATAAAACACAGGTAACTTCCTGTTGATCCCACAACCATCTAAACGACCATTCCGCAGGAGTCCTTTTAACATATGCATCCTCAAAAACTTTAGCTACAGCTTTTGGCAAATTATTTGCCAGTATACCCCCTCTTAATGGTTCCATAATCATTACAGGTATTCCCTTATTTGCCGCATGCTGCAAACCAGTTCTGCCTGCCTGATTATTTTCATCCAAATAGTTATACTGAATCATACAAAATTCCCATAAATAAGCATCACAAATTTTGACAAATTCATCCCTACCACCATGATATGAAAAACCAACATTTCTAATTTGACCAGCCGCTTTTTTCTCCACAAGCCATTTTTCAATACCTAAATCAACTAAACGATTCCACACACTAAGATCTGTAAGCATATGTATAAAATAATAATCAACATAATCTGTTTGAAGCCGTGTAAGCTCTTGAATGAAAATTTTATCCAAATCACCATACTTTTTAACCATGTACGGCGGAATTTTAGTTGCTAACTTAACATCATTACGCTTATCATTTCTATTTAAAATACGACCAAGAATAACCTCACTATTCTTGTACACAAAAGCGGTATCAAAATAATTTACACCATTTTCAATAGCATACAAAATAAGCTTCTCTGTTTCCAATTCATCTTTTGGAAACCTCATACATCCAAAACCAAGTATTGAAAGCTCATCACCGTTGACTTTATTTGTCCTATAATTCATAAATTGTAACCCTCCTACTAGACTATAAGCTTCTCTTAACTGCTACCCAAAAAATCTTCCAAAAAACACAGCGTAGTAGCTGCTTATGTTGTCTATTTATCCTTAGCTTGACCAACAATTTTTGGGACCAAACATACTTTTAGTTAGTTAGAACATGCCTCAGTAAGTTTTTAGCTAGTGGTGTGTAAAATTTATTGTGGTTAACTGTTTGAGATATGTAGTGATTTAACTGATAAAGAATGGAACATAATTGAGCCAGTATTTACTAAAGCAAAGAAGGCAGAAAATAAGTATGAGTAAAAATATGTTCCCTATTTTGCGGAGTTAAGGTTATGCATTGGATTAAGATACTTTGATTAAAACTGGTGTTTTTTTCTTTACCTAGACGCAAAGCGCTACTGAAAAGTGACACTGAGTACAAGGGGAGTGTTAATTGATATGACTGAGTCTCCACTTGAGCGGCCAAAAAGGGGCAAAGACACCATGTAGTGGCAAGAAAAAGTGGTGTACTATAAAGACGCAGGTTGTTGCGCTCTGAAAACAAAAAATTATATTTAATGTATGATAATATTTGCTATGTCATCTGATTTCGAGTCTTGGCGCAAGATTTTAAAAGACGAAACAAATAGACAGTTGCTTCTTTTATTAAACGAGAAAGGAGCTTTAACGTCTGAAGAACTTACAGACGCTCTTAATGTGACCCCTGGTTTGCTAGGTCATCATCTAAAGGTACTAAACGACTTAGTGAAGAAGACTGTTGATGACAAGTATGTACTCTCTGAGAAGGGCAAACAAGTCCATGCGTTATTAAATGATTTGCCTACAAGTGCTGGTGTGTCTCGTAGATGGAAAATTACATGGTTTATCTCTATTGTTATCAATATTGTGATTGCCTCCATTCTCGGATATATTTCTAATAGCCCCCGTCCTATCTTTATACTGATGTTGCTTGTTCTGTCTGGTTTAATACTTTCTTACGCTCTTAAGGTTAAACCAAAAAGTACTGGAAGGATCCTCTATATTACATTGGGTGCAGCGTTTATTGGGCTTTCATGGCTATTTATAATGAAAATTGTTAGAGACGAGTATTATTTTGCTAGGTTCCCACCTGGTTCTACAGGCGATAATATAATTTCGATACTGATTATTGTTGCTTGTTATGTTATAGGCGGACTTGTGGGTGAGTGGATTGGCAGAAAAATGCAATACAAATTGCCTCTTCTCGTGCCTTTTTAATTTTTGATTAAATCCTAAGTCAGGGAAGACTCACAACCAGTAATAAATCTTGAGCAGATTTGACACCAAGACTATCCAGACACCTACCTTAAGCTTACGCATAATGGCTTAATCTTTGATCCCATCCTCTTTAATCCTCCCTTTGTCTGCTAATCGTTAAATTCTGTGGGTCAAGTTAAGGTTTAGTCGCATAAGCATTGGTAGTCACATTGGCTGCATTCCCATGTGTTTTTTTTGGGGTTAAATTCAGCGTCATTGATTTTTTTAGTCATTTCTTGTATTTCCGCTTGAATATCCTCGATTGCTTGTTTTTCAGGGGTAAAAAAGACCTTCTCGTTAGACCGCAAAAACCATTCACCAACTTTTAATTGGCTCTCACTGCCGTACATATCCCTAACAGCAAGCGCGTAAACTAACAGTTGCATGTCTTTTTTAAGTTCATTTAACGAGGGCACAGTCTTGCTTGTTTTATAGTCTATAACCATAAAACCTGCCTCGTCTTTGTCAATGCGATCAATTCTACCTCTAATTCGTACATCACGAATTGCAGTCTCAAACCATCGTTCGATATCCCAAATCTCTGACTTACTCTTACTTTGTTCCTCTATGAAGACTTTCAAAATTTTCTTCGCTTCATCATAGTCTCTTTTCTCATCAATATCTGATTTGTAACCCTCTGGCTTCCAAAATTTGGTTAACAGTTTATCTGCAATAGTTTCATCTACATGTTGTCCTTCTTTTTGCATCTTTGTTAGTTGCTCTGCTATGTTATGTATTGTTGAGCCAAAATCATAATAGTACCTAGACTTTTCAGGAATTTTCATTACGTGACGATATTGGTATAGTCTAGGACATTTTTTATAACTAGTAAATTGAGATACGCTAAAAACGTGATCTACGGGTATGGTTAGCGGTTTTTTGTTTGATTGTTCTAGTACCGAGTAATCTGGTTCCTTAATTTTATTGATTATCTTGGTTTGTATGTCCAAGTTTTTATTATTCAATTTAGCAAAAAGGAACATGTTTTCTATAGCTTCAGTATATCGCTCCGTTGTTAGGTTTGCTATTACTTGCTGTAACAATTCTGTTTTTACCTGATTGTCTGCAGTAGTTGTTACTTGAATTGGTACTTCTTGGGAATCTATCTGTTGGAAGATAATATCTTCGTTTTGTTGGTAATTTATCTCTTGGAGAAATTTTGAGGGTTTAGAGTCTGTTTTATTTTCTCCATAACGTTTGACATAAGTTATAACTAGTTTTTCTTTTGCCCGTGTTATAGCTACATAAAATAGCCTTCGTTCCTCTTGGAGATGTAACTCTTTATCCTCATGCTCCGATTGAATTCCTTTTAGAAGCTCAGAGGGTATTGAAAATTTATCTCTTTGATAGGTTGTTGGTATTTTTCGTTCATTAACATCGGGGATAATAACGACGGGGTATTGCATGCCTTTTACGCTATGAATTGTTGATATAACCACAGTTTGCTTGCCAGTGTCTTCTTCTTCAATTTTAAAATTCGACGCAAGCGATAAGTAATCTGTAAAATCTTCAAGGTCATTATCTGGATATATATGGTTGAACTCTTCAACAAAATCATAGAATTGATTTAGTAACTGTATGTTACGAGTGTTTTTGAGTGATATCTCATATTTATAGAGCTCTTGTTCAAAGAGAACTTTGTGTAAAAGGTCAAGAGTGCATAGCCTTGTTTTATCTTTCATTATGTTTAATAGTGTTTGTTTAACTGTTAGAAACTTGATTTTATCAACATTTATCTTGCTTAAATGGTTAAATGTCTCATATAAGGAGAGATCGTTTTGTTTTGCATATTGAGTAAATCTACATATATCAACCTGGTTTATGTCATAGTTACGCCTGTTTAGAATTCTTATGATTTCAGCGTTATTTTTCAAAGGGTTACTAATTATTTTTAGGAAAGCTGTTATGTCTTTTATTATGGGTTCTTGGAAGAATCCTGTTTCTCCAACAAAGTTAAAGGGTAAGGCGTGTTTTCTAAAGGCTTTAATTATTGGCTCAGCGGTTGATTTTCGTCTGCAAAGTATCGCTATATCCTGAGGTGGATACTCTTTTAGGAGTTCTTTTGTTGTTTCAAGAATATAGTTTGCCTGTGAGGTATCATTTGGAGTTTCAACGATGGCTATTTTATCGCCTTCAGAGTTGTCTGTAAACATTTTCTTTATTGTTCTCTCAGGACTGTTTTTTATTAAAGAGCTGGCTACGGCTACAATTTTTTTGGTACTACGATAATTGTGCTCTAATGCTTTTTCTATAAAGTTTGGAAATATTTTTTTGAATTCTGCTATATTTGTGAGGTGAGCACCTCTAAACTTGTATATGCTCTGATCATCGTCTCCAACTACTGTAAGGTGGCCATGTTTTTTTGCAATTAAAGTGACTATTTGTAGTTGTATGTAGTTGGTGTCTTGGAATTCATCTACTATTATGTATTTGAATTTCTCTTGATATTTTTGTAAAATTAACGGCTTGCTTTTTAGTAGGTTGTATACTGTGCAGAGCATGTCTCCAAAGTCTAGCATGTTGTTTTGGAGTTTGTAGTCTTCATATGCTTGGTAAATTTTTAGCATATCTTTTAAATTATTTAGATAGTCTTGGGTTTCTTCATCTTCTGGTGGTGTTGGGGTTTTTTCATGTTTTTCTATGTATTGTTGTAAGTCTTTGGGGGTTACTGCTTCGTCTTTGCATCTAGATATGAATTTTTTCATTTCCTCAGCTAGAGTGTATGGTTCATGGTTGAATTCTAAGTGTTCAATTCCAAAATTGTTAATATTTTTTGTTAGATAGACTAACTGTGTTGTATCGGTAATAATTTTAAAGTTAGAGTTTAGCTTGGTGTTAAGTATGTTATCTTGTATAATTTGGTTGCAGAAAGAATGAAAAGTAGCTATGTTTAGATCCTCTGAATTCTTTAGCATTTCTGTTACTCTTACCTTTAATTCTTCTGCGGCTTTTTGATTAAACGTTAAAGCCAGTATATTCTCTGGCTTTAGACCGTTTTCAATTAAATAGGCTATTTTACTTGCTACAGTCATGGTTTTTCCTGAGCCGGCACCTGCTATTATCAAAAGTGGCTTTTCAACTTCTTTTACCGCTTCGACTTGCTGGGAATTCAAGTTGCTAAAAATGTTTGTAGCTGTTTTTTGTGATGAAGTGCTAGCTTGCTGCATGCATGAGTGATAAACTATTCTACTTTTAACTCTTCCCATAATTAAAAAAGAAGCTGGGTCCCAAAATTATTACACAGCCATTAACTTACGTATAGTCAATACTTTGCAGATTCTTTCTCCATGAGCAGGTTAGAGCGTTTAGTCAGATAGGATCATGTCGAGGCATAACTAAACCCCACTATTTTTTAATGTTTAATTTTATATTAGTTAGAGAAGAGGGGCAATATGAAAATATGAAAATGGGAAAAATGATAGCTTTTGTTGTTTTGATAATAATAGCACTCGCCGTTTCATTATGTATAATTAATATTTTTCAAAAGTCTTCACATGATACAGTAAGTAATGTTCCATCGTCATTTCCCACGAGTACAGTAAGTAATGTTCCATCGTCATTTCCCACGAGTACAGTAAGTAATGTTCCATCGTCATCTCCCCCGAATACGCCAAGCAATGCGCAACTAAATAATGCAGGATATCTTGAGTATAGCGGCAGTGAGTCTAAGCTGTTTTTGGTTTCAGCAAACGCTTCATATGGTGTATATTCAGCAAATGCGGCATGGTCGGGGGGTACATTTGATGGTAAGGACTGCTTTGTTATAACGGCCACTATTAGAAGTGATTACACTTTAGAGGAATTGCGGGAAGTTGGTATTTATCCAGGAGGTTATCATTCAGGAAGGGTGTACTTTGCTGTGAGCGTTGCACTTTATGATGGTGCTTCTCAAGTTTCAGCAAATGATGTATCAGGTGCTATAGTAGGTTCTATGTCGCCACCGTTAGGAGTCCCTCAATGGGATTTACGTTGTGGTGAAACTGATACAGTAGAAATATACCTGGCAACTAATAACAGAAGTATAGACAGCTACTCCATAAACCTTAGAATACTAGAATTATCAGGACTTCCTATTCCATAAAAAAGTATGTTTACAATACATTGACACCCCCACAGGACATGGCACACGACAATGAAAACACATAATCAAACCCATAGACTTCGTCGCCATCAAAAAATCTATTAACGTCTTTTGAGAGTTTTAGGTAAACAGTGTGTAGTCATTGAAAAGGCTAAAGTTGTTTGTATTAGTTGTGGTGTCTTTGTTATTGGTTGGATTAATAACCGTTGCAGGTTATTCTGTGTTTAACCAAAAGCCGTTCTATGTTGGTGTTACCTATTGTGGGGGTTCTGTTGAAGAGGCAAAAGAACTCATCGACAAAGTAAAGGATTATACGAATCTTTTTGTTCTGCAGTCTGGATCTTTGCATGACAATGCTACTGCTATGGAGGAGATAGGGGATTATGCTGTTGCTTCAAAAATGAGTTATGCTGTTTACGGTACTGTGAGTGATTTTGGTGGATTAAGCACTCAGGCGTTAAGTAGTTGGCTTATTGAAGCAAAAGAACGATGGGGTGCGCATTTCATTGGGGTATATTTCGGCGATGAACATGGAGGAAAAATGCTTGATAGAGACATTGATTTTGGAAATATGGCGTTTCAATCAGACGATGATACTATTTTTCACTATTTCCAAAATGACACTGTACGTGTTATGAAGAATGGTTATGGGGGCGAAATCAAAGTTTTTACAAATAGAGCAAACGTTGTATATCGACTGAATGGTGTAATTTATTTATCTATTCATGAGGGTTATGTTATTTATTATTATCCTGATGGAGCAATTACCGCATACAAACCTGATTGGGGAAGTGAAAGTATCAGTTACACGTCAGAAAATATTACACTGTTCCCTTTGCCCTTGCCGTCTTATGAGGAGCTTTTAAAGCAAAATCCTGTGCGTACTTATGATGATGCTGCGAGAGTTTTTGTGGATTGGAACAAGGGTTTTTTTGATGCTATAAACAAAGAACAGTTGGATAAGAAGGATGTTTCAGTTTTTACGGCTGATTATGGTCTTTACTGGTGGGATTACCAGAGTGGTTATGATTTGGTGCTTGCTGAGTTAGGTTGGAATAATTCTATTGTTCAAGAAATTGGTTTAGTGCGAGGGGCTGCAAATCTTCAAAATAAGCAATGGGGCACTATTATTACTTGGAAATACACTCAACCCCCATACCTTGCAGGTGGGCAGGAAATGTTTGAGCAAATGAAAACCTCCTATGAAACCGGTGCGCAATATGTAATAATTTTTAACTACTCCGAAGACCAATTAAACCCCAACATCTTGCAAGAAGAGCATTTCCAGGCGTTGGAGCGTTTTTGGAATGAGGTAGTTCAAAATCCCCTAATTGTTCATGGTCACATAAAGGCGGAGGCAGCGCTAGTTTTACCTAAAAATTATGGGTGGGGTATGCGAAATCCAACTGACAACGTATGGGGTATATGGCGTGAAGATGGTATTTCGCAAGAAATTTGGAGTCAGTTAGAAAGTAAAATAGATCAATATGGGTTAAAGTTAGACATAGTATTTGAAGACTCAAACTATCCAGTTACAGGAAAATACTCCAACATATACTACTGGAATCAAAAATAAAACAATTATAGGTAACCCAAAATGAACGGCGCTTTTTTGTTAATACCTTTCATGCTGATAAGGTTTGGTCTTTTATCCATTCTTAACAAAGAAGCGACAAGGCGCGCGGCCCATTTTCCTCCGATGATCGGAAAAGAAAAAGCAGCTTATTGGCTTTACCAGCTTTCCACTGTAGCGATTTTCGTGTACTTGTTTTTTCTCCAAATCGAAATAGAGCCCTCATGGTTATTTTATACTGGTTTGTTTATCTACACATTAGGAACAGTCGCCTGTACTATATCAATAATAAACTTTGCAAAGCCTTCTGAAAGCGGCATAAATCTTAACGGACTTTATCGTATATCCCGTAATCCTATGTACATGGCGTACCTGATATTCTTCTTAGGATGTGTGGTACTTACAAAATCGCCCATGTTGCTTGGGTTTGTATTGGTTTTTCAAGTTTCCACACATTGGATTATCCTTGCAGAAGAAAGATGGTGTATTAGCAATTTCGGAGAAAAATATCGTCAATACATGAAAAAAGTCAGACGATACATTTAACAATAGTTATTGGGGGAGTGCTGCTAATACATTTAAACAAATGCTAGCAGATCCGTAGTTAAAAGTGACAAAAATAATATTTTTTCCTGGTTTTATGACTAAATAGGTTGTTTTTGTGGCTTTTGCATGTATTGTGGTAACATTGTATTTTAATCAACCTGTGTTTATAAACTTGATATTAACTTAAATTAAACAATAGTTTATATGTTTTATTGGCTAATCCCTTATCTGGTAGAGATTTAGGAGATGCAATCGCAAAACAAAACAGTTTATCCATTTAGCGCTATTGTAAGTCAAGACAAAATGAAATTAGCTCTGATCCTAAATGTAATCAACCCAAAAATAGGCGGTGTCCTTCTTAGAGGCGAGAAAGGAACTGGAAAATCCTTAACTGTACGTGCTCTAGCTAATCTTTTACCTGAGGCTGAGGTTGTTACTAGCTGTCCTTTCCATTGTGATCCAAAAAATCCCCAAGACCTCTGTGACGCTTGCGCCTCAAAATACGTAAACAATGAAAAATTACCAACTGCCAAGCGTGCCATATCTGTAGTTGAGTTACCTGTAGGTGCTACAGAAGACCGCTTGGTAGGCACAATTGACATAGAGAAAGCTATTAAAACAGGCGAGAAACATTTCGACCCCGGAATCTTAGCTCAAGCTAACCGTAATCTTCTCTACATCGACGAAGTCAATTTACTAGATGATCACCTAGTTGATGTCCTGCTTGATGCTGCCGCAATGGGTGTAAACTTTGTTGAACGTGAGGGCGTTTCTTTTAGTCATCCATCTCAGTTTGTTTTAATTGGCACAATGAATCCTGAAGAGGGTGAGCTTAGACCTCAACTTTTAGACCGCTTTGCACTTTCAGTCGAAGTCAAAGGCATACCCTATAAGGAAGCCAGAGCTGAAATAATACGCCGCCGCATTGCTTTTGAAAGCAACCCCGCTTCCTTTGCTGCCTCCAACTTAGATGGCCAAGAAAACATACGACAAAAAATCATGTCTGCAACCACACTTTTACCCAAGGTAAAATTGCGCTCAGAACTACTTGATCTTATAACACAAATTTGTACCGATTTTGCAGTAGACGGTCATCGTGCAGACATAGCTATGTACAAAACAGCCTGTACTATTGCCGCTTACAATGGACGGATAGAAGTTACTGAAGAGGACATCAAAGAAGCAGCTGAGTTAGTACTTCCACATCGTCAACGTCGCCAACCCTTTGAAGAACCAAAAATGGAACAACAGCAAATTAATGAAAGCATCCAAAAATGGAACAACGACAAGCAAACTCAGCCACAAAATAACGACAATTCTCAAAATAACGATGAGCCAGATAAGCAGGAGGAACCTGCAGAAGAACAAGTTTTTCAAGCGGATGAACCCTATACTGTAAAACCCCTCTCTTCACCTGTTCTTGACGAAATTGAACGACATGGATCAGGTAGGCGCTCAAAAATAATCAGTGATTCTAAAAGAGGCCATTATGTAGCAAGCATGTTGCCTCGAGGCAAAGTTACTGATTTAGCTTTTGATGCAACTTTACGTGCAGCAGCTCCTTTCCAGAAACGTCGAAAAGAAGCTGCTATCAATCAACAAAATGCCCTTCTGATTGAAAGCTGTGATTTACGTGAAAAAGTCAGAGAAACAAAGATGGGTAATCTAATTATGTTCGTGGTTGACGCCAGCGGCTCCATGGCTGCAGAGGAGCGTATGAGCGCAACTAAGGGGGCTGTTCTTTCTCTTTTACTAGATGCTTATCAACGTAGAGACCGCGTGGGTATGGTGGTATTTCGTAAAAACTCAGCAGAACTTGTTCTACCTCCTACCAATAGCGTAGAGTTAGCACAAAAATACTTAGCCACTTTACCAACTGGTGGCCGTACACCGTTAGCTCATGGACTAAAACTCGGTTTAGACGCTGTTGAATCTTCTCTTCGAACAGACGATATTCCTCTACTGGTTCTAGTTTCAGATGGACGAGCAAACGTTAATCTCTACGGCGGAGACCCTGTTGAAGAAGCTAAAAAAGTTGCATGTAAAATTGCTTCTAAAGGTATACAATCCATTGCTATAGATACTGAAAACGGTTTTCTTACTTTTGGATTAGTCAAACAGATTTCTGAAACTATGGGCAGTAAATATTTACGTTTAGAAGAGCTACGCGCAGCCCCTATAGCCTCAGCTGTTAGAACACAACTGTTTCATGATCACTCTAATACACCTCTTAACAGCTAACTTGGAGACAAAAAGTTGAAAAAATTATCAGCTTTATGTTTGTCATACGCTGCAACTCAAACACTAACTAATCAAAGGTTTACGGAATTAACCTCGTCGGTAGGAATGTTTGAGTATTTATGACCACTACCACTACTACCACAACAACAGCTGATTTAAAGACCCTTTATGGTAAAGGTAAAAAGAGAAAACTCCTTGTAATTTTTGCTATATTTTTAGCGTTAATAGCTACTATATTGTTTTCACTTAGTTTTGGTGCTTCTTCTCCCCGGCTTGGTGAGGCCTTAACTGTTATATTTTCCAAAGCTTTTCCCTTTCTAAACATCGGTCCAGCGTCACCTCTTGCTGTGACGATAATTTGGACTATCCGATTGCCAAGAATTGTTATGGCCCTAATAGCTGGAGCTGGATTGGCTACTGCGGGTGCGACAATGCAGGGAATTTTACGAAATCCTCTTGTTTCCTCATATATCCTGGGTATTTCTTCAGCTGCAGGTTTTGGTGCTGCTTTAGCTATAGTCTTTGGAGTTAGCATTGCAACTTTAGCGGGTTATCTTGTAATTGGTAATGCTTTTGTTTTTTGTTTAATAGCTATGATAATAGTCTACTCTATTGCACGTATACGCGGAATGAGTTCTGAATCCGTAATTTTAGCAGGAGTAGCAGTTGGTTTTCTCTTCTCTGCGCTCCTTTCATTAATGCAATATATTGCTCCTGAGAAAAACGCTGTGAGCGCTATTGTTTTTTGGCTTATGGGCGGACTTTACACTGCGTCTTGGCATAACCTTTTGATTTGTTTTCCTATTGTCGCAGTTGCAATACTTCTTATGATGACTCAAGCTTGGAATATTAACGTCCTTAGCATGGGCGAAGAAGTAGCTACTAGTCTTGGGGTTAATTCCAAACGTGTTTTATCTATAAACATGATTTTAGAAACAGTTGCTACTGCAAGCATAATATCTTTCACGGGTATTATTGGTTTTGTAGATTTAATTGCCCCTCACATTTCTAGAATGCTAATTGGCAATGACCATAGATATCTAATACCCTGCAGCGCACTTATGGGCGCTCTTATGCTTCTTGCCGCAGACACCGTGGGCAGATTAATTATAATGCCCACAGAGCTTCCCGTTGGAATTGTAACATCATTACTTGGTGTTCCATTCTTCATTTATTTACTAATACGTAAAAGGAGGCAACATTTCAGTTGAAATTAACTGTAAACAATCTCTCATTTGGCTATGCAGGCGGTTCAATTCTAAAAAACGTTGATTTAAACGTTGGATTAGGCGAGTTAGTAGCCATTGTTGGACCTAACGGTTCAGGAAAAAGCACCTTACTCAAATGTATTAACCGCATCTTAAAAACAAAACCAAACAGCATACTAATAGATGGACAAGACACCAGTAAACTTACTATTAAGGAATTATCCAAACTAATGGGGTACGTCCCTCAAACATCCATAAGCGCTTTTCCTTTCACGGTATTTGACGTAGTAATGATGGGTAGAAAACCCTATGTTCATTGGAGTATAGGTGAGCGTGATAATGATATTGTTTTTCAAATGATGACACTTTTAGGTATAGATCATCTTGCTATGCGCCAATTCTCTGAACTTAGCGGTGGTGAACAACAAAAAGTCATCGTTGCCCGAGCACTTGCACAACAACCCCAAATTTTGTTACTAGATGAGCCTACAAGCTCTTTAGATATTAGACATCAACTTGAAATTCTCTGCATACTTAAGGGCCTTACTCAAAGTAAAGGACATGCTGTCATTGTATCTATACATGATTTGAATTTAGCCAGCCGCTTCTGTGATAAACTGTTTATGCTTAAACGAGGCTGCATTTACGCAATGGGCACACCTGAAGAGGTGTTAACAGCACAAAATATCGAGGCCGTTTATGGAATTAAGGCTGATGTTTCCACTTCAATTACAGGTAAACCAGTAGTTATGCCGTTAGTTAGTGATTTTAACGATTTCACTTCAAAAGTATCCTTCTTTTTCGAAGAAAAGGAGCTAAAAGCATGAGAACACTTAAAGTAGCTTTTGCAACAACCATTCCCGCAGACGCAATTCCTGCTATATCAGCGGTAAAAGCAATAAATGAAAAACTTCCCAATGCCGTTGAGTTATGCTTACGAGCTGGCGGTGACTTTAGAGATTTTGGTACTTTAGATGATTTTATCAATTTCTCTAAAAAATCCCACATAGTCATAGTACACTTAATGGGTGACTTACCTGAATTTGACAAATTAGCTGAAGCCCTAAAACCTACAAAAGTGCCCCTTATGGTTTCTGCACCATTCTTTGGAGGTAATGAACACACTAAATTCACAACAGTGCAAAGTGAGGATAAACAAAAAATCTTTTTCTACATTAATTACGGTGGCAAAAAGAATTTTGAAAACCTCTTTTATTACCTTGCAAACCGCTTCATAGGTACTGATTACACTTTTGAAGCTCCAACTAAACCTATATGGGAAGGTATCTATCATCCCAGCTTTGACTATGTTCCAACGTTAGAAAAATATGTGAAAAAGAAAATCAATACCAATAACTTAACTGTAGGTTTATGGTTCCATCAGAGTCAATGGCAGGGTGGTAACACAAGTTTCGTTGATGCGGTAATCCGCGAAATAGAGGCTCAAGGTGCCAATGTACTGCCAGTATTTTTTGGCGGATCAAAAAACCCAAAATTAGGCATGAACGGATTCGCTTGGGTAATTGACAACTATTTCTTAAAAGACGACAAACCACTTGTAGATGTTGTTATCAGCTTATTTTCCTTTTCACTCTCAACTTGCCTCTCTGGAGCCGATGCAACAGACACCCTAAAAAAACTCGGAGTCCCAATACTCAAAGCTATAACTACCAGCAACACCTTCGAGGAATGGCGTGATACCCTGCAGGGTTTAAGCGTTATGGATATTCCTGCTAGTGTCGCTATGCCTGAATTCGATGGAGCATTAATAACCGTACCCGTTGCCGCTATAGATTACAACCAAACTACTTCCTCAGCTGGCACACGGATAATAAAGTTTGAACCCATTGAGGAGAGAACTAAAAAAGTAGTTAGTTTAGCAATAAACTGGGGTAAACTACGACGACTACCTAACAACCAAAAGAAAGTAGCTATAATCTTCCATAACTACCCACCTAGAAATGATACTATTGGTCATGCCTTTGGGTTGGATTCTTCTGTTTCAGTGATGAACATCCTTCAAGGCCTAAAAAATCAGGACTATGCTTTGGATGAGTTGCCTGAGAGCAGTCAGAAACTTATGGATACTATTATTGCTGGGTTAACTAACGATCGCAGATGGGCTAGTGCACAGGAATTAAATGATCGCGCTCTAGATAAAGTCTCACTTGGACAGTATGATCGGTGGTTTGGTGAGTTGTCTTCTGATGTTGCTGTTAAGATGGAGGTTGATTGGGAGAGGCGTCCTGGGAAACTTTTTACCTATAATGATAAGTTTTTGGTTGCGGGTATACAAAATGGCAATGTTTTCATCGGTTTGCAACCTCCACGCGGTTATTTGGAGACTTCGGCGAGCATATATCATAGTCCGGATTTGTCTATGCCTCACCATTATTACGCTTATTATCGTTGGATCCGCGACATCTTTGGCGCCAACGTTATCATGCACATAGGTACTCACGGTTCATTAGAATGGTTACCTGGTAAATCTGTTGGTTTGTCTAAATCGTGCTCTCCTGACATAGCTATCTCTGATTTACCCAACATTTACCCCTATGTTATAACTAATCCTGGCGAAGGTACTCAAGCTAAACGTCGAAGCTACTGTTGCATAATAGAACACTTAGTGCCAGTTATGCATGATGCTGATTCTTATGAGGAGCTTGCAAAGTTGGAGGTTCAGCTTCAGGATTATTATCATGCTAAAACTGTTGATCCTGATAAATTGCCTGTTTTACGTAATTTAATTTGGGAAAATGTGGTTACAGCTAAGCTTGATAAAGACTTAATCATTACTCAGGATGCTGCTTTTGTTTCATTTGATGACTTTTTAGAGCAGCTGCATGCATACATTAATGAGTTATCGGATGCTCAAATCCGCGATGGTCTTCACATTTTAGGTGAAGCCCCCAAGGACCTGCGGCTAGATGAGTTTCTTGTTACTTTGACGCGTTTAGCTAATGGTGATGTACCTTCATTAAGGCAGTCAATTGCAGAGCTATTAGGTTTTGATTATGATGATCTTTTGGCTCATCGAGGTAAACTTGGTAGTGACGGCAAAACTAATGGTGATCATTTAAAAGAGGTTAGTGCGCTTTCGCTTGAGCTTATCCAAAAATACCACTTGGCTGATTTTAGCGAAGGAAAAATTGCTGCCTTAACAAAGAAAGTGTTAGGTTCAAGTAACCAAAACATAGATCATTGCCTTAGCTACATTAGCCGTTTTCTTGTTCCCGCTCTTGCATCAACAACTGATGAATTAACCTATACCCTCTCTGGATGTCAAGGCGGGTATGTGCCTCCCGGTCCCTCTGGCTCTATAACCCGCGGTATGGCTGATATTTTGCCAACTGGCAGAAATTTTTACTCCGTTGATCCTCGTGCTGTTCCAACAGCTGCCTCCTGGGAAGTCGGTGTTGCTCTAGCGGATGTGTTGCTTGAACGTTACCTAAAGGAAGAGGGCAAATATCCTGAGTCTGTTGGTATTGTTATTTGGGCAACCGATACTATGAAAACCAAAGGCGATGACATTGCTGAAATCCTTTATTTGATGGGTGTTAAACCTGTTTGGGAAAGATCCAATGGCAGAGTTATTGGTGTGGAGCCTATTCCTCTTGAGGTTCTCAAACGTCCCCGTATTGATGTTACTCTACGTATTAGTGGGTTATTTCGGGATACTTTTCCTGTTGTAGTTAATCTTCTTGATGCAGCTGTTGAGTTAGTCGCTGGGTTAAAAGAATCTCATGATCAAAACTTTATAGTTAAACATGTAGACACTGAGGTCGCCGAAGAAACCGGTAAAGGTGTAGATGCTGTAAAAGCACGCGAAGCGGCATGTTATAGAATTTTCGGAGATCAACCTGGTGCATACGGTTGCGGCGTAAGTGAAGTTATAGATTCCAAAAACTGGAAAGACCAAAACGACCTAAGTGATGTCTACATTAACTGGGGTAGTTATGCATATACCCGTAAAACCTATGGACTGCAGACACCTGAACAGTTTAAGCGGTGCCTAAAAAAAATTAATGTCACAGTCAAAAATCAGGACTCACGTGAATACGACATTTTAGACGGTGATGACTGGTATGACGCCCATGGCGGCATGATAAACGCAGTTAAAATTGTAGGCGGTAAAGCGCCTCGATCATACTGTGGCGATACCTCAGACCCTAACCGGGTAAAGGTTAGAAGTACTGCTGAGGAAACCTGTTACATTTTCCGCTCTAGACTTCTCAACCCAAAATACATCGAAGGTATGAAACGACACGGGTATCAGGGCGCCGCTGACTTATCTAGAAACGTGGATTTTGTTTTCGGTTGGGATGCCACCGTGGAGGTTGTTGAGGACTGGATGTATGAGGAATTAGCTAAGAAATATGTTTTTGATCAAACTATGCAGGAATGGCTCAAGGATGTAAATCCTTATGCATTACAGAATATGGTTGAGCGACTCTTGGAAGCCATTGACCGTGACATGTGGCAGGCTCCTGATGAACTGAAAAAAGAGCTACAGAAACTCTACCTAAGCATAGAAGGTCTGCTTGAAGACACTAATGAAAAAAAGTAAGTAACAAACAAAACTAATGGAGAAAAAAATAAAAAATGAGTAAACATGAAGTAACGCTTAAAGAAACCCCTATAAACCTTCAATTTAAAGAGGCAAACGCTCGAGTCGTTTACCACAAATATGAGGATGTACTGCTTAACTTGACCCTTGTCTCTTTTAATGAGCAACGCCAAGTTTTATCAACTATGGATGGATTGCAAAAAGTTAGCAATGTAGGAAACGTGTTTGTTCCAGATCCCTTGTCAACACGGCATATGACCCTGCATAGTTATGACAAATTTAAGAAACAGCTTCCTAAGTCTTTAGGTCTTAGTCATAAAGACTTTATTTTTCTAAGCACCGGCGTAAACATGGAGTGCATGGCGGTATGTGAAAAAACTTTTGGTGATTTCCACATTTGTTGCATTGCAACAGGTGGTGCACGTGATAATGCTCTACGCATGGGCGTAGATGCTGGCAACTGGATTGAAAACCAAACTCAGATGAAATTGACCTCAGGTACCATAAATATCATATTATTAACTAATGTTACTTTGTCTTGTGGTGCTATGGCTAGGGCTATTATGACTGCTACTGAGGCTAAGTCTGTTGCGTTGCAGGATCTTGG
>WRJX01000072.1 GCA_009778385.1 Candidatus Bathycorpusculum sp. | reverse complement strand
TGTTTCGCCAGGGTATAGTGGTCTTTCCCAGAATACTTCACCAGTACGTATATCATAACATTCCCAGTATGTTTGACTACCTGGACCATCTGTAGCAACTTTTGAGTAAGAGTGATAAGCTTTGCCCAGTAAAATAATGGATGGCTTCATATTCCAACTACTAAGTGGGGGACCTACATGAGATACACTACCATAGTCACCTCCAAGCAGGCCACTTAAGGCGTATTCACGTTTCCAAACGATATGAGCAGATTCTGGCCCTGTAACCCATGCAACAAATCCGTATTCAGAATTATACGCTGGGTTTGTATCAGGGTAAAGTTCATCCCATATTGAATTTGTGCCAGGTCCAAACCATGGATAGCTTCCTATATATGGCCACCATTCACGGTTTTCCTCATGTACAGGTCTTGTCCAATATGCATTCCTTGAAAATTGTTGCCCAGGCCAACTAGGTACCACTTCTTCTTGTATCTTTATCGTTTGCACACGTGTAGCAGCGGGTCTAATTGTAGCTCCATCAGCATAGACTGTGCCACCGGTATTTCCATCGATAATATCGCCATTAAGATATCTCCCTGGAGCAAAGTATTCGCCTGGGTAATCAAGCTTGAACGTCCAATCGCCTACTTGTTCACAAACCCATGGCATCCACATTGTACCGTCTGCAACATAAGAGTCAATATTTGGAATTACTTGTTGTGTTCCATCAGGCTTGGTTATAGTTAGCTTCATGTCATGGTATATTCTGTTTGCGCCAGGTGCAGGTGTTATCCACATATTAATTAGAATTTCTTGTCCTATACCTGCAACAGTAGGTCTAACACTAAGGAATGATTTTACGCTTACAGTATAATCTGCGGCGTTACTTGGAACAGTTGCGGTCAGCAATGCAAAAGTAGAAGTCAGCAAAATAACTGCAATTAATAAAGAAAAAGTTTTTTGTTTTAATAATTTTTTATCAAACAGCTTCTTATTTCCTCCATTTTAAATATAATTTTAAAGTAAGTGATTATTTAAAGGTTGTTAGCGGTAGCTTGCTTACAGTTAAGAGTTCATAGTACACGGTAGGTAGCCAAAAAACCTTAAAAACGTCGTGCTAGAACTTTCCAAAAGTGAAATTTATGTGCAATCTAATGCCTTTACATGAGTAGATTCTCAAAAGGATTTTAGAAGCTCTGATAGTCTTTCCAAGTTGTCAAATATGACACAGTGACCTTGTCTGGGAAAAACCTCCAAGTTGCAGTTTTCAATTTTGTGAGCTATGCTGTAGGCATTTTTTACGGGGCAAGTTTTATCTTCGGCTCCCTGCCAAACCCACAAATTGTCACTAATATTCTTGAAGGGTAGATTCCATGGTTTTAAGAAAAGCTGGTGTTCCTCAAGCACAACATTAACGCTGTTGCTTTGGCGAAAGGCTTCAGTCATTGACTGATGCATCAATCCCATCCATGTGGGGTTAGAGAAAAACGTCAAGTCACGGCTTGAGCAGGTGTGAAGTGTCTGCCGACCTTGACTGGAGCGTAGAAAAGCCTCTGTACAGTCTGCTTTGAGTACCTGTCGTCGCATGTTACGCATGGCTATTTTGCCTATAAAAGGAAATTTCATTACATATTTTGCAAGTGGTATGTTATGTGCGATTGAGGTGTCAAAGGGTAAATCAGGTGTCCCTACAATTATACTGCAGTTTATGCGTTTAGGAAAGCAGGTTATGTAAGCAAGTGTGAAAACACCGCCACCAGACCAGCCTAAAACGCTGAACTGCTCAATACCTAAATGGTCAGCTAAACAGTTGATGTCACTGTTGATGTCTTGTATGCTTTTTCGAGGTTTATATGTAGATAAGCCATATCCTGGACGATCAAGTGCGATGAGTTGCAAGTTTCCTTTTACAGTGAGATGTTTTAGAAGATAGACTTCGAGGCGACTGCTGGCGGTACCATGAAAATACATAACTGGATTGCCCTTACCTATTGTGGCGTATCCGAGTTTGCGACCATCAGGTAACGTGATTGTTTGACTGCTCAAGCTTCCTCATCTGCATACAGTTTATGTGTGTAAAAACTGTTTTAATCTGTCACAAGGGTTAGAAGGTAGATTATATTTTCACGGTGATATATTTGAGGTTCGATATAAGTTTTGGATTGTTCTATGTGTTTCCAGGGCATCTTATTTCTCCAAAAAGGTAACTTGACAGGTTTATGTTTGGTTTGTTTTTTCTTTTAAATTTCTAAGGTTAGCAGCTGCAAACGGTACAAGCATTTCTTGTCTGCTTAATCCTCCGTGTTGCCCTAAGTAGTTGATTTCTCTTTCTTGGGGGCCTTTAAACCATATTGTTTCGTTGCCATATGGTAAAATTAGTAGGTTTCCGGTTCTTTCGAAAAAGCCCTCGCTAACATTACCCACGCCAAATAGGTCTTTTTCTATAGCTTCTTGGGTTTCAATTATTTGGGCTTTGTCGCCGATTTTTTTAAGTAGCCATTGTTTTGTCTCAGCGAGTTTTTTCTCTTCTATGTGTAGAAATATCTCTCTATAGCTTCCTGTAGGTGCGATTGGTTCTTGATTTTTTTCTGTTTGCATGTGTAGGGCTGTTTTTGGGAGGTAAACTGTTTTTTCTGTATCTACGTCAACGAGGCCATGGTCGGCAGTTAATAGTAGCAGGGTATTTTTGGCTGTTTTTGGGTCTAATTTTTGTATTAATTCTCTGTTTAACAAGTATGTTATGTTTGATATTTCGTTGTAGTATTGGTCGCTGTTTGGTCCGTATTTGTGTGCTATGGTGTCGGGGGTGTCTATGTGTACGAAAAAGTATGCGGTTTTGTCTTTGTTTTCTTCTAAATTTTTTCGTAGTCCTGTAATTTGGTCTGATATTTTTAGTGCTGGCATTATGGTGCTTCCGTGGAAAATTGTTTTTGAGCAAGCGCTAAATGCGTTGGTTAAGTTTATGTGGGTAAATGTTTTGATTTCGTTTTCACTTAGGGTGTCATGGATTGTTTTTCCTTTTAGTAGAAGGTTGCTTAGTTTAACTCCTTCTTCTGTTAGGGTTTTTTTCGTTGAGTTGACGCGTTCGAATTTTAGGGAGTTGATTAGTCCGATGTTTTTTAGGTAGATGAAATATTCAAAGAGGCCGTGTTCTTGGGGGGTTAGTCCTGTGTTTAGTGTTGTTAGTGCGTTGGTTGTTTGTGATGGGAAAACGCTTGTTAGAGGTCGGACTATGCCTTTGTTGGTAAGGTTTGTTAAGAATTGGTCTTTTTTGTATTGTTTTAAGAATTGGCTGTATCCAAAACCGTCTATTATTATGAGTACTACTTTTTTGTTTTGTTCAAGACAGACTTTTTCTGCTGCGTGTTTGTAGAGGTTTTTTGGTGATTTGTTGTTGTTTATTTCAAAGATTTCTTTTAGCAGATCTGGTATGTTTGAGATACAGCTACCTTGGTATTGAGGATACATGAAGTGTGTGTTTTCTTTTTTTGTAGTGGTGTGGATTTGTTGTAGCACTGTTTTTGGTCCTGTTGTTTATGTACTGGATGGTTGACTTATGATTATAAACTTTCACTTAATTTAAGTTAATTATTGGTTGATTTATTTTTTGCTGTTTGTAGCGTTTACACACATGAATTTATTCATCCTGATCTCTTCTCAGATATGAATCTGGAAGATGTAAATCGGCAAATAAATCAGCAATTCTTCGGCATATCTGCTGTAGGAACTTACTGCTATTGATAACATACGTTTGCATTCATGTGGTTTTTATAGTCTTTCTTTTTTTCTTAATCATCAAAAAATTATCAACTAAACATTAACTTAACTTGAACTAAAGTTTAAATATGTAATTAGTTATTACTTAAATGAATAGATAAATCCGAGTTTGCTCCTCCAAAAACTTGGATGAAGTCTGTCATAGAGAGCCGTGGAGAAACTGAGTCTATCGTGGGTTCTGGTTCTTCCTAAACATGGGTAAAAACCCACGATAGATTATTCACCAAACACTTATCATAACTTCCATCACTAGGAGAATTTGAAAATATAAACAAAAACTTGCTTTCCCCAAAATACTGGCGCGCATATATTGAGGAAGCAGAAGATAGGTTTTGGTTAAACGCTTGATTGGTTTGTGTATAAGGGTTTGCCACAGTGTTTGCAGTAGATGCCGTTGGTATCGTTCTCTATTCCGCAGTAGCTACAATAAATTTTGCCAGAGTTAGAGGATGTTGTTGTAGGTGAGTAATTTGAGGTACTGGAGACTGGTTGTGGTTGAAGTTGTTTGTATCCTCGTGCGGCGAAAATCCATGCGATCCAAACCAAAATGGCTCCTACGCCTACGATTTGGAGAACTCCACCAATTAGATAGAGTAACCCTGCGGTTTTGAATGTTTCAACGCCTGATTTCTCGCCAAGTTTAGTAAAGGCTCGCCAGTAAAGAACTGCCTCGATTATTCCAATAATAAGTGCGGCACCAATTATTGCTGCGATGCTTATCATTAATTGTAAGGCCATTGCTAAAGGATCTGTTGAATTAGGTGCCAATAAAATGTTGTTAGTTAATGTGGTGATGGAACCTAACGTTATGATGATAATTATGATACTGCCTACAATTGTAATTAGGAAGCTATATAGAACATTTTTAAATATTGATGGTTCTTTGTAATAATTTGATAATCTATGCATGGCTAACAGGAACAGGATAAGTGCAATGACACCTACTGCACCCATGGCTATAGAGACGCCTGTGGAAAAGCCTGACCAAAAGGAAGAAAATTCTCCCACTGGATAGACTAATATCTGGTAAGTTAAGCCTACAACAAATAAAATCGCCATTACTGGTGTAATGACGTTTATTATACTAGCTATAAACCCGTATTTTTTAGCTGATTCAAGAGACACTACTTTAACCTCCGCTATTAGTTAGCATATTTACTGAATAAACGTTTCCACGACACTTTACCGTTTTATTGGTACACAAGTTACTATTTTCACAGGGATAAAACCTGTGTTATGGTAATAACAATAAGTACCGTAACAGTGTCAAGTAAAGCAGTTCCTAAATTGTTGTATCTGGTTTTTCGGTTTGTTGTTTTCTTCTTAGGTCTTTTGTTACATACCATGCAACCAGCAAAGACGCTACTGCGAGAGCAAAGAACAGTAATTCAAATGCTATAGGTGAGTATGCTGCAAAGGGTACAAAGAAGTCAATTAATCCCATGGGTAATGCAATTAAAAACAGTCGTGGTTTACGGTGGTAAGCTGCCATGAAGCAAAGATAACCCCATGCAAAATGAATAATTATCGAGGAAATACGTTCAAAAACGGCGATGCCAACTAAGCTGAGGGCTTCTTGATTGGACGCAAATAGTGCTGGTGCGTTTGTACTTAATTGTTCATAAAGTTGTTGTGCAAGAGGAGTATTTGATGAGAGAATACTGTAATACGTAACGTAGTTAATTAAAAGTATAATTCCAATAAGACCAGCGTTTTCCCAGAAAGCTAACCCTGAGGCGTAACCTTCACCGTCTTTTCGGCTAAGTTCATGATACCGAAGGGCAATCCAGACAACAAGAAAAGCTAATCCAACCTCAAAAAACATCGTTTGAACACCATAGTAAACACCTAAAACTACAGGTCCCGAGTTTCTAACAGCGTCTATTGTTGGAATCTGAACTGCATATTTAAGTGCAATGGCACCTGCATAAGCCACCAACGAAAAAATAATAGCCGTCCAACGAAAATGACGTTTACGATACCAATAAATCATCAACGCAGACGAGATGCTAATTACAATTATAGGTGTAAGAAAAAACAAACTGTTAATGTTCTGCATGATAAATATTAAGGGGCTAAGCGCTTAAAAAAATTTAGAGGGGGGTAAAAAGATTATTTTGTCCATTTACCCTCTGCCCATCGAGCAAAGGATGTTGGGGTTATCTTAACGATTGGTAGGTCGCCTTCTTTCCAGCCGCCTGCTTCTGTGCGGTATTCTGGAAACTTTTCTTTAAGCAATGAATGTGCATATTGGTATTCTTTTCCGCTCCAGAGAAGTTCTGCTTCACCTTGAATACGAACACCTCGCACAGCTGACCAATTGTTTTTGTCATAATCATCAAAAACTATGGATACCTGCGGATTTGCCTCTATTTGTTCAAGTTTAGGTGTATCAGGCTCAGATGCAAAGTAAATAAAGACGCCATCAAAAACTGACCACACAGGTCGTACTACAGGTTCACAGTCTTCAGTTGCTGTTGCTAGACGGCAAACTGGTAATTGTTGCACAAATGCTTTATCGGATTTTGTAAGTCTAATTCCCATCTTTTCACCAACATGACTCGCTGTATTGGTTACGTTAATGTACTCTGCAAATAAATAGTAAATAAACCTTTAAAAAAATAATGCATACCTCCCATCATAAGCCCTAAAAAACGCGATATTAACTATGAACAGTTTGATTCTACCATACCTGATGATGACCAAAATTAAAGCATCACATAAGCAGCGTAATACCCTCATATTTTAGCTGATGACATGGTGATTTTGATGGAGCATTTTATACGTCTATTTTTTAGCACCCATTTTTGTAGACGATATAGCGGCAGATTCTTTTTCAGGAATGTGCAGACCAGTTATTCCAGCCCAAACAATAATTAAGTGTCCTAACAAAATCACAAGACCAATTGTAGTGCTGACTACTATGTTTACTTGAAGAAACATAAAAAGTTGAAAGTTACCTGTAAAAATTAAAACAGGTGATATTAAATAAACAATTAATAGCATGGGTATAACGCAAAGTGCCAATTTAGGGACATGTGTGTTTTTTAAGGAAAAACCTAAAAACATCAACAAAACCCCTACAAGTGTAATTAGAGAACCAATCCAGGGTACGGCAGTTGAATAGTTATTTACTACCTGTTGAGTTGAACCATATGGTAACAAGAACCCAATTGTACCAAGTGATAACCCTGTGAAGCTAAGAAACGGAATTGAATTTTTACGTTCAAAAAATATTGAACACAAGCATAAAAGACCACCAAAAGCAGAAACTAGAAGCCTAATGGTAAAAGCATTAAAACTAAAAATCAATGGTTGGACAGTTACATAATATGGTTCGCTTGAAAGCAAAGAATTTAACCCTTCAGTTGAGACTGTCATGTATGCTAATTCAGGTATAAACGCTGATAAAAACCCTAAAAGCAAAGTAATGACTGACCCTATAAAAAGGATAAATTTCTTGTTGTCCAAAAAACGTCATCTACCTATAGAAATTAAGGTGCAAATTTAAATGTAACTGGATTTTAAAACCAACAAACACTAATACATCAAGGCAGGGGTGGACAGTAAGACTGTTGAAAGAACAATTCAGGGTACTTACATAGCAGATACTGGCTATGCGTTTTCATTATTGTGATTATCTGTTTTAACCGTTGTTTCCGTTAGGTTAGTTTTACTAGTGACGTTATGCGCTCATCAGTGGACACAGGGATAATTTATATAATGGATAGAACCGTTACTTTTCAAATGTACATCAAAGTTAATGAAGTAAAATTATTTTTTACCAAAAGCGGACAAGGAAATCCGATTATTTTGTTACACGGAAACGGAGAAGACCATACCATTTTTGATGTATTAACAGAGCAACTTTCCAAAGAATACACGGTATACGCAATAGATAGTCGTGACCACGGAAAAAGTAGCAGAGTTAAAAACCTTGACTATCAATCTATGATGGAGGACATTGCCGCTTTTATACAAAAACTGAATATTCAAAATCCTATACTTTATGGATTTAGCGACGGCGGCATTCTTGGGATTCTATTAGCAATTAAATACCCAGACATGCTTTCTAAACTTATAATCAGCGGAGCTAATACTCATCCCAACGGTATCAAAACCATTTATACTATTTTATTAAAAATAGCTTATTTTTTTACAAGAAATAGAAAATTCAAACTAATGTTAACACAGCCAAATATTACAGAAGAAGATTTGAATAAAATAATAACACCAATACTTGTTTTGGCGGGTAGTAAAGATGTTGTCAAAGATGAACATACAAGAATGATTGCAAAAAACATAAAAAACAGCGT
Source organism: Candidatus Bathycorpusculum sp. (assembly GCA_009778385.1). Lineage (GTDB taxonomy): Archaea > Thermoproteota > Bathyarchaeia > Bathyarchaeales > Bathycorpusculaceae > Bathycorpusculum. The sequence goes on along the minus strand of WRJX01000072.1, from coordinate 11,310 downwards.
TCTTCAAGTGATAAAAGGCGAAGGGCACACCAGTTATGTTGTGCACAGCAAAAAACTATATGATATTATCAATCCGTTTTTAACATCATAAGGGTGAAATCAAAAGCAACATAATACACATTTTTTTTATCCGCCATGTGAAATCGCTTAATTATCGAGATTAAGCACAATAGTGCGACATTTGTTTACCGCGTAGGCAGTGGCTTCGTTGCTTTTGCCCGACAGATTAACCCTGCACTGGAAGCAATTAATTTCAAACGCGAGGAAATGAGTACACGGCAAAATCATATCAATCATTAGAATGTCCATTTAACAAAAAGTTCAGCTTTCAATACTATATCTGGAATTATCGCAGGAACAGAAAGGGGCTGTGCGAATGTAACTTTGCATCGCACATGATTGGGTTTTTTATAGTTGAAACAGCCTAAAACATAGTTTGTTGAAATTGGACGGCTGATAAAAGTGGTTATGTGGAGCCCATGGCGCGGTTGTCGTAGATGTAGTGATGGTTGTAAGTTCTGTTATATACATAAGGGTGATGTTAAGCGTGGCGTTGATACAGGCGCTATAGTCAAGTTGCCTAATTTTGATGCTCCTATTGTAAAGAAGAAAAATGGTGAGTATAAAATGACGTCTGGGCAAGTGGTGTATTTGTGTTTTCAAACAGACTTTCTTATAGCTGAAGCTGATGAATGGCGCGGTGAGTGCTGGGATATGATTCACAAACGGCCAGATTTGCATTTTATCTTCCTCACCAAACGCATTGAGCGATTAGACTGTATTCCACCTGATAATGTAACTGTTGGAGTTTCGGTAGAAAATCAGGATAGGGCCGGTTTTAGATTGGGTATACTATCGGAGCTTCCAATAAAGCACAAAAATATCATATGCCAACCACTTGTTGAAAAAATAAACATTGAGAAATATTTGGGTAATGTGGAGTTGGTTATCGTGGGTGGTGAGAGTGACAAAAACGCTCGTCCGCTTGATTTTAACTGGGTCTTGGATATTCGTGAGCAATGCAGGCGTCACAGTGTCCGTTTTGAGTTTAGACAATGCGGAACACATTTCATCAAAAACGGAAAAGAATACACACTGAATTATTTTCAACTAATGAAGCAGGCAAAAGAGGCTAATATCAATTGTTAAAGAAGACTTATGCCATTAACATATCAAAAATTAAGTGAAAGAGAGTAAAAGGATATTTTTTGTAACTTGTTATTTTGCTGCAAGCATAAAACTTTCGTCAATTCGACGATATATTTCTTCTATGGGAACAGAACCATCAAGACAAATCGTAATCCAATGCCTTTTATTCATATGAAACCCCGCAAAATGGCGCCTTCCATCTACCAAAGAATCTATGTCTTCTGGTTTGACCCGCAAATCAATAATATCAACTGCGCCATCTGCGTTTAAACCCAATTTTTTCTTTTGCACAATCAGTAGTGCGGCGTACCATTTTGCATTGTCCTGCCGTCTGAAAACTGCATTTTCAGGGAAACGCTCCCACAAAAACTGAAGCTCATCCCGATATTTTTCTTTAACATAACAAATAACCTGTCTTGCACATTCACTCTTGAACACATCAGGTTCAAAGCAGGCATTAGCAATCATGGTAAGCACATGCTCGTATTCCTCGCGAACCCTTCCAACAAATGAGCCTTTCACATGAGGAACACGGTGTAATACATAGCGTTCTTTTGAAGAACGATCGATCACTTCCACCGACGTTTTTCCTTCCTTTGTGATAGAAACTATCATTTCGAATTTGCCGTCAATTATATCAGTAGAATAGATATAGCCGCTTTCACTCTCTGAAAACCCAAACGCAATAAGCTGTTCAGCTTTTATTTTTTGGTTTTTTAGCAAATCATCCATGTCTATCATAACGCTTCGTCCTTCCATTATTTTGCAGATAGCAGTATGAAACAACATACTGTGTAACAGTAGTCTGATTTAAGAATATACAATTTTTGACATATACCTTATAATTATCGACTGTGCGATAATAATGCAAATTTATGTTTAAAAACGGAGAGTGCTCAATGATAGATGTCCAAATGATAATCGGAATTGTTACAAGTATTTGTACAATAGCCGCTGTTGTAGCTGCCATACTAACGTTTAATGTTGCTAAGGAATCATTCCATGCAGATCATAAACGACGCAAACTACAAGCAACATTGGAATATTATGGTAAATTAAGCAATACGGTAACAGTTCAATTAAAACATGCGCTTAGCAAAGTATTGAATGTATCATATGCTGAAGCTAGCTGTGGCAAAATCCCTCTGGCTAAGGATATCTGGAAAGGCGAGCCTGATTTACAGGAAAAACTTTTAGTTTATTGCCGAAACATGGAGCATTTTGCTGTTGGCATCAAAGAGGGTATTTTTGATTTTGATACGTTTTATTATGTTGCTGGAAAAACAACAATTGACCTATTTACACAAATCAGTCCAGTGATTGACGATATAATAACCGCTAATAGAGGCTATTCGAGTGATTTTTGTTGTGCATATAAATCTTTATGCAAAGACCTTTCAGACAAATATAACTCTGAAACTTTAAAATCTAAAAATGATGACAACCCTATTACAAATTAGTTACACAATAATTACAGCACATAAAGAATTAAGAGGATGTTAAAATGAGAAAAGAAACAATAGAAACCTTAATTGACGCACAAAAGACCGCGTATATAGGTTCAGTTGACGGTAATGGAGTTCCTAACATAAAGGCAATGTTGGCTCCGAGAAAACGCGATGGATTAAGGGAGTTTTGGTTCACAACTAACACATCCTCTATGCGAGTAATGCAGTATCACGTTAACAGTAAAGCGTGTATCTATTTCTGTGACAATCGTTTTTTCCGTGGAATTATGCTACTTGGAGTTATGGACGTATTGGAGGACAGCGTCTCAAAAGAAATGATATGGCGTGAAGGCGATGAAATGTATTATCCCAAAGGTGTAACCGATCTAGATTACTGCGTGCTAAAATTTACCGCACAAAAAGGACGATTTTACTCAAATTTTAACTCAAAAGATTTTGAAGTGTAACGGTGGATTGCATTACGTACGTTTAAGGGTAAATTCTTAGCATGAGACAGAAAATCTAAAAATAGTGAAAAACCTGATGGCCATAATGCTTTTCTGCATTGCCATAAATTACCTTTGACAACCCAAAACATTATCCAATTTTTAAATAACATTTTTAACAAGTACCTTAAACTGTATATAGATAATTTAGTGAGTACATTAGCTTGTTTGTCAGAAAGGTTTAATTTGTCTACAGTAATATGGTTGGCTAAAACCAGTGATACAAATAGTTTAGCGCGTGCGGGATTCCCCAAGCCTGGTATGGGGCAGGCCTGCTAAGTCTGTGGTCGAAAGGCCACGTGGGTTCAATTCCCACATCCCGCGCCAAATATCTATTAACAATATTCTTTTAATGAGAGTGTTAACATCAAAATTGTTTTTCTGTTAGGCGAGAAAATATTGTTCTTGATTTTTGTGATTTTGGTTGAATTTTTCTATTATTTGAAGGATGAAGTCATCTTCGCAAGCTTCAACTCTGGCACATCTCATACAAAGTCGAGGGGTGACAAGGAATATGGCATAGTCTGTTAGGAAGTATTCGATGCTTAAGTGGCGTGCACGGCATTTTTTGGTCACATTGCTTGGTTTAACTTCAGCTATGCCAAATTGTGCATCAGAACCAATAACATCTCTAATAAACTCCAAAAAACTTCACAAATACTTTCTAGGCATAATGATTAATGAATGTTATTTTTTTAACAATAATTCAGGAAAAAAGAATCTACTTTAGAAGACTTTTTTGAACCAGTACCTTAATTGTACTTACCCATTTCAAATGCCTCTAAACTTCCTTATTTGAAAACAAAAACAATACGTTGATTAACTGCAAATCTCAAAGTATACATAACAATATTTTTTGGTGAATTTTTATGGAAAGCAATATTCTTGTACGTGACGTTATGACTAAAAATCCCCGGATTGTGCGTGAAGACACAAGCATACGCGAGGTGGTCGCAACGTTTAGCAAGTATGACATAAACTCAATTATTGTTATCCAAAACGATAATCCTGAAAAACCAGTTGGTATAGTCACAGCAAGAGATGCCCTAATACGCGGCTTTGAATATGGTCTACCTGTTGGCGCCATAACCGCTCAGATGGTAGCCTCAAGTCCAATAATTACAATTGATGAGCAAGTAACAGTAGAGCAAGCTGCAGAAGTGATGCGACGCAATAAAATAAAACATTTACCAATAACCAGTAACAACAGACTAGTAGGTATTCTTACAGGCACAGACATCCTATTTGCTGTTCCCTCAATGCTGTCCATGATGGAAGAAATTTGCCACCAAAAATAATGAACTAACCGATAGTTTGCGGCTTCACGGCAAATCATGTCAAGCTTATTTGTATATCAAACCTATCAGGATACATAGTAAGCTCGAAAATCTGCTCATTATTCAGACTATACTTTATAGAGCCTTAATTTGGTACCAGTTCGTGCAAAAATATTTGGGTTAAGCTACTCCAATCAAAAACCAGTCAAAAACCACAAAAATCAAACACGCTATCCTATCTATCGGAACTAAAAACTTCCAAAGAAACTCTAGACCAACACAAATCGGAAAACAGTTTTTCGGAGGTTTCCTTAAATGATAACCCTTACTTATAGTGGCAAGGGTTAAAATATGACTTTAAAGAGGAGGCTGCATTTGACTGGTCGAACCTACTTTATTGTGTTTTGTATACTGGGGGCACTGGCTATTCTTAGCTCAACAATGTCTAAAACCCCTGTTCTTAACCCCTTTGCCGTCAGCTTAGGAACACCCACAGATTTAATTGGAATAATAGCAGCAGCCTCCACCATACCCGGTATAATAGTTAGTTTACCAGCCGCCTCCCTCTCCGATATCTTTGGCAGAAAAAAAGTACTCCTATTTGCCACATTCATCTTTGCATCCGCCCCATTTCTCTATCTTGGCATAACAAACTGGTGGCAACTAGCTCTCGTACGATTTTATCACGGATTTGCAACAGCTATGTTTGTTCCTGTCGCCGAAGCTACAATAGCAGAACGTTTCCCCGCTAAAAGAGGTGAACGTATGGCAGCCTTTAACTCAGCAACCTACATAGGCCGAGGAATCGCCCCCTTTTTAGGCGGATCTATACTGTTTATCACTAACTATGGTTTTCACACCCTATACATAGCAGTTGCAATAGCCGGTGTCACTTCTTTTGTAATAGCTCTACTTTTATTCTCAGAAAACAAAACTAACACCACTATCAACATAACTACACAACCAGTGAACGCCAAAATTGCAACAGGACAAATGTTGCAAGGATGGCTAAAAGTTGCCCGCAACAGAGGTGCGTTAATTGTTAGCTTTGTTCAGGCATGTCAATACTATGCGTATGGTGTTGTGGAGTTTTATCTGGTTCAATATATGATAGAGATAGCAAACCTCAACGCCCTATCAGTATCCATAGTTATCGGTATGCAAGTCATCTCTTTAATCGTATTTAGACCAATGCTTGGACGATTATCTGACAAATATGGCAGACGCTTACCCATAATTTTAGGCTGTACAATAAGTGGGATTCTTCTCTTCATGATTCCATTCACAACCCATTTTGCACTTTTACTCGCTATCTCAATAGGGTACGGCTTAGGCTTTGTTATGGTCATTTCATCAACATCCCCTCTAATGTGCGAACTAACACCATCCAACTTGATTGGAACATCAATGGGCTTCTTAAGCACCATAATGGATATAGGACAAACTCTTGGCCCAATAATAAGCGGCATAATACTAGCCACAACCCTCGCCTACACAGGGCTATTCACATCCCTAACAATACTGCTCATAACATCAGCCATAATCTTTACAATTTCAAACATAAACAAACATCATAAAACAAACAACCACTGAAATATTACGACAAAAAATTGTTATTAAAAGTTACAGTATCAAATGTCTTGTTGACCAAGTTTGTAGCTGCTTTTCTGTAAAAGAACAATTGCTGATGTTTAAGATAGCTATGAATAGTCGTAAACGTAACCAATTTGTACGATAAGTGAGACATTAGTCTATGTCAAACTCATTGAGCCTCCATAAGAAGACCCTGTATGTTTAACACATTTTGTCCAGAACCACTATCGAACACAAGATAACTCATCATGTCCTATTCTATGACATCAACATTCAAAAACGCCTACAGCACATAAAAAGATAGCAAAACAAACCGTACTGTCTTTTCCGGAAAAGACACAAACAAACTTCTGAATAAGCAACCTATTTCAACTCTAAAACAGGTAGCTATTATTCATTAACCCATATTGAAATAGCTTGCTTTTAAAAATTTATCAAAACCGAAAAGTCCCAGCTAACAATTAAACTTGTGGGAAAATTAAAACAGCTAAGCTTCTACAGGATTTTCACGTTTTTTACCTGCTTCAATAAGAGCTCGAACACGACTTCCACCCTGCTTACCAATTTTTTTATAAAAATCTTTTCCATGAGTTTTCGAAGTTTTCATTCCGCCTCGACGTCCAGCTTCTGAAACAGACATTTTTCCTTTCGTTTTTTCTTCTTTTGGCATAACCTAAAATCCACCTCCTTTTTGTTTGGGCGCAACAACATTTCTGGTAACCTGAAAAACGCTCATAAACTTATGTGATTGACATATACCTGCAACAGCCCTTAAAACTCGGGCATTAAATATCCAAAACTCAAAACTGTTACTTAGAACCTTATAACTTTATTCATACAATTCTCCCCTGCCAATAACCCCTTCAGTTATGTTATTAATAATTATACAAATAAAAATAAAATAAATAAAATATGTAACTACAAAGAAGGCTTGTTTTATTATAAAATAGTCGATTAAATCGTTTGTTCTTTGATGAGGTTTTCTGTTTCAGTTTCGCTTAGAAGTTTCATTTTCTTTGTTGTAGTTGGAATAACCGCAACTGTTAGTTTAGCCAGAATTTGTCTCGTTTGCATCGAATTCTTGAGGCATTTAACGGCAAGTTTTATGGTCTCATCAAGTGTCATGTTTTCTTTATAATTCTCTATTAGTTGCGTTTGCACGGTTTCTCTTCCAGCGCCTAGCGAGATTGCTTTGTAGGCTTTGTATGCGCCGCTTTGGTGTGTGCAGAAAATACGTGGTCCGGTTTTGTCAACGCCGCCGATGATTAAAGCGGTTCCAAATGGGCGTCCGCCTCCATGTTGGGTGTATACTTGCTGTGTATTGCTGCTTTTTTTAGTTATTGTTTCAACATCGATAGGTTCATCGTAGGTTAGCCTGTTGCCTTGGGCTTCTTCACGGGCTTTTTGAATTAAAACTCTTGCGTCTGAACCTAAACCCACGATAGCTGCTCCAATATGGTCATCTATCTGGAAGATTTTTAGTGATTGATCTGTTTTTTCGAGGGCTTCAGTGATTTCTTCTGAAGCTAATACTACGCCTTCTGGGCATTTTATGCCTAAAATGGTTGCTCCCCTGTTGACTAGCTCCATGGCGTATTCAACTTGGTATAGCCGTCCATCTGGTGAGAAGACTGTGGCATTATAGTCATATGCTCCTGGCTTTGCAAATGCAGACATGGTTTTACCTTCTTTTTATGGCTTTACATAGGCTGCTTTAGGTGCATATAAGCATACGCTAATTCAAACAAAAATTTAGGCAAGAAATCGTTCTCTTTAACGTTAAAATTTAATTAATTGGCGCTTAAACCTTGAAGGTCTTCTTGAAGGTTAAAAACTAAAAAAAGAAAAAGAATAATTGCGTTTAGGCTAGAGAGCCCACTTCTACTGTAACAGTCGTTTGTTGGCCATTTCGAATGATTTTAAACTCAACGTTTTGTCCGGGTACTGTGTTACGTTCAAGATATGATAGTAAGTCATCTGTGTTGGTTATTACTGTGTTACCTGCGCCGATGATGATGTCTCCACCGATGATTATGCGTTCGTTGAAAATTGTTGTTTGAGATGTGCCGCCTTTAAGTCCACTATTTTCTGGTGCTGTCTCTACTAGCCAACCGTAAGTGGCATTTATGTTCATGGCTTGTGCGATTTGCAGGTTCATGTCTCTGCCTACAGCGTTTAATGATGGATGTTGGGTATATTTACCTGTGTTTACAAGTGAGGCTGCTTCACGCATTATTGTATCTGAGGGTATTGCAAAGCCTAAGCTCTGTGAGTCACTGACTGTTGCTGTGGTCATGCCAACAACTTGTCCTTGTAGATTGATTAGTGGTCCTCCAGAGTTACCCGGGTTAATTGCAGTACTGGTTTGAATTGTGTCTGGGATTGTAATAATGCGGTTACCTATTGGTTCTCTAATGGTTCTGCCAAAAGCGCTGATGATTCCAGTTGTTAAAGTGCCTGAAAGGCCATATGGGGAACCCACCGCAACTACAGTGTCACCAACGTCTAAAGTTAATGCGCTAACAAGTGTTAATGATGGTATGCCACTGGGTATTGAGTTTACTTTTAAGATGGCAAGATCTGCATATACATCGGCGCCTAAAACGGTTGCTGGGTGACTAGAGCCATCTGTAAACGTTATAGTTACATTGATTGTGGACTCAATGACGTGGTTGTTTGTAACAATTACTTGTTGTCCATTGACGCTGATTACAAACCCGCTGCCTTGTTTGATACCATAGCCATTTAGAAAACCAAATCGGTCATATTGCGGAACAAGACCTTCAACTATAACTACTGAGTTTTTAACGCTCTGATATAGGATAGAAAGGGAAACTGTATCATTTGAGTTGACGGCTGTGTTGATGTCGTTTGTTTGTGGGGTTGAATTATCGGCTAGTTGATTTTGTTGGTCTGTATTGTTTGGGGTGGGTGTAGTGTTAATATTGCTGATTTGTTCGTTTGACTGATAATACTGCTGTAATTGAGTTTGCAAGGCGTTGATTTTGTTATTAAGTGTTGAGTACGTTGTAGCATACCCGATGAAGCTTCCAGCCAACAGACATATGGCAAGTAGTGCCACCGTGACAATTTTGGTGTTTCTATGTTTCTGATGATGATGTACATGCGCCGAAGGTGGAGGTGGTGGCGGTGTATTTGAGTGGTCTTTAGCTGGTTCAAATGGTGAATATTCTTGATTGGATGACGTTGGGGCTTCTGGAGAGTTTTCTTGAGATTCTGTTGTAGCTGGGCCTATTGGGGGTTCTTCTGTTTGTGGTATAGATGGAGCGTTTTGATTTTCTGGTGTTTCAGTTATATTTGCTCACCTTACTTATGATTAGGAACTGGCAACCGAGAGAGGAAATGGAGGATGATGCTGCTTGTTTGATGCCACAAACTGTGGATGTTTGTGGTTATTTTATACGGGTTTTTTCCTTCTCGGTTGCCATTGGAGATTTAAAAGATTATGTTTGTTATTAAATTAATCTCAAAACAATACCCAAATTTAACCCCAATCTTCCCTTTTGATGTGAAAAATGCTAAGGTTAAACGATAAGTGTGGTTTGAAAAAAGAAGAGGTGAATTTGTTTATTGATGAAAAAGAGAAGTGATAGAGCAAGTTACTTCTCTATTGAGTTTTTGGTCAAGTCAAGGGGTACTCGTATTTTATATAGCCTTGTGAGTTATGACAATTCTTTGGTATATTAGTGTGATAAGGCTATGTTGTATCTGGTTTTTGGCAGATATTGAACGTTTGCCTTAAAAAGGTGACTTGTATTACTTTATCAGAAATTAATGAAATTAGAAATCTGTTACAGGATGTTAAAAAATGTCTATCAACTCCCGCTCACTTAAGTATCTGCTTGGATGGTTAATTACTGGTACACGTGGCGGGTCAACTAGGGCTAAAATTCTTACAATCCTCAAAGATAAACCGCAGAATGCTAACCAATTTGCGACTTTGATAGGTATGGATTATAAAACAATTCGCCATCACTTGGATGTTTTAGAAAAAAACCGTTTAATAACATCAGTCGGTGACCGATATGGAGTCACATATTTTCTTTCCCAAGTAATGGAGGATAATTACAGCCTGTTTACAGAGATTAGTGATAAAATAGGGAAAAAGTAAAAAAAGGGGCATGTCAAAAGTGGAAAACATGAACAGCAGTATAAAGTTCAAGATTGGATTACTTATTCCAATTTTCGTATTAGTTGGCCTGTTTGCAACGTTTTGGGCAGCATCCATACTATACGCTCCGCAGGAAATAGCATCCAAAACTCCTATAGTGGGTCACATCAACAATGACTTTGAATTCTTCTACTTTGCCCACGCAATAATCTCTACCCTAAACGTAGCGTTACTTATAGTTCTGTTAATTACATTCATTAGCATATATAGAAAAACAAAATCAGAGTTCTCCCTCGGACTAATCATCTTTGGGTTTGCCTTTTTGTTAAAAGATTTACTGTCAAGCCCATTTACAGTAAGCGTCTTTTCCTTTTACGCTTCAGGTCTAGGTCCATTTATAGTTCTGCCTGATCTATTCGAGTTTGCAGCCATTTGGGTTATACTGTACTTGAGCATAAAATACTAACCCTCTTTCTCATAATTTACAATGTCAGGAACTTCACTACAACGAACATAACTTGAGTGCAGTGTTACTGCGAACAGAACCGATGTCTTTTTGACAGATTGATTAAGGAAGGGCATTCTTTCTTGATGTTTCCAAGAACAAAATGGTCCTAGTTAATGCGATTTGAAGTAGTGTTCGTTTTAGTGTTAAGGAAAATGGTGTATAGATTACTATTGAATGAGTTTGAATTCATTTTTCGTATGTGATACGTTGATAGAAATTTTGTAAAGCTATTGTAAAATGCAAGGCAGACGATAGATTATAGTGGGTCTATACATTAGCTAATACTGGAAGTATTATATGCTACTACTGAAACAACCTCATGACCAGCTAGACGAGCTAAGTATAGTTTCAGGAGCTGCACAAGGCTCAATTAACAGCACACTTAAAACAACTAAAACAGACATTAGTAGCGTTAAGGTAGATTTTTTACTTAAAATTGCCCTTATATTTGTTTCTCATTTATCTTGGTGCCGTAAGGCGCAGAGTCTGTTTTTCTTTTCCCGCATTGATATGCAATAATTACCATGGGAATCGTAATGATACATACTGCAACAAAAACCATAATGATGAGCCGATTAATTATCCAAGGGTTTTGTTGTGATGGTGGGTTGTATGGGTCTGATGTTGGTGGTGTACTGGGTGTTGTTGATGTGTCTGGGGTTTCTGGACTGGACGGCTCACCATTTGATGGTGTAGA
>WRJX01000071.1 GCA_009778385.1 Candidatus Bathycorpusculum sp. | reverse complement strand
ACTATCACAGCATAAGAATTACCAGCATTATCCTCAACATTATAGGTATCTTTGCTGTTATTCTTCCAGTTGGATATACTTGTCATTTTATCGTTTACAGTAATTTCCAACTTAGCGTTAGCACCGTTGCCATTCATCTTCACATCAAGAGTAGCAGAAGACGAAGGCTCTCCGGCTGATACTGCCTGTATACTTGCTAGGGGCATTGCTGCAAAACAACCAACAACAAGTACAAGCACAAGTAACAAAGAAAGTAAAGATTTAAACGCTTTACCCTTCATTACATTCACCTAATAATAATAGTATCTTCATTTTTTCAGTACCACCAAATAATGCGATACGCACAGCATTAAAAGGCTAAGCCCAATACAGAAGTATGACAAAATACCAAATATATCCAAATTAAGAGTGAAAAAACTATGCAACCAATACCCATACCAACCCACAAAACAACACAAAAACAATAAAAAACAGTCCACTTAAAAGTTTTATTCTGTATTTGCTTGGGGAAACTTTATTTTTTTCTCCACTATGTCTTTCTGGATACAAGGTAACCATCAGTGGTAAACGTTAAAGTAACTAAGCGCGCGAGCAACATAGAGTATGCAATTCGTGACGTTATTGTACATACTAAAGATTTAATTAGAAATGGTAAAAAAATCTATTATTTAAACATCGGTGATCCGGCAGCATTTGACTTTAAGACACCTCCCAGTCTTAAAGAAGCACTCTGTCATGCTATTGCTGAAGAAGTTAACTATTACTCACCTTCAGAGGGTCTTCTTGAGCTTAGGCAGGCAGTAGCAAATAAAGAAAAAAGAATTAACCATGTAGATATTTCAGCAGATGATGTTCTTGTTACTGAAGGCATCTCTGAGGGCATACAGATGCTACTTGGAGCTATCGTGGAAAAGGGAGATCAAATTCTTTTCCCAGGCCCAACTTATCCGCCGTATATTTCGTATACTAAATTCTTTGATGGTACACCAGTTGCTTATGAAACCATAGAAAAAGAAAAATGGCAACCTAACACAGAGGATCTGCGCAAAAAAATCACTGAGAAAACACGTGCCATTGTAATCATTAACCCTAATAACCCAACAGGTGCAGTCTATGATAGCAAAACCATTAAAGAAATCCTTGACATCGCAGGCGAACATGACTTGCCTGTAATCAGTGATGAAATATATGATCAACTTACATATGAAAAATCCTTCGTAAGTGCAGCTAATTTAACTACAGATGTACCAGTCATAGGATTAAATGGTTTTAGTAAAGTTTACCAGATGACTGGTTGGCGACTTGGCTACATGTACTTTAAAGGAAAAGGCAAACAGCTTGACATGTTAAAGGAAGGCGTTGAAAAACAGTGCCGAATTCGCATTTGCGCTAATACTCCAGTTCAAATAGCGGCTACAGCAGCATTAAACGGTCCACAGGACTTCGTTAAAGATATAGTTGAGCGCTTAAAGCAGAGACGAGACTTTAGCTGGAAACGCCTAAATGAAATAGAGGGCGTAAGTACAACTAAACCAGAGGGAGCATTCTACATTTTCCCAAAAATTGACGGTATAGGCACCCGCTGGAAGACAGATAGGGACTTTGTTGTGGAACTGCTAAAAGAAACCGGAGTTTTAATCGTAAACGGCTCAGGCTTTGACCCAATATTTGGTAAGGGGCATGCAAGAATTGTCTTCTTACCACCTATTGAAGAATTGGAGGAGGCATACAATACACTTGAGCAGTTTATTAAGAAACAGAAAAAAGAAATCAAAGGTCGAGTAGGCTATGGGTAACACCGCAGCTCACCTGCACTTTAAAAAAACGTTTTTAGATTTTTATGCCCTGAGTTGGGTCAGATATTACTTTGTGAAATTCAGCCATTAACATTTTGGTTACTGGCCCGGGTTTACCGTTACCAATTAGGCGTTTATTTACTTCGCGGATTGGGACCATTTCCATGGCGGTTCCGGTGAAGAAGGCTTCGTCTGCGGTAAATAGCATAAATGGTGTTAGGTTAGTTATGTTTACTTTGATTCCAAGTTTTGTTGCTATTTCGGCGACAACTTCAGCGGTTATGCCTGAGAGGGCGCCTGTTGAGGTTGGGGGAGTGAAGAGTTCACCGTTTTTTGTTATAAACACGTTTTCGCCTACGCCTTCTGCAATGTAGCCGTTGCTTTCAAGACACATAGCCTCGTCGGCGCCGTAAGCATTGGCTTCTATTTTGGCTAGGATGCTGTTTAGGTAGTTTAGGGATTTAATTTCATGAGTTGTTGCGTCAACGGGGTTTCGTTTGATCCAGCTAAATATAGTGGTTATGCCGGTTTCTTGTGCATCGCCAGCTTTTACGTTTATTAGGTCAGCAATAACAATAACTGTGGCTTTAGGACATTTACGGGGATCTAAACCTAAATCACCTATGCCTCTTGATACGATGAGGCGGATGTAGGCGTCTTTCATTTGGTTTTGGCGTAAGGTGTCTATTACGGCTTGAATCATTTCTTGTTTAGTTAAAGGTACATTTAACATAATGGCGTGTGCTGAGCGGTATAGGCGGTCAATGTGCTCTTTAAGCTTGAAAACCATACCGTTGTATGCTCGGATGCCTTCAAAAACGCCATCTCCGTAGAGGAATCCATGGTCATAAACGGAAACTTTAGCCTCTGATTTAGGATAGAATTTACCGTCTATGTATATTTGAAGTTCATTATCCATTGTTTTTCACTTAAATTATTATTTATGTTCTTACTGCTCAATGTTTGATATAGTTTACCACTATATAGCTCATTTATAGAGTGGGGGTTTGTTTGTTAGCCGTGGAATTGTGGGCGTTTTGAGAGGTAAACGGGTAAGGGTAGGGGTTTGTAGGGTTTGCCTGAGATTTTTTCGGAAATGTTAGTTATGAGTTGCTCGATGGTTAGAGTTTCTTGTTTACCTTTGAGTTCGCGGATACGTACTGATAGTGTTCCTGATTCTAGTTCTTTTTCGCCTATTACTATTATGTATGGGATCCATTCTTGTTCTGCTTCGCGGATTTTCTTCTGCAAAGTGGAGGCGGAGTCATCTATGTCTACGCGAATGTTGTGGTTGGTTATTTGTTGGGCTAATTGGTCTACTTTATCTAGGAATTTATCAGATATTGGAATTAGACGCACTTGCGTTGGGGATAACCATAGGGGTAGCATGGGTGCTTTGCCAGTCATTTGTTCACGATAAGCCTTTTCAAGCAGCGCGTAGATGTTGCGTTCAATGGCGCCACTTGGGCTGCAGTGTAAAATCAGCGGAAGCTGCTTCTCACCTTTCTCATCCACATAAGTTATTCCGTAACGTTTGGCGTTTTCAACATCTATCTGATCAGTACTTAGGGCTGCTGCTTTGTCTTGGTTATCAATAAAGTTAAGGTCCCATTTTAATACAAAATAGAAGAACCGCTCATTCCAAACTTCAGCTAAAATGGGTTTACCAAACTTTGCAGATAGGGCTGCAAGGAATTCTTTGTGTTCAGCGTAAAAATCTTTGGTAAAACGCATAGCAATTTCATAATCATCTTTAGTTAGGCCAATGTTGTCTAGTACATCTATGCAGAGATTAAAGCGGGTCATGAATTCTGTTTTTACCTGATCAAAATCAGCACAAAAAGCATGACAATCCGGCATGGTAAATGCACGTAAACGTTTTAGGCCAACGACTTCACCGCTTTTTTCACGTCTAAAGCTATAGCGCGTAAGCTCAAAAAGCTTTAAGGGTAGTTGTTTGTAGCTAATTTGGGCGTCATGTGCCATGAGAAACTGACCAAAACAGGCCGCAAACCGCAGAAAAAGCTCTTTATCCTCAGACTTTAGCACATATTGACGTGCGGGAAACCGGTTAAGATAACTTGCAAGACTGGGATGGTTAAAGTCATACATTAGGGGCGTTTCAACTTCCATACCACCATAAGCTTGCACACGAGTTGTAACATACTGCTCAAGCAAAGACTTTATCATACGACCCTTTGGATACCAACGAACGTTACCGGGGTCACTACCGGGTTCATAATCAGCAATTTCTAAACGCTTCATTAAAGGCACATGAGGCGGCATAACAGTAACTGCACGAGTCTTCTTAATCTCATAATTAGAAAACTTTTGCAAGTTAGTGTGACCTTTAAATTTAAATTCTTCAACAGGCACCAGAGAACCATCGGTTTGAAGGATATGCCAAAAAGATTTTAATGTATCCTCAGCTTTAAGCGCCGCTGAAACAGGCTCCTCATCCTTCTTGGGCTCGCATACACCTTCGCCTTCTTTGATTTCTGCCTTGAGGGCTTCAGGGGCATAAGCACGGGATTGCTCAGCTAAGGGGTGACCTTTTATGGATACTGTGAATTGTTTATTCCAACCAAAAGGCGCACGATATGTCTCTATGCCTTTTTGTTTTGCATACTCTTCCATGTCTTTAATTACACTAAAGGCCTCTAAAGGCTTAGAGAGATTACTGCTTAAATGGGCAAAGGGGTATATGAGAATTTTGTTAACTTTTAATTTACCCAGAAAAGCCCGTACATCGTTTATGGCTCTCTGTGAAACTTGAATGTTGTCGCCTTCTTCAACAGCCGTAAACAAGACAACTACGTCTTCTATACGGACCTCATTTTTTTCTACTTCCTCAGCTTGAGAAAGTTCTTTTTCAACTGGCTTATAAGTTATAAAATTAGAATGTAACTGCAAAATCCGCATTAGGGTAACCTTCTACATTCCATGACGCCATTTGTCTAGGAGCTTATCTTTTTTAGACTTCTTTTTGTATTCTTTATAGTGCTCTTTACATAGGTAAGCACGTTTATCACTGTCAATTTTTAATCCAGCGGCTTTTACTTTATCAGTTGCAATTGAACGTTCAGCTTCATTATTACAACCGGATATACTGCATTTCTCGCCTTTTTCTATGCGTCCCACAATAATGCGCCTCAAATCTTACTGAGTCTTTAGTTACATGTATACTTATTGCTTAAGTTCCTTTTCATAAAGAACAGTGGCCCTCTTTAAGATTTCTTGCTTTTCCCCAAAATAAGTTGAACCAATCCCTTCAATAACCATAGAAGCCGCAGCTGAACCTATAGAAGCACACCACAGGGACTCTTTACCCTTTAAATACTCCGTTAAAAAGGCACCAATAAAAACATCACCCGCACCGGTAGGATCAACAAGCACATTTGGCTTGCAAGCAGGAATAGTATAAGGGGTCCCCTCTATGGAAAGCAAGGAGCCTTTAGCACCCATAGTTACTATTACGGTTTCTACACCAGCATCATGCACCGCCCTAACAGCCGCCTTGAGCTCAGATTGCCCAGTTAAAACAAAAAGCTCATCCTGCGACACCTTACAAACATCAACCAAACTCAAAACACGCTTATCCACCTGCAAATTAGGAGTTACACTGCCATTTTCATCGAAACTTCGCAGAAAACCTTGAGGATCAAACGACAAAAAGTCACAACAACTCTTTAAATGCTCCATGGTTCCATAGCTTAATTCATCCACTATCGGCGCAACATGAATAGCCTTAGCACACAAATCACCGGGTATGTCGCCGAGACTAATCGGATAACCCTTACAGGTTAATTTAAGTGCCCGCTCAGAAAAATCTCTGCTATAACAAAGCTCAAAATGAGCTGTTGTCTCCTGCAAATAACGCTTTACAGCTAAAACATCAATACCCTCCTCATGCAACCACCACAAATAAGCCTCAGGAAAATCCCCCCCAACACGCGACACAACAGACACAGACTCCCCAAGAATTTTCACTGCAAACGACGTATAAGTAGTCGCACCACCCAAATTATGAAAAGGCTTATCACGCCCAGGCACAACAATCGAATCTAAAGAAAAACTACCAACCACACAAACACTACTACTCTGAACCACCATTTTACTACTCCAATGACTTTATAACAAAAAGAAGTAAATATAGAATGCCTTTTCAACAAACAACCCCACAGTAAGATAACTAGCAAATTTAACATAACTTCAAAAATACAAACATGACCAAAACACCATATTTCATATGCCGCTATGACAGCTCCATATTTCTCTGCCTACACCCAGATGACCCGACAAATTGCCGATGCAAAAACCCCAGCCCACTCAACTGGACAAGATGAACACAAAAACAAACACAATACAAACACAAGAAGTCATAACAATGATGAGCAAGCAAACAAAAAACCGCAAAAAAGTCATTGTAAATTGCCGCCAAACCTACAACTCTTTAACGCAGCTCATAAAAACCGTCACAAACTATGACGTTAAAGAGGATCTGTGAGACATGCGAGCACAAATCTACGAAACAGCCTTCATAGCCAAACACATGGAGGCATAAACGTGAAGTGCCCACAATGCGAACGAAGAATACACAAACTAACACTACCAGCAAACCCCCTACTCACCTCACACAACACCACCGCCCAAACAACAGTTAGACCTCAAGTGAGTAGAATTATACACCAATACCGCTTACTGCACCACCGAAATAAAAGCAGAGACCTAACTGTGGACCGACCACAAAAAAAAGTTCACATGTACTTGATGTGACCACAAAAAAAGGCCTATTCATCACAGTTACAGTTGATTGCCGCAAAATTGAAAAAATTTGCCAAAACATGCGTCCACACCAGAGAAGAAAAACTGTATCAGCCACACTCACCACAAATAGTTAACCTAACCATATAGCCTTGTAGCAAAATTTTGGATCAATGACATACTCAACACAACAGATTATTTGATTAAAATGTCGTATTTCTAAGATGAAATATACTACATTTAGGCGTACTCCATTTGCGGAGCACGATTTAATTAAAGACACACCTAAGAAAGACAACATAAAATTAAAAAACAGAATGATGATTTATGAAAAGCAATGTAAAAATTTTAGTATCAACAATACTAGTACTTGCACTTGTTGCAGGTTGTTTTGCAGCAATGCCCCTAACAGCAAACGCAGACAACACCAACATTGGCGTGGCTTCAGTTTTGTCTGTTGACAAAAAGGCATACGACACCTTTAGCGAAGTAAAGTACACAGCCAACAACAATAACGTGAATACAAATGACATATCACTTGTTTCAGACAACAACAAAAAAGGCGATTACCCAAACGGACGCTGGTACATCAGCGTTACATCCGAGGACATGGTCGGCACAATTGAAGTTGCTTATAAAATCAGCAACAAATACTACACAGGCACCGTTAACATCAATGGAGCAGGCGAATACAAATTAGGCGATGCAAGCGGTAACAACGGTATAAACAGCGTCAAACTCGGCAAATTCATAGCTTATGTGCCACAAGTGGAACCAGTCATTGTAAATCTTGGTTTCATCGGCTACTATTTGTATGAAGGCGAAGTCCTAAGCACATCTATTCACTGGCAGAATCTCAAAAAAGAAGGCGACATGATCAACTGGGAAGCCGTTGATGCAGCATATACCGAATGGATCGCTCAAGGCGGTCTAGTGCCAGATAGAACTCTCTGGCAAACCAGTGGTTATGCATCTTTCACCTTTGAGGACTATGCCGAACTCGGTTACGGCAACTTTAATGATGGGCAACTCGAAAACTATTACAAAACTTACTACGCTGACCCCAGCTACATATTAATCAAAACCGTTGATACCCCCATAGTTAACCTTAACTTCTATGCATTCCTCGACAATTCCTGGTGGTATGGTCTAAATTATGGTGAGGTACATGAACTCGGAATTGAAATCACTCCCGATTGGGATGCAGTTTATGAAGCGTATGCTACTCAAGAGAATGTCACTCCAGACTGGTTCCAAGCTGATAAGGTAATCGGCTGGCAATCAAGCGGCATCGTCTCAGAATATTTTGAAGGCGCCCGCCCAACCATTGTCCTTACACAGGAAATGTTTGAACAATACTGTGAAACCACAGAAGACATACTAGTCATTGTCCTTGACCCCGTATTTGACAAGGACACCAAAACAACAGATCCCATCTTTGAGAGCGCAGCAGTAACAAAATACAACGCAAACCTTCAAGACAAAAACAACAATAACTTTAGTTTCACCGTCACTGTAACCCTGTCCGACGGTACCACCTATGATGTAGACCATACTGAGAACGTTAAAGGCGGCCAGAAAGGCAACAACACATTTGACTACGCTGATTACCAAGTTTACGTCGCATGGAATGACGACAACAAAGTCACAGCTTGCTATACGTCTGCTAACGCTGTACAATTGTAGTGGTTAAAAAAGAAACAAATAAACACCCACTCACTTTTCTTTTTTTAGAAGTTATCAGCATATTGTGGCGTTTTTTAATTTTGCATAATTTTGACATCAAACATAGTTGTCTTAAAAAAGTACGGAATTGTTCACTTGTACATACTCAGTGTAGTTGATAGAAGAAACACAACAACACATTAAAAACACCAAACAAACAACAAATACCACACACCCACCATACCAATAAAAAAAATAAACTCATTTAAACCAAGTTCATCATTTGCACTGCAATCAAAACCATCTAACTTCGACTCAGCGCTAAGTATCTTCCTCTGTAAAATCATACCCATATCAAGTAAACCTTGAAGCATACAAGTTATTGTTTTCTTTCAGTTCTATTGTAAACATCAATTCCTTGCTGCATCATTTCCTTCTGTAACTTTGTAGGACCCTTCTTGATTCTGCGTTCAAATTCTTCGGCCGCTTCTTTGCTTAAAACTGGAATTGGATATGGCTCCGCCATTTTCATCACACAATTATTTAGGAAACCATCTAACTAATATTAATACTACCCTTAAATTTAAAGTATAAAATCTTTATCCATATGGATTCTAAATAGTATTTTTCCATATGTTTTGGGTGTTTCATCGAACAATCTGACAACTTGATTAATCACAGGGCAATCAACATAAGTCTTGCAATATTTTCTTTGCACACAACATAATCAATATGCGTGCACCAGATACTAACCGTCTAAAAATTCAAACAAATAACCCAAATCCCAGTTAAAAACACCAAAACAACAGGAAATAGGGCTCTGTTAAATAAACAAAAAAATAGTGAAATTTTAGGATGAAAGGAGCAAAATTGCTTTTGCCAAATCGCCACCGCAGTCCTCAAGCGCTTCTTTAGCTTTCTCAAGACTTTTACCGGTTTGATCAGCTACAAGCTGTACATCTTCATCAGTAAACGCAGGTTTTACCGGAGCCGCTGCCGTGAGTTTACCGGGCGCCTGCTCAGATACTTGCCCACCTATAACTTGATACATTTTTTGCCCTTGAACCTGCAAAATCGCAACCTCAGGCTCATCAATAACAATGTCTTTTGAGGCAGTCCTTATGATAACCTGATTAACATCTTCAACACTGTCCATGTTCATGCCCATACGTTGCATCATGCGTTTCTGTTCACGAGGATTCATACGTTTATGCATACAGCACTCACTTCAATTATAGTGTATTCTACATTAGAACCTCATAAACTTAACCCATTCACTAACCACAAACAGGGATAACCAAAAAAGAAAAAAAGAAACCACTGTCAGAGATTCTACTCTTTAAAAATTTTTCACCAATAGAAAGAAAGAGAGTCGCGACAACTTCGATTATCTCCTAAATTAGCTAATTTTCACGCTTTATTAAGTAACTGTACCTACAACGCCGCCCTGCATGACAAAAGTTTAAGATTCATATAAAAAGATATTATTCCTTATCTTCGTCTTTGCCTTTGTCGTCTTTATCTTCAATTTTATATTCTATTACGTCCGTGAGAAGTTGAGCAAAATCAATAGCCTTCTTTGAAGTTATAACAGGCTTACCTGAACGTTTTTCAATATCGCGTCTTGCATTTCCCGCAACCTCGCCACCACTACGAGCAACAATCTTGTTCGCCTCAAAAGTCTGAGGCTTTTGCTCTTTTGAAATTTCCGTTGTGGTTGCTTCTGCAAGCATATTTAAGACCAGTTAAAGCGTGGTCATGTTGTCTCTCAGGCCCTCTTTTTTTAAGCCTTTAAAATTCTTATACTGTCTTGTCGTCATACCTGCCCACGCTTTGGAAATTTCATCCGTCAAGATAGCGTACTCCGCACCCTGCTTCACACCCCTGTTCGCTCACTCCGCTGTTAATTCTTGACGTACTTGAATAGCTTGCAACCGCTGATGAATCCATTCCTTGCTATAACATTTCCTCAAATATGTAACAAGAGCACGGTCAATCGTCAATTCAGGATCAATTGTTTCATCAATACGGGCTTTTCCCACCGCCGCCAACCATAACTTAAAGGGCTCCGCTTTTGGCGAGGGAACGGACTGAACCAAACGCAAAACCTGTTCCGTATCCGCAACATCAGTAAGACGCATTTTTCCATCAGGCACGGACATTTTCAACTGGTTAGTATTACTAACCAGTTCACTTCCCTCGTCTTTTAATTTATTTTTAAGCCACTTCCAATAATTGCGCGCCGTCTGATAATCGCTATCTGTCAACACCGCACAAACATCAACAATAGAGAAAATCCAATCCTCTTTTTCCTCATCCCAAACTGTACGAACACGCTTACTTTCAAAAAACTTAATATTTCTATCAACCACACGACCCACTCCCAAGATACAACACACTACGCACTAACACATTTAATAACATTATACAACAATTCCCGGAGAATAACCCCTCACCCCCAACCCGAAATAGACTCTTTTACGACATTCGTTCACATTAACCACCACCCTCAACACTAAACACCCCCCTTCAAGTCAAGAAGTTCGGGATCAAATGTTTCATCAATACGTTCCGCACTAACTTTCGCCAACCATAATTTAAATGGTTCAGCTTTTGGCAAGGGAATGGACTGAATAATACGCAAAATTTGCGCCGTATCTGCAACATCAGTGTTGTAATATTTACCGTCCGCAGAGTGCATTTTCAGTTGACTACAATTTGTAAGCAACTCATTAGCCCCCTCAATCTTCAAACGATTTTTCATAACTGCCCAATAGGCGCTGACATTTCGCGGCGTAGGCTGATTCGGTTAATACTGAAACCACGTCAACCACGGAAAAAAGCCATGCCTGCTTTTCCGCATCCCAAGCCGTATGAATACGTTTGTTTTCAAATAGTTTGACATTTTTATCGTCCATACGCCCCACTCCCTTAAGACCATAAATTGTTGTGCATTAACACATTTAACATTACACCACAAATTTTAAGGAAAATCAAGACAAAAACCAAGTTTTTTGACTGGTGTTTTCCCCAAAAGCGCATTATTGAAAAAATATTGACACCCATGAAGTTATGTTACAGTAAAAGCAAAAAAGGGTGACTTTATTGGAAATTTACGGATACCATAAACACCATACGGCTCAGGCGTTTGTCGTGCACTCTTTACGCAGAGTTATTGTAACAGTTCCTCACGTAATGGGGCTATTTTGTCCTTCATAACCTTTAGTCTTTTAAAAAATTAAACTACAGCTAAGATGCAGGGTGTTGAGTAATAATTTTGGGTAGTGGTATTGGTGTGGCAGGTTTCGCCATAAAACCTGCATGGTTTCAAAAAATTTGCTTATGATTGAGTTAACAGTCTTTCTTTTCGCTCGCTTTCATGTCAACGGCTCACGAGAAGAAATATGGAACATTACACATAATCCCTTTTGAAACACTCCCCAAATTTGGAAATATTACAACAAGCAGAGGGTATACACATTTCATGCTCAATATCTGACGTCTTAGAGCGTTTGTTAGTGATGTCAGTATGTTAGTCTTTGCTGTTTATGCCGTGGCGCACCTTAACAGCGACACCTGTTTTAAACGCGTGGATTTCTGGCGCAGAAAGGGTTGCGCGTCCAACTGCTAAAAGTTTCCTATTTTCATCAATTATTATAACTTCATCTTTTGCGCGGATTTCATCATCCACTTGAACAACGTGGACTGCAAACACGTCACCGCCTGCCGCAATATATTGTGAAACGCCATTTTTCAACATGAGAAGCCCTTTGGCTTCGGGAATGTTCTCAACTAAGTGCTTAGCAGCTTTAATGCTTAGAGAAAACAGGCCGTCGGTTGGTCTGAGTGTGGCTAAACGTTCTCCGTCAAGATTGATAAAACGTATTCTGCCAGTGCGTTTTGAAAGCTCAAAGGTTACGTTTTCTGGGAATAGTTTTTCGCCTACATTTTTACCGAATTGGTAATCGGCTATACTTCGAATTTTGCCAAGTTGGTTCTCCACGGATACTTCACCGTAATTAGGCCACTTTCCTTTCGATAAGTATAAACTTATCATATTAAATAATTGATTCAAAAGGTGAAAGTATCGTGAGATGCGAAGTTTGCGGACGCAAAATTCACAATGACCCAATCCGGGCAAAAATTGAAGGCGCAAAACTAACCGTCTGTGCTGAATGTGCCAAACATGGCAAAATTATTTATCCAGACGAGGAAAAAAAACCTGCACCTAAATCACCCTTCTTAACAATTGCATCAAGTTCAGGTTCCGCTTCAGCCTCAACTACTACAGGGACAGCTAAACCTAAGAGGCAACCTCAAATGATGCAAAAGAAAAGAAATCTCGTCGCAAAAGTAGAAATCACTCAAGAACTCGTTGGAGGCTATGCTGCTCTAATCCGCGTTACAAGAGAAAAACTTGGCTACACCCATGAAACCCTTGGCTTAAAAATCAACGAACGTGCCTCAGTATTAAAACATATTGAACTAGGCAAAATGGAGCCAAACAATCTGCTTGCCAACAAGCTGGAACGTGCCTTAAGAATAAAACTACTTATACCTATAGAGGAAGAAAAACCAACACCAACCCCGGTAGCAGGTAAAGGTCAAGAGATAACTTTGGGGGATCTTATTGAAATTGACAGTAACGACTCGGAGGAACCCAAAGGACGAAAGCAATCATAGCCCAAAGACGCCTTAATCGAGAAGCGTCAAGCCTTGAAGAACTAAAAGACCTCGCACAATCAGCAGGATACACAATAGTTGGCACCCTTGAGCAAACTCGACCACCAGACGCTAGATACCAAATTGGCGCAGGAAAAGTTGAAGAACTCGTCGCTCTAGTAAAAGAAACAGGCGCAAACAAAGTAATCTTTGACAACCAGTTACGCACTCTACAAAACTATAACCTTGCTAAAGCCACTAAAATAGAGGTCATCGACCGGTTCCAGCTCATTTTAGAAATATTTGTTCACCGCGCCACAACTACTGAGGCACAGCTACAAATCCAGTTAGCAACACTGAAAAATGAACTTAAACATGCCAGAGAAAAAGTTCGCTTATCTAAAGGCAGTGAACAACCGGGTTTTATGGGCTTAGGCGTTTATGAAGCAGATGTTTACCGAGATGCTATTAAACTACAAGTTCAAACAATCCTCAAAAAACTCACCGCAATACGCACAAAACGTGTTCTACAAAGAGAAAGACGTACAGAATTAGGTTTCTTATCAATTTCATTAGCAGGCTACACAAGCGCCGGCAAAAGCACACTCTTTAACTCCTTAACCGAAGCAGACGCAATGGTTAATCGCTCATTATTTACCACACTTTCAACTACAACACGTATAGTAGAGTTTGCTAACCGCAAATTCTTATTAACTGATACAGTAGGCTTCATTGACCGCTTACCAATAGCACTAATAGAAGCCTTCCATTCCACACTCGAAGAAACAATATACTCTGACTTAATCATCTTAGTCTTAGACTTAAAGGAGCCACTTGATTTAATTAAAAAGAAAATCAGCATCTGCCAAGACACAATTAACCGTTTAGGCGCTGGTGGCATTCCTCAAATTACTGCATTAAACAAAATTGACCGACTTAGCCCTGAAGAAATCCAGGAAAAGCTTGAGGCATTAAAAGATAAAATTCAAAACCCCATTTTAGTATCAGCAAAAAAAGGCACCAACATTGATGTGCTAAAAACCCAAATTGTTCGAATGCTAGAAAACTATGTACAAGGAAGCTTTTCAGTACCGTTGACAGGGGACGTTATGCCGTTTATTTCTTGGGTTCATGAAAAAGCTGAGGTTAAAAAGGAAGAATTCTTAGGCGACCATGTAGAGGTAAAGTTTGAAGCTAATCCTCATATTGCTGAGCAAATAAGAAGAAAAGTGGAAAAACTCAATGGAAAATACACCCAACCAATTAATGGATAGTAAACAAAAAATTGTTGTTCTAAGATGGGGACACCGCATCCACCGGGATTCTAGGTTAACTACTCATTGTGCTTTAACAGCACGCGCTATGTGCGCATCAGGCTTCATACTTGCAGACGTTGAAGATAAATCTATAGAAAAAACCGTAAAAGGCATCACAAAACATTGGGGAGGCAACTTTACCTTTGAAATGGGAACTAACTGGCGCAGCGTAGTCCGCGACTGGAAAACCCAAGGAGGCATTGTAGTTCATTTAACAGCGTATGGTGAAAACATCCAAACAAGCAATGCCATACACCGCATACGTGAAACAAACAAAAGCATACTCCTTTTGGTAGGCAGTCAAAAAGTTCCCGGAGAATTCTACAGCACTGAAGTTTCAGACTTCAACATAGGTGTTGGCAATCAACCACATAGTGAATGTAGCGCATTAGCAATTTTTTTAGACCGATTCTTTGAAGGCAAAGAGTTAACAGTAGATTTTGAAAAAGCTGAAATGAAAATCATCCCTCAAGAACATGGCAAAAACATTAAAGTTAATGAAGAAAAAACATGAAAACACGTACGAAGAGTTTTATGTGTCAAAGTATCTTAATATTGGTATTATAAGGAAAATTGAGTATGTTGTCAACTATTGATGATGCAACTTTAATGAAAGTGGCTTCCGCTCTGGGGGGTGAAGAAGCCATTAAACTTATTGAACACCTAAAAAGCGTAGACGAAATAACAGACGATGAAATAGCCAACAAAACAGGCATACGCTTAAACAGTGTCCGCAAAATCCTCTACAAACTCTATGATCACTCCCTTGTAAGCTTACGCAGGACACGTGACCCTAAAACAGGCTGGTTTATTTTTCACTGGAAACTTCAACCAAGCCAACTTGAGGGCTTCATACTAAGCCAAAAACGCAGAGTACTTGAAAAACTCAATGTCCGACTTGAATATGAAAAAAATCATGACTTTTACTTCTGCAACAGTACAGAATGCAAACGGGTTCCATTTGAAGAAGCCGTAGAACTAGTTTTCCACTGCAACACATGCGGCAAACCCTTAGCACATTTTGGAAACGATCAAATGATTTACAAACTTTCAGAAAAAGTAGAGATTTTAAGGAAGGAACTTGGTGAATAAACAGCTTCCAAACAGGGAGCAAGCCATCAAGATTCTACAAAAAAACGGATGCTCAACTAAAG
Source organism: Candidatus Bathycorpusculum sp. (assembly GCA_009778385.1). Lineage (GTDB taxonomy): Archaea > Thermoproteota > Bathyarchaeia > Bathyarchaeales > Bathycorpusculaceae > Bathycorpusculum. The sequence goes on along the minus strand of WRJX01000071.1, from coordinate 4,007 downwards.
TAATTACACATTGCCAAGCAGTAGCTGCATTGGCACTTGAAATAGCAGAAAAATTTAAAGCAAAAAAATATCCCATAGACCTATCGTTAGTTGAAACGGGGGCTCTTTTACATGACCTTGGCCGCTCTAAAACCCATAGCGTAAACCATGCAATTGAAGGCATGAAACTTGCACAAACTGAAGACTTACCCGACACAATAATCAACATTGTTAAACGACATGTAGGCGCAGGCATCACCTCTGAAGAAGCAGAACAGCTCAATTGGCCCAAAGACAACTATATACCTCAAACTTTGGAAGAAAAAATTGTCTGCTACGCAGATAAATGCATCAGCGGCGACAAACGCATCCCCGTAGAAGAAACAATTAAGCAGCTATATGATCAAAAATTAGATGATGCTGCCGAAAGAGTTAGAAAACTCCACAACGAGATAATTAGCTTACTTGAGAGAGAGACAATAATTTGACCATTTTAACCTTACTTACTAAAACATACAATAAAGGACACATTAAACAGATAGAAACGTCTTTACAGACAACCTTTGAGGATTTAGATGCCCAAGTAAAAGTTTTAGGCAACTCAGTTAACCGATGGGTAAAAGTAGAAATCACAGGTGAAGATGAAGGGGTAGCTAAAAGCTACATTACCAAACAAATCGGCATCTGCCCAAATAGCATTGATGAGGTTTTAGCAGGCGCTGAATTGAAAGGATACATCCAAAAAATAGATACCTCCGAAACATTAACCGTTGATATAGGTATCTTGGAGCCAAAAATAGTCTACGCCCACATTCCCCTTGCCACCCTACAGGTCCAACTGTTAGGCGGCAAAGAAACATCACTCAAAAAGATTGCAGAACTGTTTGCATTAAGCGCTGATTTGCCAGTTAGCATCAAAGTTAATGATACACATGTTGGTAAGAACGTAATTGAAGCAGAATTTTCGGCAACTCAAATAAAGATGTTTAAGAATTGGCAGGACTCACTCTTGGACCGACTTGTAATCTTAGGCGCCACAGATGAGGAGGTTAATTTAACCCTTGAGCGAACACGCCTAAACCGTGATGTCATAAGTACAGAGGCACTTGGGTTATTTGAGCAAGTACTTACTTGCAAATTAGGCACAGATGCTACGGGTCTTATTCCCAGAATTGGCCGCTACATGCGTAACGCCCGATTCTTAGTATTTAATCCTAAAAAACTGGGACTCCAATTGTTAATAAATGATGAGCCAAACCGAACTTGAACCACGACCTTTGACTCGTAAAACTCTTTTCTTCACGAAACTACTTAAACTAAGAAACTTGCCTACCCATTTAACAGGGTCACCCAAATATTGTTACCCAATCGGATTACCGCTAAAACCCGATTTGACCATACACAGGTTCACACATGATGATAAGCATAAACGTCAACGTACATATACATGCAACAGACTACTGTATAACCTAACAAATCAACTTCTTATGGCACATTATCACTCAAAAGGTTGCAGCATTAAAATCTGAGCACATTTAAAGTCTAATTTACAAAAAACGTTAAAACCCGAACTATTTTTATCGGTAATGTGCAACCCCCTGACTTTATATTTTTGTTATCCCTTATATTTTTCCCTAAAATATTGGCGATCCTGTTAATGTGTATCACTTTAAACTTGAAATCTACTTCTAAAACTAGTTTGCACAAATCTTCTAGTAAGGCATTTTTTTCGCTTGTTTCCTTGTTATTTGTGTTTGTATTACTTTCTTCTGTTACTTCTACGTTTAATGGTATGTCCTCTTTTGTTTCTGGGGCTGAATCTGTACAGGTTGGAACCCAGATGGCACTTAGAAATGCAGTTAATAATGCTGTTGGACCTACAGTTATTGCCCTTACAGCAGACATTACACTTACAGGTTCAGCACTTAACATCCCAGCGGGCAAGGACATTACACTGGTAAGTGATAGGGCAGAGGTTTTTTGGAGGCTTATCGGCGTAGCTAATCAAGCAACTATTACTGTTGATGGTAAGTTAACGCTTGATGGTATTATTGTAACTCATGTAAATGGCGTTAACGGTAAAGGAGTGACCGTTAATAGCGAGGGCACGCTCATCATGAAGAGTGGTGAAATTTCTAACAACATAGATACTTCACAGGGTGGTGGCGTGCGCTCTGGTGGTTCTTTTAGTATGCTTGGTGGTGTGATAGCTAACAACACAGCGTACCATGGTGGTGGTGTGTTTGCGTACTCGGGGTTTTTTAATATGTCTGGTGGCGTAGTCGCTTATAATGCCGCTACAGGGGGTGTTGGTGGCGGGGTGTACACGGATAGTTCTTTTGTAATGTGTGGTGATGCGGTGGTTACTAACAACACAGCCACTACGGGGGCGGGCGGTGGCGTATATGTACAGGATGGCTCTTTTGAGTTGTTTAGTGGTGTGATAACTAACAACACCGCTATATGGGGCGGTGGTGTATACGTGAATTCTGGGTTTTTTAATATGTCTGGTGGCGTAGTCGCTTATAATGCCGCAGTTGCCTCTAATGTCACTGGAGGTGGTTTTGGCGGTGGTGTGTACACAGCTTGGGGGTCTTTTGTAATGTGTGGTGATGCGGTGGTTACTAACAACACCGCTACATACTATGGTGGTGGTGTGCAAGTGCAGTCTGCAGGTTTTTTTAGCATGTTTGGCGGCATGATTGCTAACAATACTGCACTGTATGGTAGTGGTGTTGGCGTGGGTGATAATTGTGTTTTTTTGTTGTATGGTGGCATGATTGTTAATAACACAGCTACTTCAATAGGTGGTGGTGTACACGTGTATAGCGGTGGTATTTTTGAGGTGCTTGGAGGTGTAGTTGCTAACAATACTGCACTGTATGGTGGTGGGGTGTACTTAGCAGCATGGACTTCTTTTAACATGTCTGATGGTGTGGTTGCTAATAACACCGCTCGTGAGGGTGGTGGTGTGTACGTGGATACTGCTGGTTCTTTTAGTTTGTCTGGTGGTGTGATTTCGGGTAATGTAGCGTCTGTTAATGGTGGTGGTGTTTGGGTTACTAACACTAATGATGTTGCTGATTTTGAGCGGTTGTTTATTGGTACGGGTGTAGTGTTTTCAAATAACCTAGCTGGTTCGGCGTACAGTAGGAATAGTGTGCATGATGTGGTGTATGCTGCGCAGATTAAAGGTACAAATTGGACAGCCCCTTTTACACAAGGTTATAACAATTATGATATTAGCTACACGTATGGTACACCTCTTATGTTTTACAACGTGTCTGTATCGGGTAGCTATACAGCGTCTACTGGTGCAGGCAGTTATCTAACAGGCACAGTTGTTACGGTTAACGCTGGCACTCGTGAAGGTTACACTTTCTCTGGCTGGACAGTTAACGAGGGAAACGTAGCATTGTCAAATAATGCTACTACAACCTTTACCATGCCTGCACACGACGTTGCTATCACTGCTAATTGGGTTCCCACTTCTTCAGGTGGTAGCGATGGCAATAACGGTAATGGTGGGTCTGGCAGTTCTTCGCCTAAGCCTTCTCCAAGCGCTCCAGCACCAAGTCCATCAGGTGATGATAGTGAGAAGTCTATGTTGTTACCTCTTACTACTGTGTTAGTATTGGTTATTGTTGTATTGGTGATTGTTGTATTGGCAATTATTGGGGTTGTTGTACTACTGCTAAGGAAACTAAAAGTTCAAAAAGTATGCTAAATCGTACGCACGCACAATTATGGGCTACATAAAAAAAGTATGACCATCATCAAAAATCGGATTTGACCACCATACATGTTTACATGGCGATTAGAAGATTAAACGTTAACATGTGTGTGCGTGTAAGGCGTTTATGCTTTCGAGTGTACACGTTTTGGTGAAGTGTAAAAGTGGTTGTACACACAGGTTAGCCTTTAAGGTTGTACTTTTTACAAAGTTCTCATTTTGGTGGTTATGGTAGTAATATGGAATAACCTTTTTAATCTATTAAAAATAAGGTGCATACATGCGTAAATATACT
>WRJX01000070.1 GCA_009778385.1 Candidatus Bathycorpusculum sp. | reverse complement strand
GTCAATGCTGAAACAATCAAACACTACATCGAGAAGTCTAAACACCAATAGGTCGAGATACCGCAACCGCAAGGTTGCGGTAATTCATTATCTGCTTAATCCATTGGACTGGAGTATTTTCTTTTGGTGTAGGCGAGGTGCCATTGATGACTGCAATTGGGTTATCGTCAAGTATGATTATAGGTATAAATGTTGCCGAAAGCATTGCAACAGTTTTTGCTTTTAATCGGTTACTTACGCGAGTTAAAATGAGCCAAAAAAAGTTAATCACTACTATGATTGGTGCCAGAGGATTGCTTATTATGCTCTGGGCAGGCTTAACATTTTTTATTGTAAACCCATCTAGTTTTGTCTTCATTTTACCTTTAATTCTTGAGATCGCATTTCTTATGTGCTATGCGTTAATGTGGTATCCTATAATGTGTTTTGCCATTGCACAGTCGCCACCGGGCCATAAAGGAACCACTCAAGGAGAACTGCTCTCTATGATTTCACTTGCCAATGTAGTTGGCGCCTTAATTGGCGGTATACTAATTGGCACCTTCGGTTTTGAATTAGGCTTCATTATATCGGGCATTATAGCAGTTTTAGCTATACCTCTTCTACGTTATGTTGACATAGAAATAAATGAGTAAAAGGCGTTAATTTTTTGCCCAATGCTTTGCAAGGGCAGCTAACGCTTCCTCAAATAGATAATCTTTTGGTACTACGTCAACTTTTATACAGAGTTCTTCTAAAGCTTGTGCAGTAGTTGGACCAATAGCTACAACTGTTACTTTTTCTGCTAACAGTTTTCGCAGATGTTCTATAGACGTTTTTTCAGTTAGCATCTTAAAGATGTTTTTTGCACTAAGTCCACTGCCAAAAAGGATTGCATCTATTTGCCCACCTGTTAAATTATCATAGAATCTGTTTTTCAAATTCTCATCAACCGGTAAACCAGACTCATAAACATGAATTTCCTGTACATCAGCACCCATGGCTGTAAGTTGATTGTTCAATGTTGGAGCTGCGCTTGTTGTTCTTGGAATCCTAATTACTTTGCCTGCAACATCTTTAGCCTTTAAAACTTCAAGCAGCCCTTCAGAGCTGTATTTTTCAGGAACTAAATCAACATGTATACCATATGCTTCAAGTTCTTGAGCTGTCCGAGGACCAACACCTATAACAAATGATCGCGCAAGTCCACAACGTAGCGCATTAGCTTGATTTACACTTTGGGCAACCTCAAAAAGATGTTTAACCCCATTGGTACTCATCAAAATAACATAGTCTACAGTACCTGCTTGTAGCTCAGTGATAAAGCGTGTTACGGGTTCAGAATTACTAAGCGGCTTGATTTCTATAGCGGGAATGTAGTAGGGTATGCCACCTTTAGCTTCAATGAGTTTACCTGCTTCTTCTGCTTGACCCGTAGGCCGTGTTAAAGCAACGGTTTTGCCTTTTAAGGGAGTGGTTGTTTGAACCATGCTAGTTTCCTTCCTAATTCTGCTACTTCACCGATGAGAATAACTGAGGGTGGTTTTATGTCGTTCTCTTTGGATTTGGTAATAATTGTTCCTAATGTGGCTATTATGGTGCGTTGCTGTGGAAGCGTTCCTGACTCAATCATTGCAACTGGTCGGTTAGGGCTTATTCCGCCTTTAAGTAGTTTATCTACTATGCCTTCAAGGGATTCTACACCCATTAGGATGACCATGGTGTCTACGGCGTTGGCGATTTTTACCCAGTCAACTGGCTTTTCGGCATCACCTGCACGGTGACCGGTAATGATAGCTACTGAAGCTGCATAGTCCCTATGAGTCAAAGGTATCCCGGCATACATTGGCGCTGCAACACTACTACTAATGCCTGGAATAATTTCAAATGCTATGCCTTCGGTAACTAAGGCTTCAACTTCTTCCCCTCCCCTGCCAAAAATGAAGGGGTCGCCGCCTTTTAATCGCACAACAGTTCTTGCTTCTTTGGCTTTCTGTACAATTAAATTTGTGATTTGATCTTGAGGCACTTCATGTAAACCCGTGCGTTTGCCCACAAAAATTTGCTCAGCGCTAGCTGGAGCCATGTTTAGAACTTCTTGGTTGACTCCTAACCTATCGTATATGAGAACATCTGCAGTTTTGATTGTTTCAACTGCTTTCACGGTTAACAGCTTAGGATCTCCCGGACCTGCACCGACAAGATAGACTTTACCATACGCCATACTTTTCACGCCACTCTTTTTCAATGTCTTCTGCACCCTTTACTATTAGCTCTTCTCCTACTTTGTTGCCTAATTCTTCAGCTTGGGCAAGCGTGCCTTTAGCAAACGCACAGATTTTCTTTCGTTCATTAAGTGAATAAATTGAACCATGAACTGTTAAAATATCACCTGTTACTTGACCAACAGCACCTATGGGTACACGACAACCACCTGCAAGCTTTAGAACTAAACTGCGTTCCGCTGTGATTTCGGTGCGTGTAGCTTTATCCTCTATTGACTGTAAAATTTCTATTAAGTTAGTGTTGCCTTCTTTAGCTACTATGGCTATTGCTCCTTGACCAGCTGCAGATGGAAACTGATCCAATGATAAACGCTGAGTCATTTGATTTGTTATACTCATCCGCTCCAGTCCCGCCTCCGCAATTACAATACCTGCTAATTCACCATTTTGCACTTTACCAATTCTGGTATCTACATTTCCACGTATCGGTTCAACGTCTAAGTCAGGTCGGATATATTTTATTTCAGCTAACCTTCTTAAGCTGCCTGTACCGACAATAGAGCCTTTAGGTAACTCTTCAAGTTTAACATCATTTTTAGAAATAAACACATCACAAGGCGAATCACGTTTAGGAACCGCCGCAAGAACTGTGCCTACTTGTTGCTCTACAATGGGCACATCTTTTAGACTGTGAACTGCAAAATCAATCTCGCCGGTGGCAACTTCTTGATCAATCTCTCTTTCAAAGATGCCTTTTGCATCTATGCTAAAAAGCGGCTTGCCGTGTTCTTTGTCCCCTTCGGTTTTGATTATTTTAAGTTTGAAATCTATCTCAGGATGCTTTTGCCTAATTTGTTCAAGTGTACGATTTGTTTGCGCTAAGGCAAGCTTGCTGCCTCTTGTACCTACAGTGTAAATCATAGCTTACTGCTGCTCCTTTGATGCTGCCGCTAAGGCCTTATCAAAAGCCTCAATGGTGTATTTTATATCTTCAGGTAAGTGAGCTGTTGAAATAAAGCATGTTTCAAATTGTGACGGAGGGATAAACACGCCTTGTTTGAGAAGTTCCTGGAAATATGCGTTAAACATTTTTATGTTCGAAGATTTCGCGCAGGCATAATCAGTTACTGATTGATTAGTGAAGAAGATTTGATGTAGTGAGGCTATATTGTATATTTGTACGGGTAATTTGTAATCTTTTGATAGATCAGATAATGCTTTGCTTAGTTCTTGAGCAACTTTTTCTAGTTGCGGATAGATTTCATTCTTTTTCTGTTTTAAAACATTAAGCACCGTGTAACCTGCTACTGCTGAAACGGGGTTACCGCTAAAAGTTCCCGCTTGATACACCTTACCAACAGGCGAAATATTTTGCATGATCTCCGCTTTACCCCCAAACGCTGCCACTGGAAAACCTCCGCCAAGCACTTTGCCAAGAGTTGCCATGTCAGGTTTAACATTAAAGTACTCTTGAGCACCGCCTAACGCAAGACGAAAACCCGTAATGATTTCATCGAAAATAAGCACTATACCATATTGACTGGTTAACTTGCGCAAATTAACTAAATAATCAGGTTTTGGCAGTATTAAACCGACATTTGCAAGAACTGGCTCAACAATCACTGCCGCTATGTCGTTACCTTCTCGTTCTAACACTTCTCTTACAGCTACAACATCATTGTAGGGTAAAACAATAGTGTTTTTTGTCGTATCCTCAGGAATACCTAGTGAGTTTGGAATGCCAAAAGTTGCAGCACCCGAACCAGCCTTAACTAATACATTATCATGTGAGCCATGAAAACAGCCTTCAAATTTAACAATTTTTTTACGCCCCGTATATCCTCTTGCTACACGTATGGCATGCATTGTAGCTTCCGTTCCGGTGCTAACAAACCGCATCATTTCCATACATGGATATACTTTCTGGATTAACTCTGCAAATTCTACTTCCTGCTCAGTTGGTGTCCCATAGAGTGTGCCTCTTTCAAGCTGGGCCTTGACGGGTTCTATAACTTCTGGATAAGCGTGACCAAACAACATGGCGCCATAAGCGTTACAGTAATCAATGTACACTCTACCGTCGACATCAAACAGTTTAGAGCCCTCAGCACGCTCAACAAAGAAAGGATACGGATCAAACGCCCGGACAGGACTGTTTACACCTCCGGGCAAAATTTTCTTAGCTCTCTCAAAGAGACCCTGAGAGCTGATTTTGTTTTCTTTCAAGGCTATTTCAACCAAGTTTTTACATCTTTAGCATGATAAGTAATAATCATATCAGCACCTGCACGTTTAATACCTGTTAAAATTTCATTTATAACAGTTTTTTCATCAATCCAACCATTTAAGGCAGCTGCTTTAACCATAGAATACTCGCCACTCACGTTATAAGCAACTACCGGCACATCAAAGCTGGCTTTTGCAAGGCTAATAATGTCCAAATATGCCAACGCAGGCTTAACCATTATCATATCAGCACCCTCATTAATGTCAAGTTCAATTTCACGCAATGCCTCCTGGACGTTACCTTGGTTCATCTGGTAACTTTTACGGTTACCAAATTTTGGCGTGGACTCTGCAGCTTCACGGAAAGGCCCATAAAACGCTGAAGCGTATTTAGCTGAGTAAGCCAAAATAGGCGTTTGCTCAAAACCCGAGTCATCTAAGAATTCACGGATTGTAAAGATTTGTCCATCCATCATTGCTGAAGGGGCAACTATGTCAACGCCTGCCTCAGCTTGACTAACCGCAGTTTTACCTAGTAACTCTAGGGTTTCATCATTTTGAACTTCCCCTTCTTTAATTATGCCACAGTGACCATGACTTGTGTATTCACAGAGACAGACATCACCAATTATAACAAGTTCATCTTTAAATTGTGCCTTAAGTTTGCTTGCAGCTTTCTGTACGATACCATTTTTTGCGTAGGCACCTTTGCCTATTTCATCTTTTTCTGCAGGTATGCCAAATAGGAGTACACTTTTTATGCCCTGTTCAAGTGCAGTTTTTCCTTCATCAATGACTTGCTTAAGGGGATGGCGGAAGTAACCGGGCATTGTTGTGATGGGTACTGGGTCTGTTATAGTTTCGTCAACGAAAATGGGGTAGATTAAATTGCTTGGTTGAATTTGAATTTGGTTTAGCATTGTCCGCAGTGCTTCTGTTCTGCGGAGTCTTCTCATTCGTACAGTTGGAAAACTCATGTTGCCGTAGCCTCTTTGTTTTGTACAAGTTTGAGGGATAACTCTTTAGCCATACAAAGATTACCCTCCCTTAATGCTTGTTTAATATCAACGTTATTAAGTATCTCGTTTAAAAATCTGCTACGTATCCGCTGATCCAATATGCTGTTTTTGAGCAGTTTACGCAGATACGCCTGTAATTCAATCTCTAATAAGTCTTCTGGTGTGACAAGTTTTTCAATTCTTTGTCGTAGCTCTCTAGCCATTGCTGGACTTTTACCGCCCGTAGAAACAGCAATTTTAACATCCCCCACATGTGCAATTGCAGGCAGAATAAAATCACTCAAAGCAGGATCAGTCACACAGTACACTATACAACCCACATTTTTTGCTGCTCTTACAAGTTTAGCGTTTAATTCTGAATTGTTCGTAACTGCTAATAGCATGTCTGGTTTAGGATTTAATTGGTCAATAAATTTTTGTTCATCCTTAATTTCAGCTTGATGTAATCTGATTTTTCCTTGTTCTGCAAGGATTTTTATGCCTTCAGAAAATTCATTGCTAATGACAGTGATTTCTGCAGTGCTATTAAGAAAATTTTGGATTTTCCTGCAACCCTCAAGCCCCCCACCTATGACTGCGACAGTTTTTCCGTCAACCTTAAAATCCATAAGCAACCAGGTTTCGCCTCTTAGGAAAGCTTACAGGGATAGTTAATTAAGAGTTTTTTGAATTTCTCAACAAACGCCACATAATCCACATTATTCTGTTGAGGTGCCTTTGCCAATTTAACAAGTTGATCAAGGTTTATGTAACGTTCAACAGCATCTATGGCTTGGGCTCCAAAATCCTCATAACAGATTTCTATTTCCGGAATCATTCCTCGTTTCTCAAGCTTCATGCTGGGCACAACGCCAATGAGTTGCACACCAACGTTTTCAAATGCCTGCTTTATGGTTTGTTTATCTTCTTCGGTAAGGTAACTAGTGCTCATTTTGTTAAGAATTACACCTGTCGGGTTAACACCTAACATTTTTAACACGTTAACATAGTTTAAGACGTTAACTAGGCCGCCTTCAATGCCTTCTTTATCGCAGGTAACAACAACAATGATCGATGCTCCCAAAGAGGCTGCAACCTCCAAAGTTGAGGCTGGACGGTTTATTTTACTGTTTAACAGCCCCGTAAAGGCACTCATTGCGCCCTCAACAAACAGAAAATCATGTGCTCTGCAAGCTTGTTCAATGGCTTCCTGAATTGGCGTCCAGCCGCTTTCGCTGATTTTAATTGAAGAATAACTCTTAATCGGTTCCTTAACTAAGTAAAGCGCCGGCACAGAGTCACGGATGTCACCGCCGAGCTTAATTAATCCCACATTGTGTCCTTTCTTTTTCAATGCACCAGCCATACCGGTAACAAGAAAAGTCTTACCTGAACCACTACCTAACGCTGTGACTAACACCATTACAGGCGCTTTCTTAGCTACCTCTGCTGGGTAAATGTTAGTATTTATTCCTATTTCACGTTTCATCTCAGAGACAAGTTTGGCATTAGCTTTTCGGATTTCTTGCAATTCCAACTGATTAATATCAAGTGCTTTTGTGATACCCTCTATGATTAGGGGGTTCTGATCAAGTAATGCATGTACAAAGACGCCTACGACATTGCCTTCTTTATTGGCAACACCAGAAACCAAGTCCTGAGGTGCTTTACGATAATTCGCATGCTGAATATGAGAGACAAGTATCTGTTTAGCACCATCATGTAAAACTACTTTACCATAAGTATGACAGTGAAAACCTGAAACTTCCCTGCCAACTGCCTCACTAAGAAAACTTTTATCAACAATTTTAGCTCTAACTTGATCAGTGCAAACAAGCGGCTGAAACTCTGCATCAATTAAGCCCAATCCTTCACGAATAATTGGAACAGTGGATAAACGCCCCACATCAGTTTGTTTTGCAAGCACCTGAAGACCTGAACAAATACCTAGCAGAAATTTTCCAGTTTCAGCCATCTTTAATATTTCCCGCGAAACAACTGGATTAACACTTTGTGATTCAACTAAACTACCGCCGGGAATAATTAACATGTCTAAAACCTCACTAGCAGGCTTACCATCTACTAGCCCATCCCCACGTACCAAGTCCGTAGGTAAATTTCCGAAATCTTCAAAACACGGTAAAGCGCCGGAAAGATAAGCTAAACCTATTCTTCGTCTAGTTGACACCCAAAAGTTCTCCAGCGTTATTTTACGGAAGGCTTATATTTAAAGTCGCATGGTTTATCCAGCCATGCATTCCTCTTCCAAGACCGACCACGTAATCAATATACGCATCACTCATAAGACAGCTCGCGTTCCATTAATGGAAGCCGTCGTGTTCAAAGACAAACCGCAAGCGTTAGCTGAATTATACAACATGGAAAACATAACGGAATGCCTAATACTTCAAACCTGTAACCGTATTGAACTATACCTCGTAAGCGAAGAAGGCGAAGAAACACTCAAAACCGCTAAACAATACCTAGCTAACCGATCCCCGCTACACTATGAAGAAGCTTTTAACGCAATAGAAATATCACTTAATCATGAAGCATACAAACACTTGATGAAAATAACTGCCGGTTTAGAGTCAATGGTTATTGGTGAAGAGCAGATTCTCAATCAAGTCTGGGATTCATACTTAGAAGCTGAAAAAGCCAAAGTCACAGGTCCAATTCTTAAACATTTATTTAACCGTTCAATGACCGTTGGACGGCGAATCAGAGACGCAACTGGAATTAACAAAGGCGCAGTTTCAGTTGGTTCTGCAGCAGTAGAACTAGCAGCAACCTTACTGGGCAATTTGGAAGACAAAAAAATCCTCGTTATGGGCGCCGGAGAAATTGGCACCTTAGTCGCCAAAGCTTTAGCTAGACGCTGTTTAAGCCCCATTCTAGTTGCTAACCGCACATATTCCCGTGCAGTAACATTAGCTGAGGGATTAGCAGGACAAGCCGTAAAATTTGATCAACTCCAAGATGTTCTAGTAGACGCAGACGTAGTTATCTGCGCAACATCTGCACCACATACCTTGCTATCTAAGGAGCTTGTCTCTTCTCGCATGAGCCAACGCACAAATCAAAATAACCTAATTATTATTGATATTTCAAATCCACGTAATGTTGAAAAAAATGTTCAAGAAATCCCAAACGTGAAACTTTACAACATTGATGACTTGCAACTTATCGCAGAGAAAAATTTAGCTGAACGTCAGAAATGTGTTGAAACCGCATGCTACATGATTGACGATGAACTGGTAATTCTTGATGATGATTTGAAAAAACTCTCGGTACGTCTAATTATTTCATCACTCTTATCTGATGCAGAGCAGGTAAGGCACACAGAATTAGACAAAGCTCTCAATATGATAGGTAATGTTGACGATAAACAGCGTAAAGTTATTGATGACTTAACAAGCGTTCTTCTTAAACAAACTCTTCTTCCTGTCATCGAGAATCTACGCATGGCCGCTAGTAATGGCGATAAAGACTTAATTGAGGTTGCAATAAAGTTATTTGATAAGGCGGGGAAAAATGGTTTTGACACCAAAGACGTTAGATAATGTTGGTTTGATCCTAATTGGACACGGCAGCAAACTGCCTCATAACAGAGAAAACTTGGAAAAAATAGCTACACTGATACGTAGCCACGGCAAATTCCAAGTAGTCGACATAGCTTTTATGGTACGTGACACCCCAACTGTAGATGAAGCAGTTGATATGGTGGCAGAAAAAGGCATATCAAAAATCGTGTTAATCCCCGCATTTCTTGCCCCCGGTGTTCACACCACCGAAGATATACCGGGTCTTATTGGCGTAAAAGGAAAAGAACCTCAACTAAAAGCCAAAGGTATTGAACTTGTGTACGGTGAACCTATAGGTAGTGATGAACGAATCGCCGAGGTTTTGGAAGAAAAAGCATTCAAAGCACTGGGTCAAGAAGTAAAAAAAGACAGCGAAATTCTAGATGCTTACTCCGTTTCTGCATCAGGCAAAATAGTTGACAAAAGTATGATGCTTATACGCCAAGCAATCGGTGGTGGCTTGGCAAAGTTTTCAAAAGATAAAATTCCCATAGTCGAGCGAGTTGTCCACACTACTGCAGATCCTGAATTTGCTAAACTCTTAGCAATTAGTGATGATGCGGTTAAAGCAGGTGTAGACGCTATTAAAGCAGGCGCAAAAGTTGTAACCGACGTTAAAATGGTAAGAGCAGGTATAAACGATGTCAGACTGAAAAAATTTGGTAGCAAAATATACACGTACATGAATGATGAACGCGCTATGGATCTTGCTAAAAAAGAGGGCTTAACACGTTCAGCAGCTGCCATGCGTTTAGCCATACAAGACGGTTTAGACGGCGCAATTATCCTCATTGGTAATGCTCCAACAGCAGTGTTTGAGTTAGCTGACCAAATTAAAGCAGGTAAAGTTAAACCTGCATTAATTGTTGCTGTTCCTGTCGGTTTTGTTGGCGCAGCAGAATCCAAAGAAGTTGCCGAAAAGTTGTCCATTCCTTATGTGGTAACTCGGGGACGTCGAGGCGGTAGTACAATTGCTGTTGCTGTTTTTAACGCGTTGCTTACTCTTGCTGAGGGTAAGCTTTACGGTTAAAGGTGAGTAAAATGGCTAGGTTTCTTAAATACGGCATAACAACGGGTGCAACTGCTGCAGCGGCAGCTAAGGCGGCAACTATTGCTGCTCTTGAAGGCCCTGTAGATTGTGTGGTTATTCCTACGCCTATTGGTTTACGTTTTGAAGTTTCTGTGAAGTCCAGCAAAAGGCTTGATGAAAATACTGCGATGGCCGTTGTTGTCAAGGATGCGGGGCAGGATATAGATGCTACTGATAAGATGGAAATTGTAGCTACTGTTAAAATTACTAATGATGAAAAAATTGTTATCACAAGTGGGATTGGTGTAGGTGTAGTTACTAAGCCTGGGTTACAGGTTCCTATCGGTGAAGGTGCTATTAATCCTGTTCCAAAGGCTATGATAACTGAGGCTGTAAAGGAGGCTTTACCGCAAGGTAAAGGTGTAGAAATAACTATAAGTGCACCTGAGGGCGCAAATATTGCTAAAAAAACTACAAATGCCAAGTTGGGTGTTAAAGGTGGCGTTTCAATTCTTGGGACGACAGGTGTTGTAAAGCCTTTGTCACTTGAAGCTTGTAGACGTTCACTGGTACCTCAAATTGATGTTGCGCTTGCTCGTGGTTATAAGCGGCTAATTTTTGTTCCCGGTAACATAGGTGAAAAAATTGCTAAAGAAGTGTTTCATGTTCCTGAGGATGCTATTGTTCAAACAGGTGACTTTGTTGGTTACATGCTAGATAAAGCGGTAGATAAAGGCGTTAAAGAAATTATATTTATTGGACATTCAGGCAAAATAGTCAAGTTAGCGGCAAATATTTTCAATACTCATCATAAAGTTGGTGATGCACGTAATGAAGTTATTGCATCCTATGCGGGTGCTGCTGGAGCATCAAGTCAAATAATTAATCAATTGTTAACTGCTAACACATCTGATGAAGCCTCAGAGATTCTAAAACAAGTAAATCTCTTAGAGAAAACTTATGATAGAATTGCTGTCCGTGTTAATCAACGTGTTAATGATAGGGTAGATAGCAAGATAAAAATAAGTATAGTTATCGTTGCTATGGATGGCAAAGTTTTAGGTATGGATAAAAACGCAAAGGAGAACACGCCATGGTTAAACTTAACATAGTAGGTGTTGGACCTGGCAGTGCAGATTATGTTACCCCCATTGTGCGTAAAATTGTTTCAGAGGCTCAAATTGTAATTGGTGCACAACGTAGCCTTAACCTGTTTAACGACAACATTCATGGCGAAGTTCATGTGTTAACCGCTAAGAACCTCAATGACTTGCTAACGTACGCGGTTGAATCAGCTAAAAAAAACAAAAACGTAGCAGTCCTATCAACCGGTGATCCAGGGTTTTCAGGACTATTTAAATCGGTTCTAAACACTAAATTAATTACCGCTTCAGAAATCAATGTAGTCCCAGGTATAAGTGTGGTCCAAGTGTGTGCTGCTAAACTTGGTTTATGCTGGGATGAGATGTGCCTGTTTACTTTTCATCAGGGCAATGTAAATGACGTGAAAAAAGCTGAATTAGCTGCTTGCTTAAAAGCTGGCCGAAATGTAATGCTTCTCCCAGATGCTAAGGCTTTTTCACCAAAAGAAATCGCTGCTTACCTTGTTAAATCCGGTTTTGATCCAAATACCTCAGTGTTTATTTGTGAAAATTTAACTCTAAGTGATGAGAAAATTATCCCGAGTAGTTTAGAAGGTATTTCTGCGGTTGATTTTAGCGCTTTATGTGTAATGGTTATTAAAGCAAAACGTGAGGATGCTGTATAATAAATGGTAACGCTTTGGAATTACAAAACCCCCGGTGTGCCTGACGAATACTTTATCACAGATGAGAATGTACCGGGTCCAACTAAAGAGGAAGTGCGTGTTTTAACCATTTCCAAAATTCGTCTAAATGAGGGCGACACCGTTATTGATGTTGGTTGTGGCACAGGCGGCTTAACTGTTGAAGCTGCACTACAAGTTGGTATACATGGAAAAGTTTACGCTCTTGATGAGGACGCTATTGCAGTAAAGTTAACTCAAAGCAACATTGAAAAATTCAATGTTCAAAACATTGCTATCGTCAAACTAGGTAAAGCACCTAAAGATTTAACAGATTTTCCTATAGCAGACGCCGTGTTAATCGGTGGAACTATGAATCTGCGAGAAATTCTTCGCGTTGCTCAAACCAAACTTAAACAAAACGGAAGAATCGCTGTTAATGCAATTCTCTTAGAAACGGCAACTACAGCAATTGATGAACTTAAAAATTTAGGGTTCAAAAACATCGATGTTACTCATGTTTCGATATCGAGAGGAAAACAAATTAAAAGCGGAACTATGATGTTAGCACGAAACCCTATCACAATTATCTCAGCATCAAATAGGTGAAATGTAAATTGGCAGGCAAATTTATCGGAATCGGTGTAGGTCCAGGCGACCCAGAATTAATAACAATTAAAGCTGCAAAAACACTACAAACAGCAGACATCATATGCATCCCCAAAGCTAACGCTGATAAACCAAGTCTCGCAGTAACAATGATTCAACAAATTCTAACAGAACGCAAAGACAAACCAGAAATGCTTGAACTCATCTTCCCCATGACTAAAGACGACCTTAGCAATCAAGAACTCTGGGATAAAAACGCAAACATTATAGCCCAAAAAGTAAACACCAACAAAACAGTAGCCTTCATAACACTTGGAGACCCTATGTTCTACAGCACATTTATCTACCTATACCAAAGCCTACAAAACATCCACCCAAACATAAACCTCGAAATCATCCCAGGTGTTAGCGCCTTTAACGCATGCGCAACAAGCGCAAAAATCCCTCTAGCAGAAAAAGACGAACTCATCACAGTCATACCTTCAGACCTAGACGAAAAACTAGTTGAAGAAACAGCTAAACACTCAGAAAACATAGTCTTCATAAAATGCGCCTACCGCCTAAAAGACTTAATCCCCGCCCTAAAACGGGCAGGCTTTAAAGAAAACAGCACAATCGCCCTCATTCGCCGCTGCAGCATGCCAAATGAAACCGTAACTATAGGCAAACTCTCTGATGCACTAAACTGGGACATCAACGAAGACTACTTCACAATAGCACTCGTTAAAAAAGCTCCTCTCAAAAACAACAATAATAACGGTAAGGAAGATACTCTATGAATAAAGTCGTAATTATTGGCGCAGGCTCAGGCGACCCTGAATTAATCACCCTAAAAGGCAAACGCTACCTTGAACAAGCAGACATCGTTGTCTATACAGGGTCCCTTCTAAATCCAGAATACCTAAAATACGCTAAACCAACAGCAGAACTCTATGACAGCGCAAAAATGGGCCTACCTGAAATGCTAAAAATCATAACAGAAGGCATCAAAACAGACAAGAACGTAGTCCGCCTACACGATGGTGACCCAAGTTTTTACGGTGCAATTCAAGAATTAATGGATGGCCTTGACAAAGAAGGCATAGAGTACTTCCGCATTCCCGGCATAAGCTGCTTACTCGGTGGAGCAGCTGCGCTAAATCGAGAATTAACTCTACCTAACATTTCTCAAACAGTTATCATCACTCGACCTGAAGGCAGAACACCTGTACCAGAGGCAGAAAGCATTAGCAAACTGGCACAGCATCAAGCAACAATGGTCATTTTCCTTGGCACCCCTCACATAGCAAAAGTCATGGTTGAACTACAAAAAGGCGGCTACCCCAAAGACACACCTGTCTCTGTTGTGTATAAGGCTACATGGCCTGAACAAAAAATTGTCAAAGGCACAATAGAGGATATTGTGCAGAAAGTGAAGGCTGAAGGAATTACTGAAACAGCTCTGATTTTCGTAGGAAAAGTTATGAATCCAAAAGCATATGACTTATCAAAACTGTATGACCCAACATTTACCACAGGCTTCCGCAAAGGCGAAGAACCAAATGTTCCCTAAAGGCATAGCCATCGTCGCCATCACACGACACGGCGTAGAAACAGCCCTAAACATAAAACAAGCCCTCGACGTGAAGGGCTTAAAAAACTCTGTTTTTGCTCCTAAAAAATACAGTCAAATTGGTGTTTGTGAGTTAGACGGGAAATTTGGGGATTTTATAAAAGAAAATTACGATAAACTAGACGCTATAGTTGCAGTTATGGCAACGGGTATAACAATCCGTGCAATAGCACCATATATTGAAAGTAAACTTACTGATCCTGCAATCATAGGTGTGGATGCGGCAGGAAAATTTGTCATAAGTTTGCTATCTGGACATTATGGAGGCGCTAATGATTTAGCTCGAATCATAGCTAAAGGCACAGGAGCAACACCTGTTATCACTACTGCATCTGATTCTATGGGAAAACAAAGTGTTGATGAACTTGCCAAAATTCTACATTTAACTATTGAAAACTCCAAAAGCTTGGCACCAGTTAATGCGGCTATTGTTAATGGTGAGAGTGTTGTGTTAGTTTTGGTCGGGGATGTAAAAATTCCTGCTGAAGTAGTTGACGGTTTTGAGGTTAAACGGGTAGATAATTGTGAGGAAGCAGTGGAAATTGTTAACCGCTATGATGCAGGTGCAATTATAAGTCGAGAGTCCTTAAAGTTTAGCTATTCTGATAAGCCTTTTACCCTTCTTAGGGCAAGGTGTATTGCTGTGGGATTAGGCTGTCGTAAAGATTCACGCTGTGACCACTTGGTTGAAGCTATAAATGCAGCTTTGAAAACAGTTGGTCTGCCAGCTGGACGGATTGACTGGTTTGCCAGCGTGGACATTAAGCGTGATTCTGCTGCTATGCTTAATGCTACCAAATTGTTTGGTGCACCGCTTGAATTTTTAAGTGTCGAAGCACTAGGTAGTTTAAATCACCCAGATTTATCACCAGACTCAAAACTGGTTCAAGAAAAAATCGGTGTCGGAGGAGTTTGCGAACGAGCAGCATTAATAGTAGCGGGAAAGAATTCAAAACTGATATTCAAAAAAACCAAACTGAACGGGACAACTGTGGCAATAGCCGAGGGCAAATAAACGTAGTCGGCATAGGCCCAGGTAGCCTTGAGCACATGACCCCAAAAGTGCGCATTGCAATTGAAGAGGCTGATGTAGTCGTTGGTTATGGAACTTACATTAAGCTAATTCGCGGTATCGTCCGCAAGGATGCCGAAATCATTTCAGGAACAATGGGCAAAGAAGTAGAAAGAGCCAAAATTGCCGTCAAGAAAGCCAATGAAAACAACAAAGTTGTTATGGTCAGTAGTGGAGATCCAGGTGTTTATGGTATGGCAGGAATTGTGCTGGAAGTTGTTGCTCAAGAAAAAACCCAAGTTCCCGTTGAAATCCTTCCAGGTGTAACAGCTGCCTCAGCTGCCTCGGCCCTCCTTGGTGCACCGTTGATTAGTGATTTTGCCGTAATCAGTCTAAGTGACCTTTTAACACCCCTGGAAAAGATTGAAAGAAGGTTAGAATTAGCTTCCCAAGCAGACATGTCCATAGTGCTCTATAATCCACAAAGTCACGGTAGAATTGAGCCTCTAACAAAAGCATACGAAATCATGATGAAACACATAAAACCAGACACACCAGTTGGCATCGTTAGACAAGCTGGTCGAGAAGGTCAAGAAGCAAAAGTTACAACATTGAAAAACCTGCTTAACGAAGAAATTGACATGGTAACAACTATCATAGTTGGCAACTCTGCGACCAAACTGGTTAACGGCAAAATGGTTACAGCCAGAGGATACGACCTCACAAACTAAAACCCGCCAATCAGTCGTCTATTTTTTACTTTTTTAGAACCCATTGCATTTTGTGTGTCTTAGGGTTCTATTAGAGCTTTTGTGCTGTAATTTTTTAGTGGGTATAGAAAACGCTAATATGGTGGGCTCTATTGATTATTAGCGGTTGTTTGTCTATGGTGAAAAAATCGTCGCTTCTTGCGATATTACTAGTTATTGTAGCTTTGATTGCTGGGGTTGTATTAATTAATGGATCTTCTCCTGTATCTCTTTTCCCCGCAGAGTCACCTGTTGCATCACCATCATTAACAAATCTGCCTACGCCAATAGCAACGGCGGATCCAGTCTTGCCAGATGACTCTGTGTTACAAGTTATTTTCCTTGATGTTGGACAGGCAGATAGTATTCTTTTAAAAACGGGGGATCATGCCATGCTGATAGATGCTGGAAACCTTGGTCAAGATAAACTTATGCTTGATTATTTGGCAGAGTATGGGGTAACTAAATTGGATTATTTAGTGGCTACACATCCACATTCAGATCACATTGGGGCTATGCCTGCAGTTGTTAGGGCAATGGAGAGCATAGGTGAAGTAATTATGCCAGATAAACCTCATACAACAACAGTTTATAAAAATTTAATCAAAGCCATTGATGAAAAGAATATACCTTTAAACATAGCAAGTGTTGATCAAGTTTTTAACATGGGCAATGCAAACATACAGATCATTGCACCAGGCAATACCGATTATACTGATCTTAACGAGGTTTCAGTTGTTTTACGTGTTACATTTGGCGAGACTGTCTTCTTGTTTACAGGAGATGCAGGTACAAAATCAGAAAATGCACAATTAACAAGTGGATTATCGCTCAAAGCAGATGTACTAAAAGTGGGCCATCATGGATCACGAACAAGCACTATACAGAAATATTTAGATGCCGTATCGCCCCGCTATGCAGTAATAAGCTGCGGCACCGATAATCCATATGGGCACCCACATAGCGAAACCATGGCACGCCTAAACGGAAAAGGCATCACCATATATAGAACAGACAAAATGGGCACGATAATTTTTGTAAGTGACGGAAAGAACATAACCATAGAAGAAAACCCCAACCACGATCACCCAATAACCCCCTCTTCACCGATTGAAGAAACAGCATCATATGTCGGTAATAAAAATTCTAAAACCTTCCATTTATCCACCTGTAGCTCTTTACCTGCAGAACAAAACAGAGTATACTTTGACTCTTACCAAGATGCCATAGACGCCGGGTATAAGCCATGTGGTGTATGTAAGCCATGATAATTGTTGACCGAATAGAAAATAACGAAATAGCCGTTTGTGAAATTAACGGCAAAACAACAAAAAATATACCCTTAACACAAATCAGCAAAAACGTCCACGAAGGCGATGTACTGAAAGATGAGAAAGGGGATGGCACATTTTACACCGTAGACGTGGCAAAGACTGAGCAACGAAAAGCCGATATAACAAAACGTTTTGAACGTTTAAAAGCAAAAAACAAGAAGTAAGGTAAAATCCGTTACATCAATGTCCCTAGTACGCTTTCCCTGAGCATACAAAAATCATCTGGCGACCTAAAAAGCAGAACAATATTTTAGATTAATGTAGAAGAAGCGTGGTCTCGATAAAATGATGTACTCAAATACTTGTGTAGGTATATTTCTCTCCCGTCCTAATCGGTTTATTGCCCAAATTGACCTTGACGGCATAAAGATTGTGGCCCATGTGAAGAACACTGGACGATGTAAAGAGCTACTTGTATCTGGTGTAAAAGTTGTTTTACAAAAATCCAATAACCTTGAGCGTAAAACTGTGTGTGATTTGATTGCTGTTTGGAAAAATGGACGACTTATCAACATAGACAGCCAAGCACCCAATAAAGTATTTTTAGAGTATCTGCAGTCTGGGCGGTGCGTAAATGGTGTCACTCTTATCAAATCGGAAGTAACGCATGGTAACTCTCGCTTTGACTTCTATGTAGAGGCTGAGGAGCGGAAGATATTCATTGAGGTAAAAGGTGTAACCTTAGAGGAAGATGGCGTGGTCCTGTTTCCAGATGCGCCAACTGATCGGGGTGTGAAACACCTAAACGAATTAGCCATGTGCGTTAGGGAAGGATACGAGGCAATGGTTGTCTTTGTAATTCAAATGAATAATGTATGCTATTTTACGCCTAACAACAAAACACATCCAGCATTTGGGGAAGCGTTAGTTGCCGCAGAAAAAACAGGCGTTAGAATTATTGCTTTGGATTGCATGGTTACTGAAAACAGTTTAACAATAGGCGATTCTGTGCCCGTCATACTTACCTAGCTAAAGATACATAGATACGTGGATTTGACTGGTTTTGCTCTTTTAAAATTTCATACAACAATTTTTGATACAACCTGGACAAAATGCCTCTGGAAACGATAGTGAGGGTTGTGGGTTGAGATGGCACGTTTCTAAAGTTTGAGACTGTGCTTTGGTGGTAATGCTATGCTAAAATTGTGGATGTTTTTCATTCTAAGATGAATCTAATTGGGAGTAAAAGGGGGATAATTGATTATTGCTAAGCTATCAGTTAATAAAAAAGGTGTTTTGGAAAAAATGAATGTTTATAAGGTGGTGATGTGGTGTAGTGTTAGGTTTGCCGGCCAGAGGGCGCGGGTTCCACCTGATCCCGTTCCGAACTCAGAAGTTAAACCGTGTTCCGTTCCCAACTGTAGTGCG
>WRJX01000069.1 GCA_009778385.1 Candidatus Bathycorpusculum sp. | reverse complement strand
TGTGTGTCACCTGAGCTTGTTGCTAGCTGGTTCAAACACTGCAACTACACACTACCCATACAGTCAACAAAAAGTTAAACTGCTATATCCTACTGCAATTACAATTAAACCTGCCTCTTCACATGAGATATCAATAACTGTACAAGAAAATAATGTGCTCGATTGGTCATATTTTGATTTAGAGCGGCCAAATGGGTACTGGTTAAGACCTATTGGTGAAGAACAACGTTATTTATGGCCTTTTATAGGGGCCTATCCTTGGTTTGGATTTGGCGGTGGTGAAGCGTGGGATAAATTATATCCTAATACTAATCCAACCTATAATTCTGCATACGGTTTTGTTCCATGGGTTACAGGACCTGAATCTGCACATATTGTCTGGAAACGTGAATACCAAATGGGTGGCCTTATGGGTGGCGACTATGGTGCTGGATCTGACGTGAATTCGCTTCCTTTTTCATTTTCTACTACACCTGATGCTATTCAGAATGGTTGGCAAATGACGGCATCCATCGTTTTGATGGGCAGAGCTTATCATGCTGTCCCAAAAACTGCTCCAAATGGAGCAAATCTGCAATTATACTGGGAATGCTATGATATACGCACTGGCAAAGTATACTGGGAAAGACCCCTATACCCCGGAGAAGACATACCTACACTCATTGAATACACACTAGCAGCCGGACAAATTGAGGCTACACAACCCAAACCAGCTAGTCCACAGATCCTCTCAATAAGTAATGGATATCTAAGAAAGTACGATCCAAATACCGGTGTCATGATGACTAACGTTTCGATTGCTCCTATGACCGGCAGTGGCGGGACTTATTATAAGAATGGTTATGTTTTAGGTATACAAGATCTCGGTGCTGACGCTGGCGCGGAAAGGTATCGTTTGATCAACTGGACAACATACGGCAATTCTGGTGACTTTGCTACCCGTGTTGTAAGTAACACAACATACGCACGAAGTTCTTTTCCTACTGCTTCAATGACTGATTGGAACGTAGGTATCGGCTGTACAATATCATCTATTTCAACAGGCGGAATATATACTGGAATGAATGTGACGGCTTATGATTTGTACACTGGTATACAACGTTGGACTAAGGAACTTGCTGAACTGCAATACAGTGGTTCAGCATGTGTTGCAGATCATGGCGCAATAGCAGTGCTCTCTGCTAAGGGATACTTTTTGGCACTCGATTTGAAAACAGGTAACCAGTTATGGAAAACTGAATCTCTAGATTATCCATGGGATGAACCTGGATGGGGTGCTTACTCTACCACATCAGCTTATGGCCAAATGTTCTGGTCTGCTCAAACAGGTATCTATGCAATCGATTGGGCTACAGGTAATATCAATTGGAAGTTTGAAAAAGCAGCGTTATCATTTGAAACTCCATATACAAGTAGCAGAACTGGAGAGACAGTTTATCCATTCGTCATAGGTTCAGTATGTGCAGATGGGAAACTATACGCGTACAGTCAGAGACACACACCAGAAACACCATTTGACAGAGGACAACCAACGGTATGCATTGATGTCTTTACCGGCGAAGAAATATGGTCTGTAGGCATGGGTGGTGGCATATTTTTGAGACGTGGTGGCCTAGTGGTAGCAGATGGATACCTAGAAATGGCTCAACGATATGGTGTTCTGTACACTTTTGGCATAGGCTTAAGTGAAACTACAGTTTCAGCCTCACAGGTACCTTTGGCATTAGGTCAGAAGGCGCTTTTGACTGGAACGGTTTTTGACTTGTCTCCTGCTCAATCTGGTACTCCGTGTGTTTCTAAAGAGTCTATGGCTGCACAGATGGAAAATATACATTTACAGTCGCCAATAGGTGGTATCTACGGCAATGTGACTTTAGTTGGTGTTCCTGTGTCGTTAGATGCGGTTGATCCAAATGGTAATTCTTTCCATATAGCTACTATCACTTCTGATGGCTACAGCGGTACTTTCGGCTACTCTGATTGGATACCAGAAATTGCAGGACAGTATACTATTACGGCAACTTTCATGGGCGACGAATCATATGGCAACTCATTTGCAACTACATATTTAGTGGTCGCTGAAGATGGTGTAGAAAATGCTCCAAGTAACACAGTACTTTACGCTGTTATCGGTGCAACAATTGCTATAATTGCTGTTATGCTTCTTTGCTTCTTGATTTTCAAAAAGAAGTAAACTGCTCTAAAACATACATAACCCCCTTTTCTTTTTTCAATGAAAACTCGTTTTATAATTTTTGTTTATGCTCTTTTGTAGTTTTTAATGTTTCTTGAACTGATCTATATATGTCCAAGCATTCTCACTCTTGCACATATTACGCTACAAAAATGTAAGGCATTTTCTAGGGTAGAGTGAGCCTTTTACTTTTACTGTCTTTTCCGGAAAAGCAAGCCTTAATTTTGCAGAAATATTAATATATTTCGTTTTACAAATTTATTGTAATACAAGTGGGCTGTTTCTCTATAGTTCAAGAAACTAATGTTACATGCTAAATTGTATATAAAATAAATAACGGGAGAATACTTAATGAAAAATTCATTGTCGATACTATTTCATTGTCCCCAATGTCGTGAACGCTTTGAGTTTGACTTTGTTGGGGAATATGAATTTGTTCCCTGTCCCATCTGTGGAACTAGTTGTATCACAGTCAAAAAAGGCAGCAAGCTAATACTTCAAACTTTTAGCGAAAGTCAAAAAAGCAAAAAACCAACAATTCTTGCTTAAACATATTTACCTATTTTTTAGGCAATAAAACTTTTTGTTTTAACTAACCCCTCTTTTTTAGTTTGCTCTTTGCATTTTAGCGTGAAGCATAAATTCAAAATATCTCGCGAACATATCTTACATGAGGAACATTAAACATTGAGCATACAGCAAGTAACATGGGATTTATCTGAGCTTTTTTCTGGTATGAATGATCCCAAAATCAGTCAAGCCATAACCGAAGCCACAGCAATGGCAGCAAATTTTGAAAAAAAGTATCGCGGAAAAATCCCAGACCTAACACCTGAAGGCTTACTTGGTTGCCTGCAAGACCTTGAATCTTTCAACCAAAAATTTAGTAATGTTGGTCTTTACGCGGGTTTAGTGTTTGCGGCTAACATGACTTTACCTGAGGCGCAGACATTAAATGACAAAATTAGCAAGCTTGAAGCCCAAATCAGCAAGCAACTTGCCTTTTACCGCATAGAATTAGGTGCTTTGCTAAAAAACAAGCCTCAGTTTATCAGTAATCCAGTTTTAGCTAACTACCGTCACATGCTGGAACGGGTTTATAGACGCATTGAGCACCAATTGTCAGAGATTGAAGAACAACTCATTATTGAAAAAGACCAGTTTGGCGTCAACTCCTGGGAAGAACTGCAAAGTAAATGGTTAAACACTCGCACCTTTGAAGTCACCGTTATGGGTGAAAAGAAGAGCCTTAACTATGGTGAAGCCAACGGGTTACTGCAGCACTCTGATCGTGCAACACGCGAATCTGCTAACCGTTCCATTTATGGACTACTAGGAAAAGACGGTGAAATATTTTCAGCCGCACTTCGAAGCATCTGCAATGACTGGGTAACAGTTTCTAAACGCAGAAAGTATCAAACCCCTCTGGAAGCCAGTCTAATCAACAATGACACAGAGCAAACAATAATTAACAACCTGCTCGCCAGTATTGAGGAAGGCACAAAAACCTATAGGCATTACCTTAAAATCAAAGCCAAACTTATGAACCTACCCGTTTTGGGAAATCATGATATAGTTGCCCCTTTGCCAGGCACGTCTGAACTTAAATTCACTTATGATCAAGCTCAAGATCTAATAATTCGCGCATACAGCCGTTTTGACCCAGACTATGCTGAGGCGGTTAAGGAAATGTTTACAAAACGCCACATCGACGCTACACCACGCTTTGGCAAAAGAAATGGCGCCTTCTGTGCAAACTATTACAACGGTAAATCCGCCTACATCCTACAAAGCTTCAACGGCACCCTAAGTGATGTCTTTACTTTGGCACACGAATTAGGCCATGCAACACATGACTGGTACATGGGACATAACCAAACGCCTCTAAACGTTAGTGTGCCCTCAATTGTGGCTGAAACTGCATCCATTTTTGGTGAATTGCTCTTAACGGATTTGCTTTTGGTAGAAGCAAAAACTAACGCTGAACGCAAAGCTGTGTTGTGCCTAGTTTTAGACGAGGCTGGTATGACTGCTTTCCAAGTAACTGCGCGTGTGTGGTTTGAGCAAGCGCTTTACAACTCAGTTGAACAGGATGAGTTTTTAGACTATAAGACCATCTGCAGCCATTGGACCAAAGCGCGTGATTGTATTTTCGGTGATGCCATAGAATGGTTCCCTGAGATGGAAGCTGAATGGACCATGAAACCACATTATTACATGGCAAACTATCGCTTCTACAATTACCCATATGTTTACGCCCAAATGTTTGTGTACTCACTGTATGAACGATATTTAGAGGAAGGCAAAGCATTTGTACCAAAACTTAAAAAAGCCCTCTCCGCTGGTAGCAGCTTGTCACCCTTAGAGATTGGACAAACAGTAAGTTTGAACCCTCAGGCACCGGATTTCTGGAATGGTGGATTAAAAGTTTTCGAGGATTTTATTAAAGACCTTGAAAAAATTATGTAACCTCTTTTTTTTGGAGGGCCTTTTCCTTTTGTTATCTTCACATAAACTATCCTTTTTCTTTTAACTTAACATGTCTGGTAAAACTTGAGTTTTCCAGTTACACGTCTTTTTATGTTTGGGCGTTTCGGGCGTTTGGGGCATGTCTTGCGGAACTTTTTCTGAAAAAGAAAAAAAGAGAATATAGAAAAACTTCCGGAAGTAACGCCTAACACGCCTCAAACGCCCTTCTTCTATTTTGTAGATTCTAAGGGCCGTTAGCATATGTGTTGTTTTTATGAAAAATGAAGGATATTTTCATAGCGCTTCTATAAAGCTTGCTTTATGAGGGTTTTTGTGACAGTTTAATTGAAGGATTGGCATTGGTTGAAGGCGCCACGTTTTGAGGATCCTATTTATGAATCTAAATTTCTGGAAATTATATGTTTTTAATCTGATGTAAACATCTAATTTTCCCATTTATTGCCGATTAAATTTATGTGTGCTGTAACATTGGGGTCGGTCAAGTCTTGTTTTGTCTTAAGCTATTTTGCTCTTCGAGTTAACTGGTTTTCAATGCGCTTAGGTTTTTGTAGATTGTTGTTAAATTTAATGTTGGGTGACTATTTTTTTGCCTACTCGTAAATTATCTACTTCATCTCTGTTAGGGATCATAACCTCTATTGACTTGTCAAGTGCGTCTTTGCCATAGTTAACTTTGACTTTTTCTCGTTTAGCATCAGAGTAAAATGCTGTAAGTTGTGCTGTTACCTGAATTGCCTTCTTAGTTTTAGCGCCCTGCAATATGGTAACTGGTCCAACGATGTCAGGTAATTCAAAATAGTATTCACTTTTATTTTTCCGTGACATTAAGAATTTGTTTTCTGTTTCATTGCGTCCAACAATGATTTTGTTTTCACCTAACCGAAAATGTCTGCCAAACCGTAACAGTGTCACATCAGCGCCTGAAACGTTTTTTTTGTGTTCAAACAGGTCATCAAGTTTTTTGGAGTATTCTTCACAAGTTAGTAAGCAACCACCTGCCGGTGAAGGGTAAGTGGTTATCCCAAATTCTTTGGCTAATTGGAATTGGGCTTTACGTGAACGTCCTGAAATATCCATCAGTTTGCTCCTGTTGACAAGACCTTTTCGTTCTGCGATGGTTTCAGGCAATAGTTTTGCGGAGAGCGGTCGTAATAGTTTGCCTTTTAGACCTGCTTCTTCCTCGATGGTTCTAAGCGCTGGACCATGTTGAGACATTGGTCTTTCCCCTAACACTTCTCCAGTGAATAAGAAGTCTGCGCTGATTTCTTTTGCGTATTTAATTGCTTGTTTTATGATAAAGATTTTGCAGTCTATACAGGGGTTAATGTTTTTGCCGTAGCCATGTTTAGGGTTTCTAAGCATGCGGATGTATTCTTTATCAACGGTGACAATTTTTAGGGGGATGTTTAATTGTTTTATTGCTGCCTCTGCTTCACTTACCCCATCCTTTTTGGGGATGCCAAAGGGTGTTTTCACATTGAACGCAATGACTTCTATGCCTTGATTTAGGATAAGTTGTGTTGCAAGAATGCTGTCTAGCCCACCAGAAAACAGCGAAATAGCTTTAATACGCGTCATTGCAAATCATTTTTAAGAGGGGGAAATAATAAAGTATCTATAAAAATCGTAGAAACATTACGTACCTTTCATTTTTTCAAAAATACATCTAAAGTAACCATCAAAACAGTATTGGCACTTGAAACTGTAATTAAATAAGTGAAATTTGTAAGCTGATAATTATATGTTAAATATGAGCTAACATGTGTTATTTTTTTCTACAGCCTATTAGCTTAAATTGTAATGCAGGCTGACAGTACAGCGCTATTTGAGAGGATGATTCCACCTGCCTGACATAAGTATTTTTATTCCTGTGTACAAGGAGTCAAACGAGTTAGGTGGCACTCTAGATAGTTTGCTTGCTCAGAATGTTGAAAAAGAACTTTTTGTAACGGTAGATGAAGCAACGCCCCGTTTCATAGAAGAATCAAAACGGTATCAAGACAAAGTAAAGTTCATTTTTAACAAGGAACGAACTGGCAAGGCAAACGCGTTAAACGAAGCTGTGAAATATTCCACTGGTAAGGCTTTGCTGTTTTTAGATTCAGACATAATGATTTCTGAAGATTCTAACTTTCTGAAAAAAATTATCATGAAATTAGAGCGTTTTGATGTTGTGGATATTAAAAAGCAGGTTATTAAAGGTAAATCTTTTCTTTCCAAAATGGCATATTACGAGTATTTTACCTTTAATGTTAGCTCATGGATAGCTAATCATTTCATGCATAATTGTCCTGCACTTAACGGCGCAGCATTTGCGATTAAACGGGAAATCTTTGAAAAAATAGGGGGTTTTCATAAAGTTGTTGCCGAGGACATTGATATAGCAACTCGGGCGTTTTTAGCTAACAGCAGTTTTACTTACACTGTGGATGTTGAAGTAAAAAACGTTGTACATTCCAACTGGAAAAAATGGTTTAATCAACGCCAAAGATGGGCAATCGGACAGGCATTATGGCTTAAAGCTTGGTTTGGCGAATTGGCCAAAAAATTCGCTAAGAAACCTCACGTGTTTCTACCTGGTTTGTTTTTCCTATATCCATCAGTAATTGCTTTCCTGTTAAGCATTATTATACCCAGCCTTTGGCTATACAATTCAATGCTTGTGTTCTCTTTGTTTCTTTCAGTTAGGTTTCACATCATTTTACCGGTTTTTTTGGTCTCCTTGGCAATGGCAGATGTGCTTAAAATAATGGCGATTTCGCTAACAAGTTTCGGAATCACCGCTACAGTGTTTTATGGGTTCTCACGCAAACTTGGATTTAGAGAACTTAAATTACATGAACTATTTGCGTACTACTTCTTTTACTCAACAGTTTGGCTGATAATTATTGTTATTGGACACATTCAAGTGCTACTGTTAGGTAAGAAAGCAGGACCAGACTGGAAAACCTAACTGCTTATACTATCAGTTTTTTGTTTTTATTAATAGCAAGGCTTAAAACATGAAAGGCTATTTTTATCTTCCACTGGGTTGTTAGCTCAGCACGGATAGAGCGCCAGCCTTCTAAGCTGGAAGTCGAGGGTTCAAATCCCTCACGACCCGCCAGTTTTGGCAAACTTTTATACCTGATTTTTCTAACATTTTCCATCTTTTTACGTGAACTTTCTTTTTTTAAGTAGAAAAATAAACCTGTAGCAATAATTCCCACTGTTATGGCAAATGTGGCTACAATAAGCGTAGTTGCCGAAGGTTTAGACTGCTCAGGAACCGAAGAAATGGTGCTATATCCAAGTGGTATGTATTGATAGGTTAGTGATGGATTTATTGCATATAAAATATCGTCGATAATCACAATATTCCAATATTCTGTAGTAAATATGGGCATGGGTTTGGCAGTTGACCATTTATCGCTAAAAGGGTCATAAACACCGTTAAATGTCCAATTATTAGCGTCGCCATCTCCAGTATGTTTTAAGACATAGACTTTTTGAGGGGCATACACACCAGTTGTTGCCCCTACGTCAAATGTCGTTGAGCCTCCGCTTGGGCCTGTTTTTTCCTCACTCCACACATCATTTTTGGGGTCATAAATTATAACTCTCTGATACCAAGCTAACTCAAAAGTGTCAAAAGACCCATCAAAAGTATCAACAATACCCAAATCATCATAGAAAAACAGTATTTGTCCATTCACTACAACTGTGCAGTGCGATAAATCACTTATATTCTTACTTTGTTTAGACAATGAACCGCCAAATTGGAGCTGATCTCGATAAACTAGCGGCATACTGGTTTTTGCGGTCCACAAATCCTTAGTTGGTTCATACACAAACACTTTACCACCAGATATAACAAAAAATTGCCCATCAACGACCTGTGCCTGTGAAGAGATAAATAAAGAGGTTCTAATAGGAAAAGAGGGCGTCTTAATGGTCCAACTGTTAGTAGCTGGATCATAAACCTCAATTACATTACACGTAACATAATCTGAAGCACCCTGATAACCCCATGGAGCCGGCTCAATGGTAATACCAATTATGCCGCCCATACAGTAAATTTTACCTTCATAAACAGCTATAACAAAAGTCATTCTTGGCGTAGGCATAGGCTTTAAAATAGTCCAGGTATCACGCTCAGGATCATATCGCTCATTCGTACCTACACAGCTACTATTGGTAAGAGGAGAATCTGCTACAGAACCCCCAATGGCGTAGATTTTTCCATCTACAGCAACAACCCCCATACCCCAGCGTGGCTGAGACATTGGCGTTTTCTCATACCAAGAATCTACAATCAATTCCGCTGAAGCAGGACTAAATGCTGTGACAAACGATCCGCTTATGAAAAAGAAAAGCAGCATAAAGACTAAAACTTTATTCATACATATCACTCTTGTTTCTTTTTCTTCCTCTTAGATAGAAAAACAATGCTGACATAACAACAACACATACCATTAGAACTGTTGCAGCTATAACAACCGATCTGGTTAAGAAAGGCCATGCGCCTTCAGGTCCATGAGGTGTAGGTGAAGAAGTAACATCAGATGTTGATGGGGCAGTAGCAGATGGAGCAGGTGAAGAAGTAACATCAGATGGCGATGGTGTAGTAGAAGGAGCGGTAGCATCTGGTGGAGGGTCAGGATACTCCTGTGAATTATGATAAGCTACAGGTGCGTACTTAACATTAGAAACACTACCGCCTATTATGTAGAAAACATCATCAACAACAACCGTTTTGCGCATAGTATATGGAGCTCCAACAACGGCGCTTGCTGTTGACCAAACATTACCTATAGGATCATAAACCAAAGTAAACGGTTTTACATTAAGAACATCTTCTGTAGGGGCTTCACGCCCTAAGACATAAACATTCTTAGGTGCATAAACACCCGATGTCACCCCCACAGTAAAGCCCAGCATAAATAGGTGTTCAGTAGTTGTTTTACCGACCTGCCACACATCAGTTATAGGATCATAAATGTTTACTCTCATTTGAGCTCGATACATGTTACCAAAAATAATCTCTGATATGTTAAACAAGTCACCTACTATTATTTTGTTATCCATCACAACTGAAAATGCATACGTCATTGATGTAGGCATACTTGTTTTATTTGTCCACGTATCTGTAACCGGGTCATACATGCAGAGGGCACTTTTGGTTATAACAAAAAGTTGTTCATTTACAACATGAGTTTGCAAAAGCTCTTCTTTAATTGATAAAGATGCCCTGTTACTCCATTTATCAATAATGGGATTATACATATACAACTCTCCATTGGGAGTTATAATGAAAATTTGTCCATTTACAACCTGTGATTGTATACCATCTACATAATTTGGTAAAGGCGCCTTGCTTTCCCACATGTTAGTAACTGGGTCATAAACTTCAACTACATCTATTTGACGAAATAACGGTGGAACTGGAGTATTAACAGGGCCATCATTAGAAGCAGTGCCGCTTACTGTGCTAGTCGGCGGTAAAGGTGGTGGTATTGGTGGAGCAGTAACAGTGCCATCATTAGCAGTAATACCACCCATGCAATAAATTTTACCTTGACACTCTACAATAATAAAATTACTTCGTGGAGTTGGCATAGATGCTAAAGTAGTCCATTTATCTGTTTTAGGATCATATCTTTCATTAGTTGACAAATATTCAGAAAAAGCGTCACCACCAATAGCATAAATTAGGCCATCCACAGCAACAGCCGCAAAGTTATTTCGTAGATGGCTCATGGATGTTATTGTATACCATGTGTCCTCAACTAACACTAACGCTGAAACAGGATTAAATGCTGCTGCGAATGAACCAATTATGAAAAAGAAAATCAGCATAAATGGCACAGTTTTATTCATGCTTGACATATAGTTCGTATTTTGTTTGTTTCTTGATAAAGTTTTTTGTCAATACAGTTTTTCGGATAAAAAAATTGTTTGAGCTGTTTTCTTGGTTTATCCTTTGAGTGTATGTTTAGATGAATACTTTTTGAGAGTTTTCACCTTTAAAGATACAATGGTGTAATGGCTGCTATAAGACTGCGATTGTGTGAAAAAATGGTGAACTACAAAACTTGTTTCTCAGAAAGAAGCGTTAAAACCTGTAAAACATAAAAAATTGACCCCCTATATCTATGTGAACACTCTCAATTTATGGCTATTAAAGTATTGTATGTGGATTAGTTTTGGTACTTTCTGCTACATAAGGCAATATTGCATGGGGCAAAATTCTAAATTTCGCATATCTTAGGTACCTATATGTTAGCGGCTTTTTAAATTCTGTAAAATAGGATTTAATCAAAGAATATGTAATTAATGGTTTTTTCATGGTGTGTTTGTGGTGCCTGTACAGACATCAATTGTTGTGTTATAAAAAACGCAAATTACTGGTTATTTCTCAATTAAGGTCTAAATTGTCAGGAATTCACACATATTTTCTGAAGTTGGTGTCTATGGATTGCGGAATTTAGGAAAATGCTTATCTCGCTTGCGATAGATGAATGGGTGATTGTGGTGTCTAAAGATAAGGTGCAAATAATTGTCAAGGGTGAAGATAAAACCGATAGCATACACGCTTGGAGCGAAAGTGGCGGCAAAATTAGCATCACTTATTCAAACGGTAAAACATATTCGTACAACGCAAATAACGTGCAGATTAAGCGCTCTACCTTGTCAAATGTTACGACATTGAGTTGTTTTGAGTATCTTAAGCGTATAGCGCAAACAGTTGGACTACACGACTCTCGTATTGGTAATATTTTAGCGAACCGTTACGAAAAAATCGATTTTATAAGCGAAGAGAGTATGTTTTTTGCATTTCTTACCGGAGAGTTGCGTACGGTAAAGCAAGTAAATACAGCAATCACTGTTTACCCGTTTGGATTTAATATGAGCCAAAAAGCAGCGGTTGATAACGCGCTTACAAATCCACTCACAATAATTGAAGGTCCACCGGGAACAGGAAAAACGCAAACGATTTTGAACATCATTGCAAACGCTGTAATGCGTGGCGAGAGCGTTGCTGTCGTGTCAAGTAATAATTCTGCGACCGCTAATGTGCTCGAAAAGCTGAAGAAATATCAAGTTGATTTTATCGCTGCTTATCTCGGAAATTCCGACAATAAGCGTGAATTCATTAAATCCCAAAAGCCATTGCCCGATTTAACTGCATGGGAGTTACAACCGAAAAACAAAATTTCAATATCACAATCACTCCAAAATCTCGATACTACACTTAGTACAATGCTTGAAAAGAAAAACGAGTTGTCGCGAATTCGACAGAAACTTGCCGCATTAGAGATTGAATTTAAACACTTTTGTGAGTATTACGCTTATAAAGATACACGATCTTCGCTGTATTTGAAGTCAACCACAACTGCCACTGCCGCTCTCGAATTATGGCTTGTCTGCGAAAAATATGTCGAGCGTGATAAAATGCCTGGATTTTTTGAGCGACTTTCCAACCGTTTTTTGCGTGGCGTTATAAACAAAAAATTCTATTCAGCTGACCCAAATATGATGATTGCAATTTGCCAAAAACGTTGGTATACGGCGCAAATTGCTGAATTAACCACAAATGTTTCGTTGTTACAGACGGAACTTGAATGCTTTGATTTCAATACGAAGATGAATGAATATTCTGCGTTGTCTGCACAGTTGTTCCGCGACAAACTTGCTGAAAAATACAAAAACATCAAGCGTCAACAATTTGAACTCGACGACTTGTGGAAAAACTCAGTAGCGCTCATTTATGAATATCCCGTAATTTTAAGCACTACATATTCGCTTCGTAGTAGTCTTTCACACAAGGTTATGTATGATTACGTAATAATAGACGAGTCATCACAGGTCGACATTGCAACAGGTGCGCTCGCGTTGTCGTGTGCAAGAAAAGCAGTTATCGTCGGTGACCTAAAACAGCTTCCAAACGTAGTTGATTCCAAAACTGCGCAGAAAACTGACAAAGTTTTCGCAGAGTTCGACTTGCCCGAAGTTTATCGATACAAGAATCATAGTCTACTGCTTGCAATTTTGGAAATATTCCCAAGCGTCCCCCGGACGTTGTTACGTGAACATTATCGCTGTCACCCAAAGATAATTGAGTTTTGTAATCAGAAATTCTATAACAACCAGTTAATTGTTTTAACCGAACCAAAGTCCTCACGTCAGCCCCTTATTGTGTACAAGACCAAACCGGGAAATCACGCCCGTGAGCACGTCAATCAGAGGCAAATCGACATGATAAAAAACGAGATTATTCCGCAACAAAATCTTGCTACCGGTACCGCTTCCGTTGGCATAGTTACACCATACCGTAGCCAAACTAACGCGTTGCAAGAGGCTTTTATTGGGACTAGTATACATGCAGACACAGTTGATAAATTTCAAGGTCGTGAAAATGACGTGATTATCCTCTCAACAGTGGATAACCAAATCTCTGAGTTCACCGACAACGCAAATCGTTTGAACGTTGCAGTTTCACGTGCGATTGAGCAGCTCATAGTAGTGATAAACAGTGATGATGATGCACCCGACACAAATATTAGTGATCTTGTGCGCTATGTTGAGTATAACAATTTTGCTGTCATTCAAAGCACGATTTACTCAGTTTTTGATTATCTGTATGCTGGATATCGTGAAAAAAGAAATGAACTTTTGCGTGCACAGGGAAGAATATCTGAGTATGACAGCGAAAATCTGATGTATGGAATGATTCGTAACGTGCTTAGTAAAGAACAGTTTATGAAATTTGACGTAGCTGTACACGTGCCTCTGAAGATGCTTCTCCGAGATACGGCAAAACTCGATGTAAATGAGAAACAGTACACACAGAGTATTCTATCACATGTTGATTTTCTCATTTTTGATAAGCTCGGGAAGGTGCCGCGGCTTGTCGTCGAGGTTGACGGTACGGAGTTTCACGCGGAGGGAACACGACAGGCAGAGCGTGACAAGCTGAAGAACACAATTTTGGAGAAGTATGGACTTCCGTATGTACGCTTCAAGACAGACGGTAGCGGTGAACAAGAGCAACTTGTCGCTGCACTGAATAATGTTATGGGCATGGTATAGAAAGCAACCGCGAAGCATACTTAATGATGAACGTAATCGAGTTTTCCATTAAGACCCCTTTGTAGTCTGCGTCGTCTCTCACGGTCAGCTTCCCATACGTCAGTCCTTTATACTATTGCTTTTCGTGTATGTTAACAACTGGTATTATCACCCTCACTATGGGTGGCACTAAATTGTTAAGCAAACTTAATAGGTAACTAAGTTGTCACGTTCAGGGGGTCTTAAAGAAACGGCAAGTAAAAAAGCTAGTTTAACTTTATTGCTTGCTAAATCGAATATCGACAGTTTCAGTCGTATTTAAGTAAAAGCATTTAACGTGAATAAACAGATAAGGCAAAGAGTGAGCGGATGATCGACAAAAAGAGACTTGAAAACGCAGTAAGGGAAATCTTGTATGCGATTGGTGAAAACCCTGACCGCGAAGGGCTAATTGAAACACCTTCAAGAGTGGCTGACATGTATGCGGAAATATTTGCCGGTTTACATACCGATCCAAAAAAATGTACTAAAATTTTTTATGAGCCAGAAAATAGTGGGCTTGTTATCGTAAAAGATGTTCCTTTTCAGTCTGTATGTGAGCACCATTTAATACCTTTTATAGGAAAAGCCTGTATAGCCTACAAACCTGACGGTGGACGCATATTAGGCCTAAGTAAAATAGCCCGCATAATTGACATATTATCCGGAAGACCCCAGTTGCAGGAAAGGCTTACTGCACAGGTAGCTGAAACAATAATGGAAATCGTTAATCCCCAAGGTGTGTACGTTTATGTCGAAGCGGAACACTTGTGTATGACAATGAGAGGCGTAAAAAAGCCAGGAGCTAAAACCGTTACCACTTGCATAAAAGGCGATATCAGCGAGAATGACATATCGACTGCAAGGGGCGTTAATCATGGTTAACGCCAGAATGGTTTATCCGAAAAATCTAAATGAAGCCATGGAAGAAATACGCAAAATAGAAACTGATACCAACATCATACAAGGTATGGCGCCTAAAGCTTTTCACCTTTGTATGTTTGTTGAAGATATCCCCTACTTTGCGGCAAATATTATTAAACAGGAAATGTTAAACGGCGGCGGAGACGCAGTTGTCCATAAAGACTCAATTAATGATCCAATGGAAAATACAACCACGTTCATTATGGGCAACTTGGATCAAATAAATAAAATGTTTATGAAACTTATGTCACAACCCGGAATACTAACAGACATAGGTTCCAAAATACAACTTGCCACACAGACCATAGAAAAGAAAGAAACATCTTACTACTGTTGTGGAAGACATAAGCTCGAAATCGGCAAAAAAACATACATCATGGGCATTTTGAACATTACCACTGACTCTTTTTCTGGAGATGGTCTTCTTGCAGAAACTCCAAATATGCCCCCCAAGGAAACAACCTATAAAATGTCAAGCGAATTACCTGTTGGGGATACTGATTCGATTATTGATGTTGCTTGCCGTAAAGCAGAAAAAATGGTTGCAGACGGCGCAGATATAATTGATGTCGGGGGCGAATCTACAAGACCAGGATATACAGCTGTAGATGATAAAGAAGAATTAGCCCGAATTTTTGGTGTTGTTGAAAAACTGGTAAAAACACTTAACGTACCCATTTCAGTTGACACCTCAAAATTACATGTGGCCGAAAATGTGCTTAAAGCAGGTGCCCATATCATTAATGATGTCAATGGTTTGATAAAAGAACCTAAAATTGCTGAACTGGCAGCTTCATACGGTGCTGGCATCATTGCCATGCATAATACAGACCAGCCCATTCACGGGGATATTTTCAGTTGTATTATTAAGTTCTTGAGGAAAAGTGTTGATATAGCAACAAAGTCAGGGTTAAACCAAAATAGTATTCTTTTGGATCCCGGTATAGGTTTTGGTAAAACGTTGGAGCAAAATTTGGAAGTAATGCGCAGGCTAGATGAGCTTAAATGCCTTGGATACCCCGTTTTGTTGGGAACTTCAAGAAAATCCATGATAGGCAAAGTTCTCGGACTTACTGTAAATGAGCGAATTGAGGGTACTGCAGCTACTGTTACCCTTGGAATCGCTAAAGGAATTGACTTCATAAGGGTACATGACGTGAAAGAAATGTATAAAGTTGTAAAAATGAGCGACGCAATGATTAGGGGCACATAAACTGTTAGCAACGGTGCATTATATGGATAAAATATTAATTGAAGGCGTAAAAGCATGGGGAAAGCACGGTGTTCTGGATTTTGAGCAGGAATATCCGCAGTCTTTCATAGTAGATATGGCAATATGGGCAGACATATCAAAATCTTATCTAAGTGATAATTTACAAGATACAGTTAATTACGCTGATATTTACGATATAATAAAGTCAGTTATTGAAACGCAAAGTTTCATGCTCCTTGAGCGGCTTTCTTATGTAATTATGGAAAAAGTTTTCTCATATGACCTGCGCATACAAAAAATCAAAATTAGAGTCATGAAAAATAAAGCCCAGTTAGGAGGCCAATTTGACCATGTCGGTGTAGAAATTGAAAGAAGCCGAAACTGTATTTTAATGCAGGACATAAACGTGAAGACAAGCATAACGCCAGATGTTAGCACAGGTCCATCTGCAAAAGCAGAAGTGGATAAAGGTTACAAAGCTGTACTAGCATTAGGGTCAAACATAGGTGACAGAAAACAAAATATCCAGAAAGCACTGGAAATGTTGTTTGATTCCACTGGTATAATTATATTAAATAAATCTAAATTGTACGAAACAGAACCCGTAGGCTATACCGATCAGGAAAAATTTTATAATGCAGCGATTCTTGTTGAAACAATGTTAAATCCTTTTGAGTTACGCATTAAAGTTAAGGATATTGAGAATACTTTAGGTCGAAAAAAAACCTTTAGATGGGGACCAAGACTTATAGATATTGACATAATAGCCTATGAAGGTTGTGTGATTAATACAAACGGCTTAACTTTGCCACATAAAGAATACATGCAGAGAGCCTTTGTCTTAAAACCCTTATCAGATATGCCTGACGCCGTAGAAGTAGCAGGCTTAAACATGTCACTTATAGAAAAAATGACCTGCTGTGCAGATGATTACAACGGCCTAAACTGTATTGGCTCTTTATAAGCCTACTACCCCCATCTAACTATAAGATGGCACAAAAATGATGCCGCTTGCAGAGTTTGAACATACGCTTGTTTGCGATAACACCAAAAAACTTCTTTTTTTCTTTTGTGATCGGTTTCTTTGTTTTTGATTTTGGTTCCCAACAAGAATCAGCGTAAAGTTGGCGTTTGGAGCGATATTTTGTCTAAGCGTATGTTTCCAGTTGATTTTTATATTCGTATTTTAAGCAGAATCTTTCTGAGAGTGGTTTTTTAGCTGACAAGAATCGGTTTGGGTGAAACATCAGGTAAAGACGAGAAGACCACCAACAAAAACCCTCGCTCAAACGCACTCTTCCATAACATCTACACAACAAAAATCAAGTCAAAATCGTTTTGACCTAATACCCCATAACACAATAAAAATAAAAATACACACTAACCCAACAACAAATAACCCTAACAACACCCACAGACTAATCACAGATGACCCTATGGGCTCCTCATTACCATTAAAGGTTATCTCTGGTGTTGGTGTTGGTGTCAAGGTTGGTGTTGGTGTCAAGGTTGGTGTTGGCGTTGTTGGGCGTAGGTTTACTGTGAATGTGCCTGTGTATGTTTGTTGTTCGTTTGTATCGTTGATTGTTGCGTTCCATTGCCATGTACCTGTATGTGCGTCTACTGGAATTTGGATGAGTGCATCATGTAGACTACCAGCGAGTTGTTTGTAAGCGTAGTCGCCAGAATCTGTTGGGAACCAATTAGTTGTGCGGATGTCTAATATTGTGTGGAGTTCGCCGATGGAGTCATAAACGTAGAGTTTGCCCGTTGGAGTTGTGTTGCTGGTCATTTGGAATGAGGCAAGGTCACCTTGCAGGTATGTGTTTGCACCAGTGGTTATTTTTATGCTGACTTTTTCTACCGTAAAGGGTGTCTGTCCTTTAGCGTTTGGCGCAAACACGCCGACAAGCAAGGAGAAAACCAACAACACCACAAACAACAAAGAAAACAAACGAGCAAGAGTACCCTTACAAGAGAGAGTATATAACCTATTTTTAGAAGTAGACATTAGATTTAAAGTGATATTCATATTAACAAGTTCGCTAATTTTAGGAAAATATAGCGTTAATGGAAATATAAACTTTGGTTCGTTGCATAATTCATCTATCGCATAAAAAATAATTGGTGCTACCACACGTAAGGTGTCACACATAAGCAATAGAACAGCACAAAGACGAAGCGATAATACGTTAACACGTAAAGATAAAAACTGAAATATACCATAAGTCTATAACCAGCATATAGGCATGGTGTAGGTTGGTTGCAAATTAGTTTTTTATGCACATGCTGTTAATTTATTTATAAATGGTGCAGGGGGTGGGATATACCCGTTTGCGTCTGGAGCCTATCCTCAAAAGCATGGTTTAGACTTTGAGGTCTCATGTTAAACACTAAAA
>WRJX01000068.1 GCA_009778385.1 Candidatus Bathycorpusculum sp. | reverse complement strand
TGGTGCGGAGGGTGGGATTTGAACCCACGAACCTCTGCAGGATAGGAGCCTCAGTCCTACGCCTTTGACCATGCTGGGCGACCTCCGCTTAGAATACTGTGTTGCTGTTTTTTGGATTGTATTCTGATATAAATTAGTTGTTACATTTAAAGGCTTTACTTTGGAGCCAAGGTTTCTGTGTTAGATTTGTTTATTACTTTGGGCGTGTTTGTTTTTTGGGATTTAGCAGAGTTTGTTCCTACGATGTGTATAACCCTGTTATAAAAGGTGATTGAAATGACAAAAATATATGATAACGTACTTGAAACAATCGGCAGAACACCGCTTGTAAAAATAAACAGACTAACTAACGGCTTAAACGCAACAATAGTTGGAAAACTAGAAGCTAGAAATCCCGGTGGCAGCGTCAAAGACCGTGTCTGCAAATTCATGATAGAAGAAGCAGAAAAACAGGGATTAATCAAGCCGGGCTCGACCATAATTGAGCCAACTAGCGGAAATACTGGCATTGGTCTAGCCATGGTTGCTGCAGTAAAAGGCTATAAACTCATCTTAACTATGCCTGAAACTATGAGCATCGAACGCCGAAGTCTCCTCAAAGCCTACGGCGCACAACTTGTTCTAACATCAGGATCCGATGGCATGAGTGGAGCAATTAAAAGAGCAGAAGAACTCCTTGCAAGCACTCCTGATGCATTTATGCCTCAGCAATTCAAAAATTTAGCTAATCCAGAAAGCCACAGAGAAACAACTGGCCCTGAAATCTGGACCGACACAGACGGCAAAGTAGACATTGTCGTTGCAGGTGTCGGTACAGGTGGAACCGTAACAGGTGTAGCCCAATACATAAAACCCCTCAAAGCAGACTTTAAAGCCATTGCAGTAGAGCCAGCAGCTTCACCGGTTCTAAGCGGTGGCAAAAAAGGAACACACAAAATCCAAGGTATCGGTGCAGGTTTTGTACCTGATGTGTTAAAGATGAATTTGGTTGACGATATTATCAAAGTTTCAGACGATGACGCCATCAAGACAACAAGAGATGCCGCTCAAAAAGAAGGATTATTATTGGGCGTTTCTGCTGGTGCAGCATTATTTGCGGCAATAGAAGTTGCAAAGCGCCCTGAAAACAGGGGGAAACTTATTGTTGTCATTCTGCCAGACACAGGTGAGAGATATCTTAGCACCGCATTATTCGCAGAACCGCAAACAAACCCGACGGTCTAAGTTTTCGTTACCGTTGCGCTTTTTTTATATTCATCTTTAATCTACATAGTAGAAAAAAGGGGAAGCAAAGAATATGGAGCCAAAATCTAACCTGTCTGACTCTAAAAACTGTGAAGAATGCAAGAAGAGAAGCAGTGATGAACGTGATTGTTGGAACTCAGATAAAATGATTGAAATGCTCATGAAAAATCAGCATCAAAGTGAAGAGCGATGGGTTGAAAATGGCTTACCTAATCTTGTAGAGAAAATAGTGTCTAACTATAGTACTTTTGGCGGGATGGATCATCTTGAAGGAAAAGATTTACCATCTAAAAATGTTGTCATCGAAGTCTTAGATGACCTCTTCACAGTTCTGTTTCCAGGCTATCTTGGTGATTCTGAAATCAGCAAAGCCAATATAAAATATCATTTAGGAACAAAATTAACCTCTATCTATACACGTTTAACCAATGAAGTGGAAAAAAGCCTCAAATATATATGCAGAAAAATCAGTGAATGTCCGCAAGACATATGTCAGAAACGTGCACATGTTGTTGTTAAAGAGCTTCTTGAAGTGCTTCCAGAAATTCGTTCGACGCTTAGTAGTGATATAGAAGCAGCATACAATGGCGATCCAGCTGCGGTAAGCACTGATGAGGTTATCCTAAGTTATCCGTGTGTAATGGCGATAACAACTTATCGTATAGCACATGAACTTTATGTTCGTTGTGTGCCGTTAATTCCGAGAATTATGAGTGAACATATGCATTCTCTAACAGGTATTGATATTCACCCAGGTGCAAAAATTGGCAGAAGCTTCTTTATCGATCACGGCACGGGTGTTGTCATCGGTGAAACTGCAGAAATTGGTGAGAATGTAAAGCTTTATCAAGGTGTAACGTTGGGCGCGTTGAGTTTTCCTAAAGATGAAAAAGGTAACATCATCAAAGGTCGCAAACGTCACCCAACTATTGGTAACAATGTTGTAATTTACAGTGGAGCAACCTTGCTTGGAGGAGACACCGTTATTGGAGATAACGTGGTAATCGGTGGAAACACGTGGATAACTACTTCAGTTGAAGCAGATACTAAAATCACAAGAGGACATGAAGAAGCCACCTATCGAAAAGAAAAGAATCACATCCATTAGAAAACGAAAAGTTGATTGTGTTTTTATAGCAATCTAAAGGTTTCTTTTATTGTCGTTAAAACAACATGTGTGTTAGTTCGCTCGATGTATGGTAGAGCAAGCAGGCGTTTTGTAAAGACACCTAAGTCTGCTCTGTTTTTGAATTTAGCTATAATAACAGCGTCTGTTGAGCCGGTTACGTCATAAACACCACAGACACTTGGAATTTTTGCTATTTCCAGTTCCATTTCAAGTAGCCTTCCTTTGGAGACCGTTATTTCTGTTACAACGGTTAATTGGTATCCAAGTTTTTCATGGTCTAAAGTAACTGAGTAGCCTTTTATTAGGCCTTCATCTTCCATTTTTTTAATTCTAGATAGGACTGTGCCAACGGATATGCCGACGTTTTTGGCTATTTGTCTACTTGAGAGTCTTGCATCTTCTAAGAGATTTTTAAGGATTTTCACATCAGTTTCATTTAGATCCAAATTCAAGACTTTCCTGTACGTTTTTCCATCCAAATTGAGGTTTTTCAAACATACTTTTTGATATTCACGTGGTTATATTTATAAAAGTTTAGTTTAAGAGTATCAAATAACGTGTAGAATATGTCACCGGTAATTGAACTGTGTTTGACAGATTCATAGTAACGTTAAATTAGCAGGATTAATCCAGATAGTGAGGCTGAAATAATGCAAACCAAAATTGACATCATACTAGTACTTGACTTTGGAGGGCAATATTGTCACTTAATCAGCAGAAGAGTTAGAGAACAAAATGTTTACTCTGAAATTGTTCCTCACGATATTTCGCCTGAAGAAGTTAAAGCTTTGAATGAAAAATTCAATGTTAAAGGCTTAATTTTATCCGGTGGACCTTCAAGTGTTTATGGAGAAAACACTCCAAAATTGAACCCCGGCATCTTGGAAGGTAATGTACCAATTTTAGGTTTATGTTATGGGCATCAAATTTTGGTGCAGTTAACTGAAGGAAAAGTTGAATCATCAAATTGTAAAGAATATGGCATAGCTTATGTCACCGTTGATAACCCTGTAGGGGTTCTTGAAGGTTTAAGTAAAAAAGAGAAGGTGTGGATGAGTCACGGTGATACGGTCTGCAGTTTACCAAGCGATTTCGAAGCTTTAGCGCACACCAATAACTGTCCTGTTGCAGCTTTTAGGCATAAACATAAGCCCATTTATGGCCTTCAATGGCACCCAGAAGTTATCCACACTGAAAACGGCAATCGTATGCTACATAATTTCATTTTCAACGTGTGTAGATGTGAAGCTAATTGGCAAATGGAAAATTTAGTTGAAAAGATGGTTCAAGAATTAAAAACTGAAGTGGGCGAGGGTAAAGCCATTATTGGTTTAAGTGGAGGAATTGATTCAAGCGTATCTACAGCCTTAGCTGCTAAAGCATTAAATGAAAAATTAACTGCAGTCTATGTTGATCATGGATTTATGCGTGAAGGCGAAACTGAAGC
This sequence comes from Candidatus Bathycorpusculum sp., assembly GCA_009778385.1. GTDB lineage: Archaea > Thermoproteota > Bathyarchaeia > Bathyarchaeales > Bathycorpusculaceae > Bathycorpusculum. The sequence continues at coordinate 14,331 of WRJX01000068.1, read as the reverse complement.
CATACGAGAAACCTTTAGCAAATTCAAAATTAACTTTATTGTTGTACAAGCCCAAAAGAGATTTATCAAAAAACTTGAAGGCGTAACTGAACCTGAATGCAAACGTAAAATAATTGGTGAAGAATTCATCCGCGTATTTGAAGAAGAAGCCATAAAATCCGGTGCTCAATATCTCATCCAAGGCACAATTTACCCCGACATCATTGAATCAGGCTTTAGCAAAAATAGCGACAACATCAAAAGCCATCATAATGTTGGCGGTTTGCCTGAAAAAATTGAGTTTAAAAAAATCCTTGAACCCCTTCGTGAGCTATACAAAGATGAGGTACGTAAAGTTGCAAAAATGCTTGACTTACCCAACGAGTTAGTTAACAGACAACCGTTCCCAGGTCCAGGTTTAGCAGTAAGAATCATTGGTTTATTGACAGAGGAAAAAATCAGAATTGTTAAACGCTCAGACAAAATTGTTCGTGAAGAAATCGAAGGAGCAGGTTTAGCAGAGAGTCTTTGGCAATACTTTGCGGTAGTTACTGACACTAAAGCTACAGGCGTTAAAGGTGATACAAGAGCCTATGGCTATGTAGTCGCAGTTAGAGCCATGGAAAGCCGTGAAGCCATGACTGCAAGCTTTGCCAAAATCCCCTATGATGTACTAGAAAAAATTTCTACTCGAATAACCAATGAAATCCCAGAGGTTACCCATGTCGTTTATGATATAACCCATAAACCCCCAGCAACTATTGAGTGGGAATAACAGACCTAAAAGAGATCATCTCGGGGATAACTAGACAACCAGAATACCACAAACCAATATAATCCAAAAGTGTAGATGTGGTCTGCAAGAGCAAGAGTGAGTAGAGATATGAGAGTGAATCATAAAGGCACACAAACCAAAGTGCAAACCGTCTTGTTTTGCAGATTTACACTTGACCACTAACTTTTCTGCAAGTAATACATTTCAGATATAATTCGAAAAGTTAGGGCTCGAATAGATTCTAACAGTTTAAAAACCAATTTTTCCCAAAAGGACACCACAGCTAAATCATCGCATTAAAAAAAATTCACATAATTGTCGTGTTTTGAGCCCTTTTGGAACAACAATTGGAGCCGAGTTTATAGAAGGGATAAACAAACAGGTTGATGTTTTGATAAAAAGCATAACTGATTTAAAGCCTAAAAATAGTTGGGGCTACCTAAAGATAGTTGGTGGATAGTTGATTGTGGAATGAGTAGAGAAAGCTGTCGCCTTCTCTTAAACGGTTTTTTTGTGTTTAGATGCCAATGTGAGACAGATGATTTGCACTATGAATATAGCAGCATTTAGAGCGGTCCAATTATTTACCAGCACCATTGAATGGCTCAGGTTCGAGGTAAGTAGAAACATAGCGACCCCACTTACTCCAAGAACAAACACCGCAACTAACCACATATTTCTGTGTTGCTTCTGTGGTGCATCACCCTTCCTCAACAACACCCAAATAGCCCCTAAAACAGCCAATATAGCACCTGTTGCACTTAGAACCAGATTTGCAAGAGCCCAACCCTCCAATGGCGCCTCAGTCTCGTTGTCTCTATGAGAAGGCGTAACAGACGGAGAAGGCGACACAGTCGCAGGAGGTGCAACAGATGGAGAAGGCGTAACAGACGGAGAAGGCGACACATCACCCGAATCTATCAAGCTGTACTGTGCCACAACAATGATATCAGAGACTACGTTAGTGAAATCGCGATTCCAACCTGTAAAGTTATAACCCACTCGATATGGATTAGCCGGAGCAGATGCCGAGCCTCCATAGGAGACCGTTTCAGACTTCAAAAGGCGTTCATCCCAATCCACAAAGCGCACTACCACAATCTCTTGCGTCCATTGGGCCACATAAACTGCATTATTGGTAACGGTTACGCTTAGCACTGGGGACCAACCGGTAAACTTCCAGCCAGTTTCACCCGATACCTCAGGCGCTTTAGGGGTAGGGTCACCATAGGAGAGATTATCGGTGATTTGTTCACCAAATGTACCATGTGCACCCGGTTGATAATTCACACTATACCAAACAGTTTGTTTCCATATTGCATATAACACTACATTATCTACTATGGTAAAGGTTGAATCAACAAGGTATGCCTGGGCATTAGAATTAGGGTTTGTTGTCCAACCAAGAAAGGTATAGCCATTTCGGCTCAAACTATTCTGACCTAACACAGTCACTTGACTACCACTAAGATAGGGACTGTTACTGTCTATGGGTACAGTACCGCTTGTATGTCCATTACCATTGTAAATAACAACATATTCTTCCAAATATACATCTTCACCCCAATTTGCAGTCAAAACAATGTCACCCATGACACCTTCGGTAATACTAAAAGCCCGTACCATACCAACAGTACGACCATCAGCATACTTCACCGTCCAACCCAAGAAGACATACCCCGCTCTTGTTGGGTCAACAATGTCAAGCGGTAACCCTTCCACCGTATACAAAGAGGGATTACCAAAGACATCAACACCACCATTCAATACATACACAATATTGTACTCAGCAAACACACCAGTATCCCAAAGAGCCGTCAAAGTAAGATCCCCATAAGTGCCTTCAAGAATACTGAAACCCGCCGGAACAACAACCACAGTACCATTAGCACACGCTACACTCCACCCATCAAACTCATACACACCAAACGCATCAGGAATATCAAGCGCAAGATCAACACCACTATAACTAGACGGCGCATCAACAGGCAAAGACCCCCCGTTTAACACATAGCGGATATTATATGAAGTCACCGTTACATTACTAATTGGGAAAAAGCCCGTGTTCATGCCATTCATGTAACTAATGCCACTGTGCACATTGTCATTGTGCCAATTTACGGTACTACCAACAGGAGAGACGATAAGATTGGTGTGAGAGCCCTCAATATACACAAAATGAGGACCAATAGATGGATGGTTCCACGCAACCACAACACTTGGATCATCGATTATGGGTGTGCCACCGCTATACATACGAATGACATTATTGGTACCTGGAATCGCGCTGCCATAGGCAAACACAAAGCCACCACTAACCGTAACGCTAGCACTTGCTCCTTCTGTGCGAATCGCATTACCCGAGGTCGCCGAAACCATGCCACCCGTAACCTCAACAATTGAATTTGCGCCAGTAGTTCGGATAGCATAGCCCGAAGTAGCCCAAACCTTGCCACCCGTTACATACACAGATGCATAAGACACAGAGGCTACATTGGTAGTAGCGCTGGAGATTGCAACTCCGCCGACACCATCGGCACACACTTCGCCTCCATTAATAGTGGCAGTAGACTCATAACCGACAAGGTTTATGGCACGACCATTTGCCGTAGTACTGGAAACTTTGCCGCCACTTACTACAACATTACCATAGGTTTGAATTCCATAGCCTACGACATTACCATTAGAATCTACGTATAGGGAGTCTGCTATCGCTACCACGGAACCACCGTACACAAAAACATTATCACCCGTATTTTCTTGATTGTTCATATTTATAACTGGATATAAATTAGAAGTCTCATCACCAAATACTGAACCACCTTCCACTATAACAATAGTATTTGAACCAGTCCCCAGAATGGCAGAGCCATTGGTGGCTTGCACAACACCAGAACCAGCACTGCTGGTACCAGTCACAACAACTTTAGCGCCTGCCGCCCTAATGGTGCTGCCCCTACCAGTGTTATAAAGCCAGCCACCTGGTCCCACTTCAAAAGTGCCCTCACCAGAAAAAGATATCAAAGAAGGGCTTGCCATAACACAATACAAGCGCGCCATCTCACCGTTATACCTGGACCAATATTGAGCGCAAGTGTTGAAAACACGGACTCAGGTTCAAGAATAAAACCATCTACATTAACAACAGTTGGGTCAGAACGATCAACCGAAGCGAGCAATCCATGGATTGCATTGATTTGGATAACTAATTGATCCACAGCAGGATTCTCGCCCTCTGCTAATGTCACAGTCGGTAGAATTGTTATGATTAATGTGACTCCTAATAAGATTGTTAAAAATTTAGTTAGGTTTTTCATTTGTGTTTTAACCCCTCTAATGTTATTGTTTCCATAGTTCCCTTCAACCATTGAACAATCAACCATGTATTGTCGAGCGATTTAGCCAATCTAAATCTCACAAACGCAAGACTCATGTAGGCTAACTAATTACACCATACTTTTTAAACATTTACCGTACACAAAAAATACAGCACAAAAATTGACTTACATTACCGCATACCCAGTATCGCAGATAGCGCCAACACACTTATTGAGGGAGGGAAATCAGGTTTATATAAACGGTAGGAACAGCACTGAGTGTTTGCGGTTACAAATCGTAACATATCTCTGAGAGGATGACATGTGTAACCACCCTTTTCAGGCAGTGTTAATGTTAACAGCTATACATTTACTGCATTAGTTTTTTACGTCCAACACATTCTTGTGTTTCAACAAGCAAAAAGTGTCTTTTCGGTTCTAACCTCTTTTTAGGAAATTTTTGTCTGATACTTAACGCTATTTACACCATCTTTTAACATTTTAAGATAACAGCGTTTTCCATAATTGTTTATATAAAAACTCGCAACTATTGTAATTCACCAAAGGTGACATTCCTTGAAGGCAGTGATTTTAGCAGGTGGATTTGCAACAAGACTACGACCCTTAAGTTGTAGCAGACCTAAAACACTTTTTCCAATAATAAATAAGCCGTTGCTACAATGGATTTTCGAAGGACTTGCTACTAACGAAATAAAAGAAGCCGTACTAGCAGTTAACGCTTTGACCCAATTTCACATAAAACAACAAAAACCACCCAGATATGGTCTAAAAATTAAATATACAATTGACCCACCCAAAACACCGCTAGGAACCGCTGGACCAATAAAAAACGCAGAAAAAATAATCGGCCATGAGGAACCGTTCGTTGTTTTAAACGGAGACATATTTGCCGACATTAACTATAAACAGTTAATTGATACACACATAAAAACTGACGCGTTAGCAACTATAGCTTTATGCAAAGTTGATGACCCCTGTAGGTATGGCGTTGCAGAACTGGAAAACGGTAACCGTATAAAAAACTTTATCGAAAAACCAGCCAAAGGACAAGCACCAACTAACTTAATTAACGCGGGAGTTTACGTTTTAAGCCCAAAAGTGTTTGACTATATTCCTAAAGGCAAACAATGCTCAATAGAACGTGAAGTTTTTCCAGTACTTGCAAAAGAGCACAAACTCTTCGGCCACATGACGGACGGATTATGGATGGACATCGGTAAACCCGAAGAGTACATATTAACCAACAAAATTATCCTTGACAATTTAATCATGGCCAATAAACTCAAACCACTTAAAAAAAGTGAAACTAAAAGTCCAGTAGCAATAGACAAAGGTGTTGTCATTGGCAAAAAAACTGTTGTTGGACCATATGCAATTTTGGGAAAAAATGTCATAGTCGGCGATAATGTGCAAATTCGTAATTCAGTAATTTTTCCTGACGTAAAAATCTGCGACAACGTCACAATTGACGGCGCAATAATAGGTGAAGGCGCAATCATCGGCAAAAACGCTCAAATTAACAAAGGCTGTGTCATTGCTGATCAAGTAAAAATCAAAGACAATATCAACTTGACCGAAGATTTTGCTGTTTGCCCAGCTAAGGAGATATCTGAAACTATTTTAAAAAGAAACATCATCTGTTAAAATGTAAAGGACGATAATTTATGAGTACGTCAAAAAAACTTTTTGGTACAAACGGCGTGAGAGGGCTCGCCAATGTTGAATTAACGCCAGATATGGCAGTTAAGATTGGTTTAGCCATTGGAACTTTTTTTGGAAAAAAAAACCTGCTTTTAGGCTATGACGCAAGGACAAGTGGTCCTATGCTGGCTAAAGCGGTAACTTCAGGTTTAACCGCAACTGGCTGCAACGTATACTTTGTTGGAATGGGACCAACACCATCCCTTCAGTTTGCCGTTAAAAACCATAAAATGGATGGTGGAATTATCATCACTGCCTCACACAACCCAGCCGAATATAATGGAATTAAAGTCATATGGAATGACGGCATCGAAACATCACATGAACAAGAAACCGAAATCGAAAAAATTTATTTTAATAACAAAATCAGTTTTGCCCCATGGGATAAACTAGGAGAACTAAAAGAATTATCAGACGTTAACGATGAATACGCCTCAGCAATCAAAACTCATGTGGACATAGAAAAAATAGCCAAAAAACATTTTCACATAGTAATTGACGCTGCAAACAGCGTAGGTGGATTAATTACACCATATTTGATGCGAGAAATAGGCTGCAAAGTAACCAGCATAAACGCAAACGTTGACGGAACATTTCCCGGCAGACAACCTGAACCACGCCCAGAAAGCCTCGGGGATTTAGCTGCAACCATAAAAGCCATTGGCGCAGACATAGGCGTAGCTTTTGACGGAGATGCTGACAGGTCAATTTTTGTCGACGAAAACGGTGAAATCCACATGGGTGATAAAACCTTTGCAATCATCCTAAAACAGTTCCTTCTAAAGAATAAGGGCGCAACAATCGTCACCCCTGTAAGCTCATCAACACTAATTAAAGACACAGCAGACGCTTACGGCGGTAAAATCGAATGGACAAAAGTTGGCAGCGTAACCGTTTCACAAAAAATGAAAGAAATTAACTCTAAATTGGGCGGTGAAGAAAACGGCGGGGTCTTTTATGGACCCCACCAAGCAGTCCGAGATGGTGCCATGACCACGGCACTTCTTTTAGAAATAATGGCTGAAACAGGCAAGAAACTCTCCGAACTTGTCGCTGAACAACCACAGTACTTTATTGAAAAAGGTAAAATTGAGTGCCCCGACGAAAAAAAGGCAGCACTACAAACAAAAATTTATGAACAAGTTAAAAACGAGAATGTCAGCACTATTGACGGCGTAAAAATTTGGTTTAATGATAAAAGCGCTATCTTGATTAGAGCTAGCGGCACAGAACCAGTTTATAGACTATATGCCGAAGCAAAGAAAAAAGAAAAAGCATTAGAACTAGTTAAGGAGTACAGTTCAAGACTTAAAGAACTACTCCAAACTATTTAATACCCTTTTCAGGTCTCAAACAAAAAGAGGGATAGTTGTCCAACATGCCTTCAGTATTAAACCTACAAACGCAAGATTTAGATACAAAAGAAAAAAGGGCCAAGTACACAGTCAGCATAGTTGGCTGTGGACAGATTGGGATACTTTATGCAGACGCCTTTGCAGAAGCAGGCTACAGAGTCACATGTAACGATGAAAACCCAAGCCTACTAAAACGATTAACCAAAGCCAAAAACTGCTGTACCAACCCAGAAGTTGAAATACGCCTAAAAAAACACATTGACACAGGCAACTTGACCACTTCAAGCGTAAGGAAAAACACAGTTTCCCAAAGCGATATAATCGTTTTAGCTATAAATATTAGAATGGATGCAAAAAAAAAATCTGACACTTCAGAACTGGAAGCAGCATATAAACAAGTTGGAGCTGCCCTAAAACAGGGGGCACTTTTAATTTATGGAGGCATTGGCGGCTTTGGCTCCACAGAAAACTTGCTAAAAGAAATCATCGAAAACACTTCAGGGTTAAAAGAAGGCAAAGATTTCCTTTTAGCATACAACCCACTGCATTTTTCAAAAACGCATCCAGTAAAATCTTTAAACAACATGGAATTAATTATCGCCTCAGCAAATCAGCAAAGTTTGAACATAGCAACAACTGTTCTTAAAACATTAACACCTAAAGTTAAACAGACAAACCAAGTTAAACTTGCAGAACTTGCGGTACTCTTCAAAATTGCACAACATGACACCTGCATGGCTTTAGCTAACGAGTTAGCCATCTTCTGTGAAAACGCTGGAATGGACTATTTTAAAGTTCAAAAATTAATCAGCGAGGGAGATTCAAATTTTTGGCCTACAATTGAGGAAGAAGAAAACCAAAAAGAAACTTACTTGCTAATTGAAAGCGCAGAAAACCTTAACGCTAAACTTCGATTACCACTACTTAGCAGACAAATTAATGAAGAAATGGTCAAACACGCAATTAACTTAACTCAAGAAGCCCTCCGCAGCTGTGACAAAAGTCTACGAAGAGCAAGAATCGCCGTACTTGGAACCGCCAACCAAAACACTGCAACATCAACATACATAAAATCAGCAACCGCTAAAGGCGCAAAAATCACACTTTATGACCCTTTACTTACAAAAAATGAAACATTAGATACGACACCTATTTTGAAAAGAAGCTTAAGCGAAACTGTGGAAGGCGCCGATTGTCTTGTGATTCTGACTGGACAAGAACAGTTTAAACGGTTAAATCTCAAAAAACTTAAAACCGTCATGAAAAGCCCCAGAGCACTTGTAGATTTAATAGGCATCACGGAACCAGAAAAGGTACAAGCAGAAGGCTTCATATATCGTGGAATAGGAAGAGGAATAGATAAACCTTGAACAAGCTTGGAGTAGCAGTAATCGGAACAGGATTCTGGGGAAAAAACCACGCCCGAATCTACAAAGAACTAGAAAACACAAACTTGGTCGCAGTTTGCGATGTTAACCCTGAACGTGCCAAAACTATAGCTGAACAGTATGGAGCAAAAGCTTACTCTGACAGCACAACCATGCTAAAAAACCCTGAAATCCAAGCGGTCAGCGTGTGCACATGGTCAATAAAACTGGCAGAAGAAGCACTCAAATGCCTAAACGCAGACAAACATGTACTTGTAGAAAAACCCATGGCCACTGACACAAAACAAGCCCAAACACTGCTAGACACCGCCAAAGCAAACGATTTACAGCTCAGTGTTGGTTTTTTAATGCGCTTTATTCCTGGACTCCAACAAATCAAACAAGCAGTAGAAACTAAAAAAATCGGTGAACTTGTCTCCGCAACAGCAAAAAGAGTTACCCAATGGCCCGAAAGAATAGGAGACGTTGGCATCGTAAAAGACACAGCAATCCACGATATTGACGTTATGCACTTTATCTCAGGCGAAAAACCAATAAGCATTTATGCAAAAATGGGCAACATGCGACACAGACAGTTTGAAGATTACGCCCAAATCATGCTCACTTATGAAAGCGGCAAAACAGCCTTCATTGAATCCAACTGGCTAACACCATACAAAATCCGCTCCTTAAACGTAACTGGTAGCGAAGCTATCATGCGACTAGATTACAATAGCCAAGAATTATGGATCGAAAATGCTGTAGAAACCGTGCAACCAAGAAACTCCTTTAAAGAACCCTTAAAAGCTGAACTTGAACATTTTGCTGAATGCATCATCGAAAAGAAAACACCTATGATCACAGGTGAAGATGGCTATAGAGCTTTAGAAATTGCCTTGGCAGCTATGGAATCCTCGGCTAAAAACACCGTAATAAAACTAAACAAATAAACTTACGGTTTAGCCCTTCAAGTTAAAGGGTTTACCGTCTTTTACAATATTTTCTGGAACATGCTCTTTCCACTTTTTAAGAAAAGGCAGATCTTCAGCTTCCTTACGTAGCTCGTCAGGAAGCATCTCTGGGATTTCATCACGAATTGGATACCACCGGTGACAGTCTGGACAAATAATTATACCCTCAACGATTTCATCTTTTTCCTCAAACACCAGCAGATCAAGGGGGTGATGCTTATCAATTGGACAAGCAAGAATCTCCATTAATTTACGTTTCATGTCAGCTTCACAATTGTATAGTTAAAACTTGTTTACTATAAAAACTTGCTTGGCAAACCAGACACACAAATATCCAAAACTGTTTGATACCAACAAGGACCAATACTACGAATAACACGAGAACATCCAAAACTATAACTTACACCTAAAGCATCCAAACACACAACAACTTTTTGACGAGTTTTCTCAACTGGGTCTTCACCTTTAGCAGCATGCTGGAAATCAAAATAATGAATCCAACCGCCAAACGGTTTTAAAGCCATTAAAGCATATGGCAGATATTCAAGAGCTAACTCTGGTAAAGGCATCAAAACACGATTAGCCACACCTTGCAGCTGTGAATGGATAATTTCTTTTGAGTCACCCAACAAAGGAACAACACAATCAAAAACACAGTTGAGCCGTACGTTTTCCTGCATGCATTCATACGCTGTTGGATTAACATCAATCGAGTAAACTTTAGAACCAGAAGCCTTTGCGATTAATATAGAAAAGCAGCCAACGCCTGAAAACATGTTAACAACCACTTCACCCTGGGTAACAAGGCTAGATATCCTTTGGTGTTCAAACAAGAGTCGTGGCGAAAGGTAACATCGTTCAATGTCAACCTTAAAAAGGCAACCATGCTCCTTATAGACCGTAAAAGTACGATTTTCTCCTGCCAAAAATTTTAGCTGCCTAACCCTGAAATCACCTTGCACCGCACTGGTCTGCATAAAAACTGCTTTAACCTTGCTAGGATAAAGTTTCATTATTGTTTCGGCAGCTTTTTTAGCGCTTTCTATATCATCATTTGGCACTTTGATAACAGCTATGTCACCTATAATATCATAAGAATTATAAATTTTAGCTGAATCCATGCTGGTTACTCGTGCTTTTAGCCTTCGTCGCATTTTTTATTTCTTTGTCTATTGGAAACGTTTAAAAGTAAAATGCTTTTCTTTGTAGGAAGAGGTATTTCTAATGGAAAAGTCAGGAATAGTTTATGAATGTATGCGTTGCGGGTCACGCGTTCCATCTGAAGAATTAGAGTTACGCGGTGGAGAAACAAAATGCATCATCTGCGGTTACCGTATTTTAAAGAAAGTAAAACCACCGGTAGTTAAAAGAGTTCAATCAAGATAAAAATATGGAAACTCGCTCAAGGGGCGAGCAAACCAATTTTTTGATTAAAAATTAGAAATCGTCATCATCTTCATGACGACTAAGTTTACGTAGTGCTTTTCCTTTCAGATGCATAGCATTTAGTTTTGGATCATCATCCTCAAAGAATTCATCAGGTTGCCGTTCAACGGTTTTTCGTTTCACGGTTTCTCCACAAATTCCCTGAGACAGCAAGCGCCGTTTAGAGCACATTGCATAGGTACATTTTACAACAGTACAATATTCGTCACCATCTTTGCACCAAACACCGTCTCGCCTGAACCAAGCAGCGTTCTTTCCACACCTAAAAGATGAGCATGATGGTGAACAAGCTTTTGATTGAGCCAATAGATATACCTCAAATTTTCAGAATCTAAAGCATGTTTTTGCATTCTTTAGTCTTTACTCTTCCTTAGAAATAATATAAACCTTATTGTAAGCCCTACATAAATACGACCATTATTTAGAAGAAAACAAGGAAACAATATAAAAACACGTAAAGGTACCCTATTAACAATTCATCAGGGACTGTGCCGTATTGGAACAAACAATTCCAGACTCTCTTGTACAGACACTAAAGAAACAAAAATATCATCTCATAGGTAACCACTCTGCAGTCAAACGCTGCAAATGGTTATACGAATCGATAGTAAACGACAGAGTTTGCTACAAAGAAAAATTTTACGGTATAAAAAGCCACCAGTGCTTACAAATGACTCCATCGTTGTACTATTGCACACAACAATGCCTATTCTGCTGGCGAGCCCAAAGCGGCGACTTACAAGTCACATGGGATGAGATGAAACTACCCACGCTAAACCAGCCAGAAGACATCGTAAACGCTAGCATCAAAGCACAAGAAAAAATTCTTAGTGGCTACAAAGGCCACCCAAGAGTAAATTGGCGCAAACTAACAGAAGCATATCAACCCAGAAACGTAGCAATAAGCTTAACAGGCGAACCTGCACTTTACCCAAACATCAGTGAACTCATCAGAACCTACCGACAAAAAGATTTCACAGTCTTCCTTGTAACCAACGGCACCCTACCCGAGAGACTATCAAAACTAACCCAAGAACCAACCCAACTATACATTTCACTCTGTGCCCCTAATGATCAAATCTACAAAAAAATCTGTCGCCCACTCATACCTAAAGCCTGGGAATACCTCAACAAATCTTTAGAACTACTTCAAAGCTTCAAATGCAGGACCGCACTACGAATGACCCTTGTTAAAAACCACAACATGGACAACATCGACCAATATGCTAAACTAATTGAGAAAGCTAATCCCACTTTTATCGAAGCAAAAGCATACATGCACATTGGCTTTTCCAATTTACGACTAAGATTTGACGACATGCCCCAACTTGCAGAAGTCAAAACATTTGCAGAAAAATTAGCAGAAAAAACAGGGTACAACATAATTGATGAATCAACAGACAGCCGCGTAGTTTTATTAAGCCACAAAGACACAAACGATAAAGTCATAAAAAAATAAGCATCCTAAAAATAACATAGAACACTTTCATCTTTCAGAAGCTAGAAATAATCATTACCTCCAGAAAAGCTAAGTATCCTGAGGAGTAAATCTCAAAACGTCAAAAACGGTTTCTTATTTTTAAAACGGATAAATAAGAAGCCGCTTTAACTATCTTAGGTGAAAAATTGGCCATCCTTAAAGCCGTCCTTGAAGAAGTAAAACAAGACCTATTGCAGAAAAATCAAATCCGTGAAAACGCACACGAAGACATGCGTAAAGCAACCAGCTTATCTAAACAGGCAATACTACTAATCCACCAAAAGAAGCAATTCGAAGCAGAAAAAATGATTAAAGACGCAACAGAAAAAATCGCCAACCTGCATAGCCGCGCCAAACAGTACCCCGACATCATCTACGGCGGCATGTTCAGCGCTACACTACAAGAATACGCAGAGGCTAGTATCTTCTTAACATTAATAAAAGAAGACAGGTTTATCACACCCAAAGAAATCAATGTACCATCAATCGACTACACACTCGGCTTAGCAGACGTCATCGGCGAATACAGACGCTTATCCCTTGACACCCTACGGGAAGATGACGCAAAAAAAGGCGAAGAATACCTCAAAGTGATGGATGAAATTTTTATTGAACTTCTCGCACTTGACGAAGCATATATGCTTGTGCCGGGTTTAAGACGCAAATCTGACGTTGCAAGAAAAATAATTGAAGCAACACGCGGCGATATAACGCAAGAAGTAAGACGCAAATCCCTCGAAGACTACCTCAAACACTTTGCGCCAACTCAAACTAAATCTAAAAAACCAAGAAAAACGAAAAAAGCAAATTCAACTACAAAGTAGGCATCACATTTTATACAACTTACTGTCGCAGTCACAATTGTTACAATTTTTAGTTTCTGCAATAAGCACATCTGTTAGTAACAGGTCATTTAGGACGGTTTGAGGGCAAAAATAATATCTTAAGGTTACCTAACGCTTAAGTGTGGAAAAAATGGCAACACCAGAAATAGCAGAAATAACGTTTAACGATTTCGAGAAACTTGACCTAAGAATTGGAAAAATACTTGAAGCAACACCAGTTCCAGAATCAAAAAAACTAGTCAAACTCATAGTTGATTTCGGCACAGAGAAACGTCAAGCAGTAGCTGGAATCCTCAAATACTACACGACCGAAGAGCTTGTCGGCAAAAAATGCGTTTTCTTACTAAACCTTCAACGTCGCATGCTGGCAGGTATCGAATCCCAATGTATGATTCTAGCCGCCGAAAATGAAGAAGGCAACGTTTCAGTTCTGCAGCCAGAAAAAGACATAACTGAAGGCAGCAAAATCAGGTAAAAACAATCAACCCATTTTATTATGAACCCTTTGGCCTCCATTGAAAAACATAATTACACTCTGCGAGATTTTAGGCATCAACGTGTTTTGTCAGCTATGAAGGCTGTACTATACGTATCCAAGTAATCACCTTAAATTTTGAGCTTTAATATTGGTGCCAGTAGTGTACGCCAAGGTATTTCTCTGTGACTTGGTAGTGTGGATCTTCAAAAACTATGCCTAACTTAGTGTGCAGATGTGCCTATGGCCTGGCAGTTGGCACCTAATTTTTGCGAAATTTAGGAAAATCACTCGACATTACCATAACACAACATCATACATAAAATCAGTGACGAAATATTGCCACTCCATTACAGGTCTCTTTCAACCTGCCCTGACCGCTTCGGGTTCAGTTTACGGTATAGCACTAGCCCTTCAAGGAGAAACAGCACCATCGCAACCAAAGTCATTCCTGTTAAAAATAAAAAGCTCACTCCAACAACTAAATCCTTAATTAGAAAGCTAAGCAATATTATAGCAGTATAACTTTTCGTTAACTATATAACTAGCGGTGTGTATTTGTGTTGTGGTGTTTGTATTGCCTAATCCTGTGTCGAATG